>NZ_CAJTUJ010000040.1 GCF_910579375.1 uncultured Rikenella sp.
CCGCGGTAGTCCGAGCAGCTGGGATCGAGGCTCTGCGAATGGAAATCCAAGCACAGGCCACGGTAGTGGTCGCCCGAATCGTAGAACGCGGACGACCAGCTGAATCCGAAGTAGCCGACGAGCCTCGCTACACCCCCATAGCCCGTGCGACCGAAGTCGCGGTAGCCCGGGGCGGGCGGACAGGGCCGTCGCAGAGAATCGAGGTAAAACAACTCTCTCTCCGGAAGACCGAAGAGAGGGTGGATAAAATGAATATAACGAAGGATCGTAGAATACGGCCTACATCCCGCACTCCATCTTAATATAGGTGTGGTGAGGGCCGAACCGTTCGAAAGCGGCGCGATCCAACTCTTCGCGGTGCTCCGGAGCGGCCACGCTGATGACCAGCCGGGCCCGTTCCTGCAAGGTCTTGCCGTACAGGTTCACGGCGCCGTGTTCGGTGACGAACCAGTGCATGTGCGCGCGCGTGGTCACGACGCCTGCTCCCGGATTGAGTACCGGGGCGATCTTGCTGATCCCTTTGTTGGTCTTCGACGGCATGGCGACGATCGCTTTCCCGTTTTTCGACAGCGAAGAGCCGTAAATAAAGTCGATCTGGCCGCCCACGCCCGAGTAGTGTTTCGTGCCGATCGAGTCGGCGCAGACCTGACCGGTCAGGTCGATCTGAAGGGCCGAGTTGATGGCGGTGAAGTTCGGGTTCTGGGAGATGATGTGCGGGTCGTTGGTGTACCCTACGTCCATCATCAGCACGCCGGGGTTGTCGTCGATAAAGTCGTAGACCTCCTGAGAGCCCATCAGGAAGGTCGATACCATTTTGCCCGGGTCGGTCACTTTGTTCATCCCGTTGATGACGCCCGATTCGACGAGCGGCAGAACGCCGTCGGCGAACATTTCGGTGTGTATACCCAGATTCTTATGTCCGCCCAACTGCGCGAGTACGGCGTTCGGAATCGCGCCGATGCCCATCTGAAGGCAGGCGCCGTCTTCGATCAGTTCGGCGCAGTGTTTCCCGATGGCGGTCTCGACTTCGTTCGGTGCGGTGAACGGCGCTTCGATCAGCGGGGTGTCGTCTTCGCACCAGATGTCGATCTCGGACATCCGGATCATGGCCTGGCCGAACGATCGGGGGACGTATTTATTGATGACGGCGATGACGGTATGGGCGCATTCGACTGCTGCCAATGTGGCGTCCACCGATGTCCCGAGCGATACGTAGCCGTGTTTGTCGGGCGGCGATACCTGGATCATGGCGACGTCGATGGGCAAGGCGCCGCAGCGGTACAGTTTTTGCGTTTCGCTCAAAAAAACGGGAATATAGTCGGCATACCCCTCCTGGGTGGCGCGACGCAGGTTGCTGCCGACGAAAAACTGGGAGGATTGGAAGATCCCTTCGTATTTCGGATCGGCATAGGGTGCCGGGCCTTCGGTGTGGAGGTGGTGGATGAAGACGTCACGGAGTTCGCCGCGGTCGCCGCGATCGCAAAGGGCTTTGATCAAGCATTGCGGAGCGCTGGCCACCGAACTCAGGTGGATATGGTCGCCGCTCTTGACGACTTGTACAGCCTCGGCAGCCGAAACGATGCGGATGTTGGGGTTGTTCATAAGCGATGGTGTTTTTGCGTGTTTTTGGTTGGCAAAAAGTAAAGTTCCGGACAAATTTAGGAATTTTAATTATCTTTACTGCAACTTACTTAACAAAGAATAGGTTATGAAACGGTTGTTTACGTTTTTGGCGGTCTGGACGGCGGGAGTGGGGGTGTGTGCGGCGGCGCAGCAGGGGGTGGCGGCGGGGAAGGAGAAGGTCTATACGGTGACGGAAAACATGCGCTTTCCGGAGGGGACGCTGGTGCTCAGGAGCGGGGAGATACTGGTGTCGAATTTCGGGACGGATTCGCTGGCGCCGCTCAACCGGGAAGGACGGGGGTATATCGTTTCGCTGAATAAGGAGAATCGGATTCTGATTCCGGCGCGGGGGGCGCTGAATGCGCCGAAGGGGATGGCGGTCAAGGAGGATTGTCTGTTCGTGGCGGATGTGGGGTGCGTGACGGTTTTTCACCTGAAAAAGCCGGGGGTGCAGCCGGTGAAGATCGCGTTTCCGGAGGGGGAGGTGTTTGTGAACGATATCGTGGCGATGGGGGATTTTCTGTTGGTGTCGGTGACGAATACGGGACATATTTATGCGCTGGATGTGCGGGATTGCGAGGCGGTGTGGGGGGCGCGGAGGCCGGTGCCGAAGCTGGTGGCGACGATTCCGGGGGCGAACGGGCTGGCGGAGCATGAGGGGACGTTGTACGTGGCGTCGTATGATCCGGAGGAGAGGCCGGGGGCGGAAAATGGTATTTATGCGGTGAATATGACGGATTTGACGGCGGAACCGGTGAATCTGATGGGGGATCGGTTCGGTCAGTACGACGGGGTGGCGGTCTCGGGGGATGGCAAGAGGCTCTATTTCAGCAACTGGAGGGGGGAGAACGGTGCGGGAGAGGTGGGCTTTGTCGATCTGACGCCGGAGGGGAAAAATGCGGTGACGGTGTTGGATTTGGGGGTGGAGCTGCGGGGGCCGGCGGATATTTCGGTGGCTAAGGGATATTTGGTTGTGCCGGATTTGCCGGCGAGCAGGGTCTATATGGTGGCGTTGTAGTTTTTGTGGGCTTTTGAGTTTTTTCGTTGCCTCGCCGACTGTTCGGCGAGGCTTTTTTGTGGCTTGGGGTATGGTTCCAGGGAGAGGTTTCGGGCCGCTGCTGCCGGCTGCTTAGGGTAGCTTTTGGGGTAGAGGCTGCCCTTATTTTTAGGGTAGACCCGGCCATCAAAAGACGCTAAGCGTCCGTTTATTCCGAGAGGCAACGCAACTGAAAACCGTGGGCGAATCCGTTCGCTGCGTTGAGGCTGATATATTGCGACAGGAAATTCAGATCCATGCCACCGTTTCCTCGGACTGTGGATGACCAACTGTATCCGTTGTTTCCGACTCCGCCCAGTTCGCCGGTGGCATAATAGCGGAAGCCCGGGGCGCGCCCACAGGGCGTTTTATTGGCTGCCTCTACCCCAAGGCGACTTTACCTAAAGGAACGTCGGGGGATTTTCAAGAGGGATGCGAGTCTCCCTTGAATGTGCTTTTTGCCTACTTTTTAACTGCGTTTCGCTTGTTTTCCTCCTCGCCGTTCGGCAATCAGCGAAACTACGTTTGCATGCCCTCACTGGCAGCGTCGGTTACCACATAATAAAAAGTAGGGGCCCCCGCGGCCTAAGCGGATCAGAGAGAAGAGATAAACAGTCTCCTTGACATGGACAGCCGCCCGACGTTAATTCGAAAACATCGAGGTCTGTCTGCGCGTCGGCCGGGCAGGCCCCGCAAGGCCCTGATAACCCCATCAAACGCCTCTATGGGGTCCCGCGGTGGGCAATGGGGGGCGAGGCTGCCCGGTTCGCGTGCCTCTCGTTCCCGTTTATTCCGAGAGGCAACGCAGCTGAAAACCGTAAGCCCGATAGAGAGCACGGCCCGAATAGAAGTACCTCATGTTGAAATCCAGGTAAAAACCGCAGCCCTCCTCCGTCGAAGCAGACCACACCGATCCGACCGTGCCTGTAGTGACGAGTGCTCCAAAACAACCCTCGTTACCCGCGTCGCGGTAGCCCGGGGCGGGAAAGCGGGAAACGGCGGATTGGCCGATCGCTTGGACGGTTCGGACGGAAAGGCTATTTTTGTCCTCTACGAATGCGGTGCATTCTCGTTTCAAAAAGAAAAGGAATGAAAAATTCAGTCTGGATTTGGGCGCTTCCGGGCCTGCTGGGGCTCGCAGGATGTAATAAAACGAACGATCCGATGCCGCCGGAGCATTCGAAGTGGATCGCCCGAATCGTAAGTTATACGCCCGCTCCCGGACAATTCGTCAATTCGGAGATGGGAACCCGGGAGGCGGCTGAATCGCTTGTCGGCGGGAAAAAGGGATGTCTCTCCCTGGGAGGCTTCGGCGGGGCGGTCGTCTTCGAGTTCGATCACGAACTCAAAAATATCGAGGGGCCTGATTTCGTCATTTTCGGAAACGCTTTCGACGGGAGTTCCGAACCGGGCGTTGTCGAGGTCAGTCCGGACGGAGAACGCTGGTATCGGTTGCGCGGGGCGGCGGACGAGGCGACGGGAAGCGTGGCGGATTACGAGATAACCTACTTCCGACCGAAGCAGGTGGCGCAGGCGGAGGAGGTGGTATGGACGGACAATCGGGGAGGGAGCGGGACGATCGAGGCGTTGGCGACTATCCATCCGCAGAGTTATTGGCCGGCGGCGGCGCAAGGGGAGCGGACGATCGTTTTCCGGGGGCTCCGATTGCCGGATCCGGCGGAGTGGAACGGGGTGAAGTATGTGCTGCGCGATCTGGGGGAGGGATATGCGGACAACTGGTCGCCGGATTATACGACGGTGGTCGGCGGAGATCCGGATACGCGGTACGGCAATAAATTCGACATCGATCGGGCGGTGGACGAGGCGGGGCGGAGGGTCGAGCTCCGGACGGTCAAGCAAATTCGGGTCTATACGGCGGTCAATCAGCAGGTTGGAGGAACGCTGGGCGAGGTTTCTACCGAAATTTGCGGGGCGTTGTCGTTGTCGGCCGGGCTGTAAGCCTGTTTTTGTCATATCCGACGGAATGTGGCAAGTCGGGATTTAAGTGGTTGTCGGTTTGTTGTCGGCACTCTCCTGAATGAAAATTTGTCATAATTTTCAGTGGCCGGTAAAATAGTGACAATTATTTTTATTGATATATAAGTATTTGTATTTCATAGGTTTGTGAAAGGTGTATTTTTAGCGACAGGTCGGGTTTTCGGGTGATCTTTTCGGCGTTGATTTTTTGTCATATCTTTTTTCAGAGCCGCCGAGGGGTGGAATTTTTCCGGCTTCATCGCTTCGAAGCCTCTGTTTTCTGCCGGTAGGGTGAAATATTTATACATAAAAAAATTTGCAGGTATGATTTATTGCAGTATCTTTGTTGTCAGATATTGAAGCGTCGAATGGGGGAGAGGAATGGATTTTTCATTCGATAGGAGGATTTATAAACTTGGGAATCAATGATTTTGATTCCTTTTGGACTTTACGGAAACGAGTGGATTTTCGGGGCGTTCGGTCGCGGGAAATCCGAATGGATATTTAAGCGATCATGGTCAGAGGGTTTGTTGTAAATACGGGCGATGCGAGTTCGGCGGAGGTGGTGAGGCTGATGAATTACGGGGTGGACGGGTTGGATGTGGCGGAGGATGCGGGGCGGGCGAAAGATCGCTTTCTGGAGGTGGCGGAGTTGCTGGGGGTTGGAGATAAGCTGGTGGTGTGTTCGCTGAGGGATATATGCGTGGGGGTGGAGGATATTGTGGAGGTGCTGCTGATGTGGTCGCGCAGGCGATTCAAATTGGTATCGCTGGCGGAAGAGTGGCTGGAGGGGTGTTGGGAGATTTTGTGTCACGGGGGCGGAGAGGAGTTGTTGGCATGTATTCACCATCGGATGGTGCCGGTGTTGGGGCGGGAAACGGGTGGCGAGGGACGGACGAGGGGGCGGAAATCGACGGTGAGGGGTGGGCGGCCGAAAGGGTCGATCAAAATGAACGAAGAGAAACTCGACCTGGCGGTGCGGATGTATTGTCAGGGGGATTTTACGGTGAGGGATATTTGCGATATCGTGCGGTGCAACGAACGGAGTATGTATCGGTACCTGAAACTCAGAGGGGTGGCGGGGATGAGAAAAATAAACGGAGCGGAGATGACGAAAGGGGTAGGAGAGGGGGGTAGCGGCGGAGAGATGTGAGGCTCGGATGCGGTGATGAGAAGGCGGGTTATTTTTCGGAGACACGGAGTTTTTGGCGCTTAAACTAAGATATGCAGCGAAATAGAATGAATAAACAACGCTTGTTTGCGATGGCGGTAGGGATGCTGTCGGCGATGGTCGGCTCCTTGGGAGAACTCAGGGCGCAGATGTATACGGAGGGCATATTCGCCTCGACCGGTGCCGCGGCGGCGCGGAAAGCGGCGGTGGTGAGACCGCAGAGAATCAAATTCTATTTCGTTACGGGGAGTAGCGATCTGGTGTTCCAATACGGGCCGAACCTGATGCAGCGTCAACAGTTCGACTCGCTGGCCAGACGGGTGGCCGAACAGGAGACGGTGGCGATCGACTCGATCGTCTTGACGGCGTACACTTCTACGCTGGATAGCCGCATCGGGACGCGGGAGTTGGCGGAGGCCAGGATTTTGGCGGTGAAGGATTTCCTCGTGGGGCGATTGGAACACAATGAGTTGCACGGGGTGCGTTTTCTGACGCATGTGCGGGAGGCGGAAGAGGATTATTACGATTCGGACGGCGAATTCGGCGATGGGAATGACGGGGCGGATGCGTGGCTGGGGGGAGATGATATATATAATAAGGTAAGGCGGGTGGAAGTCGCCACCTATCTCAGTGGCGGGAAGGGAGCCAAAGGGGTTGCGGCGGCGAACCGCATGCAGTCGCAGATCAATGTGACGCGGGAGCTGACGGATGCCATTTCGGATACCATGTCGGCGGCGCAGCGGGAACGCCAGCTGGCGGCGATTCGCACCAATCCGTATCCGGTTTGGCGGCCGGGGGTGATGGGGCGTAATGTAAGGGCGAAGTATGAAGGGCCGATCGATCAGATTCTTTCGTTGCGGACCAATTTACCCTACTGGTTGGTGGCGGCACCGAATGCGGGGCTGGAGTTTCATATCGGCGGCCACTTCTCGATCTTGCTCGAAGGGACACTGACGTTCTGGGAAAAGCAGGATAATACGGGGAACAAGGGGATATATGTGGCAGGTGCGGGGCCGGAGTTCAGATACTGGTTCGGGGACGACCGCTCGAGGGCGGGACATATTATCGGCCTCTATGGACAGTATGCCGACTACGATATCAAGCTGAACCAGAAAGGACGTCAGGGGACGGTGATGGGGGGCGGGATCAGTTACGGCTACTACTTGCCGGTGGGACGGCGTTGGGCGTTCGAGTTCGGGATCGGGATCGGATATTTGGCCAATAAAATGGACGTTTACGAGTGGAACTCGATCGTGAAGCGCAACTTGTGGGTGGAACAGAAGAACAAACCGTGGATCGGGCCGACTAAGGTGCGGGCGACGGTGATCTTCCGGATGGGGCATAAGGAGCGGGTGTATTAGGCTGGTGTGATTGGGATGAGATGGAGAGGAGGGCGTTTTTTTGAGTGAAATTATGACGAAAATTCGGAACACTGACAATATTTCGGTACCCTATTCCGATTATACTAAGTGCTCTGTAATATCCGAAATGTCGGAAAAGATAACTAAAGAATGAAAATGCGGTTGAAATACGGAACTCTGTCGGCGACGTGGCTCGTGCTTGTCGCGATATGCGGAATACTGACTTTCGGCGGATGTAACAAACGGCCTTATACCCGGATCAAACAGTTGCCGCTGAAGGTGATACCGGAATGGAGCGAGGTGCCGGAAGGGGCGGAGTTGCCGACGACGCTCGAATTTTATCTCTATCGCGAAGACGGGACGATGATGGGGAAATACGCCATTCCGAGGGACGGGGGATTTGTGGGGAACGAACAGATGGTCTTCTCGGTGGGGGTTTATCACATGATTCTGGTCAATCAGAACGACTATGTCGAAGTATTGAAACCGGAAACCTTTGCGACGGCGCAGATTAGCGCAAAGAAGGCGTCGGCGGCGTACTTGCAACAGAATAATTTCTCGAAGGCGGACGGTGTGGAGGTGGTTTATCAGCCGGGGTGGATTTTCTCGTCCAGCTTGGAAAATGTCAATCTCAACGGCATTGTGATCGTCGAAGACGACGCTTCGTGTATTGAGGTGAAGATGCCGATGAAACGCCAGGTCAAGGTGGTGAATTTCAAAATCAACTTGACGGGGTTGACGGATCAGGTCAAGTCGATGAGAGGGTTGTTGGGGAATGTGGCCTCGGGGGTCGATCTCTCGACGGGGCAGATTGTGGGGGGGATGCAGTGCGCTTCGCCGTTCGAATTGACCGATATTTCGGGTAACAAGACGACTTGGAGCGGAAATATGCTGATCTTTGGGAACCAGGCGGAAATCGATGCGGCGCTGCGCAATAAACTCCAATTGTACTTCGACACCGATACCGAGTCGGGGAGAACGCTTATCCACGAGGAGGATATCACGGAGCAATTGAAAAATGGGGCGATGGAAGATGATTTGAACATCAAGGTCGAAGCGGATATCGAAGTGAAGGCGAATGCGGGATTCTTGACGGTGATCGTGAAGTGGAAGGACGGTAAGGGAGAGGATGTCGACGGGATTTAATACACTCGGGTGTAGGAAATGGCTATGAAAAAACAAATGAAATATATCGTACTCGCGGGATGGGCGGTCGTGATGCTTGCCGGTTGCAGCAAACGTACCGTCGGTGAAGGGATGGGGGATGAGGAGGGGTATCCCGTGCGGTTTGCTGTCGGAGAGGTGACGACTTCGAAGGTGCTGGATGACGATAAGTTCGAAGAGGGGGATGTGATCGGGATGTACGCTTATCCGCAAAATAGCTCCATGTTCGCTACCGGAGATGAGTTCGTGCGGCAGAATGTGCCGTATGTGCAGATGAGTAACGGAGAACTGTTGGTAGAGGCGGGGAATGACCCGATTACCTTCCCGGAATCTAAAAAACTCTACTTTGTCGGATATTATCCTTATTCGGCAGAGGCGGATGCGGCGGGAAAAGTGGAGATGGATATAGCGGATCAGACTAAAGGGATGACCGGGGCGGTGCTTTATTCGGATACCTGGAAAACAAAAGGCGTTTCCAGAACGTTTGAATATGTGAAACTGGAGTTCCGGTATGTGGTGGCGCAGGTGGTTATTAATATCAAATTCGATCCGGTCACGATGCCGGATGGGGATGTGGGCGATATTACCTCCGTGACTTTTACGGGGGATGGATTGCAATCGGGATATGAATTCGATGTCCAGAGCGGGGGAACTGCGTTGTTGAATGGAGGAACGGGGACGGGGGCGAGAGGACGACTCAATTTGGAGCCGGGCGTGAGCGTTTGTAAAGCTGCGGTGGTGCCGAACGGGAATATCAAAAACATGGAATTTACGGTGACGACGGCGGACGGTATGACTTATAACGCGAAGCCTAAGGATATGACCTATGTCAAGGGGACGAGATATATCTATAACCTCACGTTGAAAGACAGCGGTTCGGCTATTTTGGGCGATGCGGAAATTACGGACTGGGAGCCGGGGAACGACGGGGGAACGCATATTTCGGGAACCGTGCAATAAGAAAGGAAGAGACAGACGATGAAGCAGACAATCATCATATTATCCTTGTGTACGGCGGTGTTGTGCGCCGGATGTAAGGCCAAGCAGGTCGTTATGGAGGATGTCGCACAGGGAGAGGTCGTGAGATTCTCGGCCAAGGCTGAGACGGTTACCAAAGTCTCGGATAAGGACACTAATCCGGCACTCTCTGCGCCGCAGTTCGATCAGGGAGATAAGATATCTGTCTTTGCTCCGTTGGCGGGGCAGACAATCTCCGGGAATTATGGCCAGAATACGGTGAAAGGGGAGGCTAAGGACTGTCGGTATGTGGCAGATAACAACAACAACTTCTCGGCCGAAACCATTCAAGACCGGATACGGTTCGGTTCGACATCGACCTTGTTGGACTTCTATGCCGTTTGGCCGGCGGTGGGGCCGGAACCGGAGGACGCGGAGGTGGATACGATTAATTATACCATCGACCTCAAGGATATCAGGGATCAGAGTACGGTAGGGAACGTTTTGCCGTACATGTACTCCAATAACGCGAAGCGCAAAGGGATGAGTACTAATGGGGGGAGTGTGGTTAACTTGACTTTCCGGTATGTATTGTCCAAAATCAAGGTCGAAGTGGAATATGACCCGAGTATGATGGGCGGGGAGTTGACAGGCGTCGAGTTCTATGCCGATGGCGGGCTGTATCGCGAATGCGTGATCGACCTCAAACAGGAGGCTTATGATAAGGTGGCCAGTCATGGTGGGCGGACGAGTGCGGTGGCGGATGACGAGAATCCGTATCAATTCTGGGTTTTGCAACAGGTGGCAGGGACTAACGGGTTGGTGGCTACTTCTACCTGGGGCTACGTCGTGCCGAATGCGGGAGCGGGGAAAGTGGTGAACCCGGTGATTCGGTTGACGTTTAATGGTGGGGCGAATCTGATTTGTCCGATTCCGAAAACCGACAAAATGGTGACCGGAGGATTGTTGCCGGGGAAAGAATATCGGTATATCGTCGATATCGAGCCCGAAACGCCGGTGACCGTCGAAGGATCGATCGAAGAGTGGGAAGTGGTGGGGAATGATTTCCCGACCTTTTGGGCACAGTAATTAACCGAGTTGCTACATGCCGGAGTGGTTTCCGGCTAAAAATAAGAACGACCAAAACACAAGGAAAACAAACATTTTAACAACCAAAACAAAACAACAATGAAAAAGAGTCTTCTTTTGGCAGTTGCGTCACTTGCTGTGATCGCCTGCTCGAAACGGACCATCGGTGAGGCTCCGGTAGACCCGAATCTTCCGGCAGACAACGTTGTGCGCTTCTCCAGTGCGGCAAGCACTGCAACGGTATCGAAAGCCGGCTTGGATGCTAGCGGACACAGTACCTTTGAAGTAGATGATACGATCGGTATCTATGCTGTGTTGGATACCAAAACTTTGGGGGCTGCTCCGGCTTCGGTATTCCCGACTAACGCGGATTTCCAGTATCTGAACCGGAAGTATGTGGTAAAATCGGTGGATCCGTATGATGGTACGACTAACCCGGCTACTCCGGTACCGGCGATTGCTCACTTTGAACCGTTTGTAGATCCGACTGCTACACCGGATCCGATCGATAATACTATGTATTATCTTGCTGGGGGGCAGGGTTGGAACTATTATGCTTACTATCCTACGACCTTGCCGGGTAACTTGGCAGACGCTTCGGGTAATGTTTTTGAGATGCCGACCACTGTGGCCAGTGCTACGAATACTAATTTTGTCGGAACGGGTGATATGACCAACAGTACCATTAAATTCTTTGATCAGACGGGTACGCCGGGTACTGTTACGAAAAACGCTTATCCGGGGCCGATTATGTTTGCTTATTACGGTAAGAAAGATACGCAGGCTGCGCTGGGGACTCGTCAGGATCCGGTTCGGTTGCAGTTTAAATATGCGGTGGCGAAACTCACCCTCGAAGTAACTGTGGCTCACACGGTGACCAGAGATATCCCGAAAGAACTGAAAGCGATTGCGATGTATGGCGACGGGATGAATCAGGGCTTTAAGTTCGACCTCACGCAGGCAAAACAAGTGGATGCTACGAGCGGCGTATACAACGTGGTAACGACCGATGCTACTGCTCCGGCGATGGCGAATTGGACTAATACTACGACTTTCCCGACTTTCTCGGGTTCGAGTCCGTTCACCGGTTATCTGTTCAAGATTCCCTCGGCAGCAAGCGATACCACGACGACGACTATTACGATTCCGGCTGGTACAGGCGGAACTCCTGCTGCAACTACGAAACCTGCTGCGAAATTTACCGTAACCGGTTATCTGATTCCGGCAGGGAATAACGCTACCTCTTCGGTCGGTGGGGATTTGACCAATGTGTTCATCAAATTCTATGTAAGTGGTCAGACGAATGGTAAGGATCCGGAAGTTTATACCGCTACGCTCGACCAGACTAAAGGTGGTTTGGTAACGACGCTTCCGGGAACTTCTACCGCTGCGAAGAATTATTTGCCGGCGATTGCTCCGGGGAAAGAATACAAATTCAAACTTACGTTGGATAAGAACGAAATCGAGTTTGAGGGTGAAATCCAAGACTGGGAAGTAGTAGAACCGAATGGTTCTGACGAAATTCCGGCAGTTTAGTCTGTCATCCGACGACTGAAACCTTAGGGTGAGAGGGGTGCGTAATTTTGCCTCTGGGTGACGTGCGCTCCCCTCTCCTTTTACCCTCACCTTTCAGCCTCAAGCGCAGAGCGGGAATAATTCCCGTTCTAACCAAACTTAGAAAACGGATGAAACGGATTTTAATACTGGCTACCACACTGCTGGTAGCGGTAAGTTGTAACAAAATTACGTTCGACGACTCAGTGCCCGCTACTCCGGACACCGCACAGCCCGTTCAGTTCGGCTCCGGTGCGCCTACGGTAGAGATCACCAAAGCCAACATCGCCCTTGGAGATGGATCGAATGGTACCTTGAAGATGGATCGGATCGGGATTTTCGCTTTCCGTTCCGCTACCGTTCCGGCCACGGCTACCGCGGCTGCGACGGCTTTGTGGCACAACAGTTCGAACGATAAAACCGCCAACGTCTCGTATCACTTCTTTGATGACCAGCAGAATCAGCCTACCTCAAAGTACTATCGCGAGGAACAGCAGTCGGGCAAAAGTCCGCTCTTGTTTTGGCCTGCGTCGGGAACTGCGAATGCGGAGTTGACCTTCCTCGGGTATTTCCCGTGGGTGGCTTCGGCTACAGCTTCTGCGCCGGGAATGCCGGCGGCGCCGAATCAACGGGCGTATGTCGATAATACGACGTTCCAGCTCAAGGCAGACCTCTCTGATCAGACGATTCAGACCGGGAAGACGGAAGTGTATGACTATGGATTCGCATGGGCGACTCCGTTGTTGAATGTGGCGCGTCCGGCCGATCCGGCAAACAACCGCCAGAAATTGATCTTCAGCTACAAAGTGGCTAAAATCACCTTGGTGGTTAAAGGCGAGGACGAAGACGGGTTGCAGGTCAGCGCAGGCGGGGCGAAGGATAAAGGTTTGAAAGCGATCAAGATCTATTCGAAGACCGGTGGCTTGTGCTCGGATTTCACTTTGGATCTACTGAAAGGGGTCGTAGCGACCGGTAGCACGGCTGCCACCGAAACGACTCCGATTAAGATTCAACCGGTGAATAATCCGGGTGATCCGACGGCGACGGTTCCGATCAAACCTTACATCGATGCGATAGGGTACTTGGTACCGGTTACGGGAACGGATTTGAATACCGATTCTGACCCGGCGAACAACGGGATTGTAATCGAGGTGGTTCATAATGACGGAAACAAAGATCAGTCATATTCCGCTAATATTAACTCTACGACGGTGACCAATCCGTCTACGGGTGGGAAGCCGGACTTGACTGGCGGGATCGAAGCGGGGAAAAACTATAAGTATACCGTGAAATTCGGTAAGAATGGACTCACCTTTACCGGTCAGGTAGAGGATTGGGTAGATGCCGATGCGATTCCGGATATTGACCTTGACGATCTTTTGTAAAGCATCTTTGCTGAAGCATTCGGGCTTACTCTTTGATGGGAGTAAGCCCGTTTTGTTTTGTGGCCGGTTCTTTGGGAGGGTATGGTTGATGGATGTCCGATATGGGTAGAAAACATTAGCGGCACAGGGATTTATCTGAACTTTCCCTGTGCCACTAATACCCAAAACAAACAAAACAAATCGTAAACAACCGTCGAATAGTCAGTCCGGAGAGGGCGGAAACCCTTTTCATTTTGCCGCTCTCCAGCGATTCGATAATCATTATAGCATAAAGCGTGCCAAAGTGATAAGAGTTCTTGCGGAGGAGGTGTTCGCGTCGTGACGCGCATTGAAGAATCTAGTCGAGCAGATTAAGCGATACGTAGTATCGCTCCGTCCCTCCGGTGCGCCCATCGGGCGTTTTGTTAGGGTTGTCTTTGCTTTATTAGCCGTCCGCCGCCCGCGCAGGGCAGTTCTGTCCGGCACAGAGCCTGACCGCGCGCGATCACTGAAGTAGGAAATCATTCAAACGCGAGTTTCGCGTTTGAATAAGATTTCCGCCAGCGCGCGGACAGAGAATAGGGGTAGAGGCGGCCAGTTGAAATGCGCCAGCATTTCCCGTCCACGGGACGTGGGGCCTGCCCGGCCTGAGGGCAGTACCCTCCTGTAGGGCCGACGCGCGCCCCGCCTAAAGAAGCGATTCAGCTATTTCGGCGGTAGCCGAATGTAGATGAATCGCGCAAGGCGCGC
>NZ_CAJTUJ010000041.1 GCF_910579375.1 uncultured Rikenella sp.
AAATACCCCCCGACGAGGACGATAATCGCGCCGAGCGCCACCAGAAGGGTTTTCCCGTTGCGTTCGATAAAGAGTTCGAAACGTCCGAGGCTCTGTTCGATCACCTGTTCGGGATCCGGATTGACCTGTTTGTTATGCTTTTCTGCCATGGTGTGGTAGTGTTCGTTGTTTTCGTGATAGTTAGACCGTTCCGTGCCGCTTGTCCGAGTCGCTTCGGTGTTCGCGCGGCCTTTCGTCGAGCGCAAAAGTAACGGTTTTTCGGCGAAATCGAAAACCGGACGCCGCTTTTTTCCCGATTTAAGTGCAGGACGAAAGGCCCCAAACCTGCTGATCTTTGTTTATCTTTGCAAGGCCGTGTGCCCTGTTCCGGCGCGAAAAACGCCTCCGCGGCGGCCCCGTAAACCGGCTGTAAGGCCGCGAAAACCGCCGCGAACGCCCCTTGGCACGCCTCCTCCCGTATGCTTCGGAAAATCCTCAAACGCCTCCTCGTCGGCCTTTCATGGCTTCTGGTCGCCGCCGTCGTCCTGCCCCTCGTGGCCGGACTGCTGTTGCAGATCGGCGCCGTGCAGACCTTCGTCGTGCAGCGGCTCGCCCGGCAGCTCTCCGAACGCATCGGCACCGAACTCACCCTCGACCGCGTCGACATCGCCTTCTTCAACCGGCTGGAGGTCAGCGGACTGTGCGTCAAAGACCCTTTCCGACCGGCCGACACCTTACTATATGTGCGGCGCGTCGAGGCCGGCATCGACGGACTCGACCTCTTCGGGGGCCGCGTGGCGCTCGGCGTCGTCTCGCTCGACGACGGCGTGCTGCACATCGCCCGCGACACCGCCGGACAGGAGACCAACCTCGGATACGTCATCCGGCGGCTGCGTCCCGACCCGCCGCGCCCCGTCCGGCTGCGGCTCACCGCCCGCGAACTCAACCTCCTCGGCCTGCGCTTCACCCTACGCGGCGCTCCCGACGGCGGGCCGGGCGAAGGGCGTAGCAATCAGGTAAATTTCAGTGATTTAGATATTCAGGGCCTCTATTTCCAGGCCCGCGAAATCGCCCTGCGCGACGACTCCGTCGCCCTGCGGATCGAACACCTGAACTTCGACGAAAAGAGCGGCTTCCGGCTCCGCCATCTCAGCGCGCAGCAGATCGCCGCCGGGCCCGGCGGCATCCGGGTCGACCGCCTGCGGGCCGAGACCCCTTTGTCCGTGCTCCACCTGCGCCGCGCCGACCTCGGCTTCGACGGCGGGTGGGCTGCGCTGAACGACTTCCCGCACGCCGTGCGGATCGACCTCGAAGCCTCGCCCTCCTCCGTCTCCTACCAGACCATCGCCCGTTTTCTGCGCCGTCCGGCCGAGATCGGCGCCGCCCTCTCGTTCGACTCCCTCGCCGTGAGCGGCACCGTGGACGACCTTGCCGGTCGGCTGCGCGGCGCACGGAACGGAGCCACTCGGCTGGACGCCACGTTCGCCCTGCGGGGGCTGCCCGATGTGGCCCGGACACGGCTGCGGATCGGCATCGACCGCTTGGAGACCGACGGCGACGAGATCAACCGCATCTACGGCGAGGCCGCCGCCGGACGGCACCTGAAACCGGGCCTCGCCGCCCTCTTGCAGCGCGCCGGAACCATCGGATTTACAGGGAGTTTCGACGGCCTCGTGCGCGACTTCACCGCCGCCGGCGAGCTCACCACCGCCCAGGGGCTGGTGGGCGGCACCCTGCGCTTCATGCCCGGCGAGCGGGAGGGACAGACCCATTTCACCGGCCACCTCGCCACCGAAGCCTTCGGACTCGGCACGCTGCTCGGCCAGCCGCGCCTGGGGGCCGTCTCGCTCTCCGCCGGCGTCGACGTCGTGACCGACGGCGGAGAGCTCGCCCTGGCCACCGACGCTACGATTGACCGGCTCGACTTCCGGGACTACGCCTACCACGGCATCCGGATGAACGGCCGCTGGGCCGGGCGCATCTTCCGGGGGCGCATCGAATCCTCCGACCCCAACCTCGACTTCACCACCGAAGGGCGGCTCGACCTGCGCGACCCGGTGCCCGCCTACGACTTCGAGTTGGCCCTGCGCCGCGCCGACCTCGTCGCCCTCGGCTTCAACCGCCGCGATACCCTCTCGCGGCTCGCCATGCGTTGCCGGGCCCACGCCGCCGGGACGAACCTCGACGACCTGAACGGACACGCCGAAATCGACAGCCTCGCCTACGTCAACCCCCTCGACACCGTCCACGCCGGCGCCATCCGGTTCGAAGCTCGCAGCAGCGCGCGGTCGCGGCGGCTCTCCATGCGCTCCGACTTCGCCGACGCCGACCTGCGCGGAGCCGCCCAATACGAACGCTTCTTCCGCTTCTTCCGCCACTCCCTGCGGCGCTACCTGCCCTCGCTCTCGGCACCGGATACCGTCGCCCGGGCCGCATCCCCTGTTGTTGCCGGGCCGACGGCTGCCGCCGACTCCGCAGCCGCAGGTACCGAGGGCTACTACCTCCTGAAAATCGACGTCAAACAGGCCAACAACGTCGCCGCCATCTTCGTCCCGGGATTGGAGGTGGCCGAAGGAACCTCCGTCGGCTTCCTTTTCGACCCCGCGCGCGACGAATTCAACCTCAGCGTCCGGTCGGACTACATCCTGCGGCGGAACCTTTACGTCGGCGACCTCACCGTCGAGTGCCGCAACCGCGGCGACTCCGTTTCGGTCTACGCCTTCGCCGAGCAGTTCGGCATCGGGCCGCTCGACCTGCCCCGGATGTCGGTCGTCGGCGGCGTCGGCCACAACCGCATCGCCCTCGCCACCCGGTTCGAGAATCCCGAGAACGGCAACCGCGCGCTGATCAGCACCTCCACCACCATCGGACGCTCCGCCGCGGGGCTGCCGCAGCTCGACGTCCGGTTCTATCCCACCTCCTTCCGGGTCGAAGGGCGCGAGTGGTTCGTCCAGCCCGGACACCTCCTGGTCGACTCCACGGGGATCGGCTTCCGTCGTTTCGGCGTGCGGAGCGGCGACCAGCGGCTCTCGATCGAGGGGCGCGCCTCGGCCGTCGAGAGCGACACCCTGCGCGTGCGGTTCGACCGGCTCGACCTCTCGCCCCTCACGCGGCTCGTCCAGCGACAGGGCTACCGCATCGGCGGACGCATGGACGGCCTCGCCGAGCTCGTCGCCCCCTTCGGCGCCTTGCAGTTCGGGGCCGACCTCCGGATCGACTCCTTCGCCATGAACCAGCACCAGCTCGGCACCGCCGACTTCCGCAGCCGGTGGGACGGCGAACGGCGGTGGGTGCGCTTCGCCGCCGACACCCCCGACGGGGCGACCCCGATCGCGGGCTACTACGACAGCCGCGAGCGGCGCTACCGGGTCGATTTTGATATCCCGCGGTTCGATATGGCCCTGCTGGAGCCCTTGTTGCAGGGCGTGCTCGTTGATACGCGCGGCCGGGCGCGGACGAAGCTCGCCCTGACCGGCGGCCCCGAAGGGGGGCCGCTGCTGAACGGGACGATCGGCGTGGACGAATATGCCGCCACGGTAGCCTATACGCGGGCGCGGTACACCCTTTCGGGGCCGGTGACCGTCACGAACAACCGCTTCGAGCTGCCTCCGTCTCCGCTCAGCGACGGCGACGGAGGCACGGGCGCCATCTCGGCCTGGTTCGACAGCCGCTATTTCCGCCAGCTCCGCTTCGGCGTGAAGGTCGATTTCCGCGACCTGCTCTGCCTGAACACCGCGCTGGCCGACAACCCGGACTTCTACGGACGGATCTACGGCACGGGGGCCTTTTCGGTCACGGGCGACGACTACCGCACCGCGATCGACGTGCGGGCCGAGACGGCGCGCAGCTCGACCTTCGTGCTGCCGCTGTCGGAGGTCTCGACCATCGCCGAGGCCGACTTCATCTCGTTCGTCGAGCCCTCGGCCCGCACGCCGGTCGACCGTGTCGAGCAGTTCCGGCGCCAGCTCCGCCGGCCGCGGCGCAGACGTACCAAGAGCGAGCTCTCGGTCGACCTGAACCTCACGGCGCTGCCCAATACCGAGGCCCAGATCGTCCTCGACCCGCGGCTCGGCGACGTGATCCGGGGGCGCGGCAACGGCCGCTTCCGGATGCGCATCGTCCCCGCGCGCGACATCTTCACGATGGACGGACAGTACGACATTACGGAGGGGACGTATCTCTTTACGCTCTACGGGGTGCTGGCCAACAAGTACTTCGTGATCCAGCCGGGCGGTTCGATCCAGTGGACGGGCGATCCGGCCGACCCGCTGGTGAACATCGACGCGGCCTATCGGGTTCGGACGTCGCTGAAACCGCTCCTGGGGGCCAATGCGCAGGGGAGCGGGACGGGCAGCGGGAATGTCAACGTGAGTTGCGGGATTCATCTGACGGACAGGCTGTTCGACCCCACCATCCGCCTCTCGGTGACGGCTCCGGGGGCCGATCCCGAGACCAAGAACCTCCTCCGCAACCTGCTCAATACGGAGGAGGCGACGACGATGCAGTTCGCCTACCTGATGCTCTCGAACAGCTTCATGCCGGACGACCAGACGAATGCCATCGGGACGATGAGCGGTTCGCTGGCGGGGATCGCCGGGATGGAGTTTCTCTCGAACCAGATCAGCAACCTGATTTCGGGTTCGAACTACAACATCCGTTTCGGCTACCGCCCCTCGAGCGAGCTGACGTCGGAGGAGGTGACCTTCGACGTGGGGGCGGATCTGATTGCGAACAAGCTCTCGCTGGAGGTGGGGGGCAACTACGATGTGGGACAGCGGGGGGCCTATCAGGTGACGAACAATCCGCTCTCGGTGGACGGCTACCTGACGTGGGTGCTGAACAAGTCGGGGTCGCTGAAGGTCAAGGGTTTCACCCGGACGATCGACCGCTTCGACGAGTCGCAGGGGTTGCAGGACAACGGGGTCGGGGTCTACTACCGGCAGGAGTTCCAGAGCTGGAAAGACCTTCAAGAGCGCTATCGTCGTTGGCGCGCGGCAGCTCGGGAGCGCCGCGCGGCGCGTCAGGAGCGTCGTCGTCGGCGTCGCGCGGCGATCGAGGCCGGCAAGGCGGCCGGGGTTCCCGAAAAAGAGTCCGCCCCGCCGGTACAGCCGCCTGAATAAATGCCTATATTTGTCCGACTAAAACACACATCCGTCATGTCTGACGACCTTTCGGGCTTCACCGCCCGCATCCTTCAGACCCCCGCTGCCCGGCGCGACCCGCACGGCGCCCTCAGTACCCCGGTCTACCAGAATGCCGCTTATGAATTCGCGACGGCCGACGCCATGGAGCTCGCCTTCACCGGCCGCACCTCCGACCACGCCTACTCGCGGATCACCAACCCCACCGTCGAGCACTTCGAACAGCGCATCCGCCGGGCCCTCGGCGCCCACAGCGTGACAGCGCTCAACTCCGGCATGGCCGCCATCTCGAACCTCCTGATGACCGTCGGCCGGGCCGGAGCGAACGTCATCGCCTCGCCCCACCTCTTCGGCAACACCTACTCCCTGCTCGTCTCCACGCTGGGCGACTTCGGCCTCTCGGTGCGGTGGGCCGACACCGCCGACCCGGCCGCGGTAGAGGCGGCCATCGATGCAGACACTTGTCTGGTCTTTCTCGAAATCGTCACCAATCCTCAGCTGGAGGTGGCCGACCTCTCGGCGCTGAGTGCGGTCTGCCGGGCGAATCATGTCCCCCTGGCGGCCGATACGACCGTCATCCCCTTCTCGGCCTTCCGGGCCGGCGACTTCGGCGTGGACCTCGAAGTCGTCTCCAGCACCAAATACATCTCGGGCGGCGCGACGGGGCTCGGCGGCCTGATCATCGACTACGGCACCTTCGACTGGAGCCGCTCGCCGAAACTCGGCCGGGCAGCCTCGGCTTACGGCGTGGCTCCGACCGAGGCTTTCACGGCCAAACTGCGTCGCGAGATCCACCGCAACCTCGGCGCCTACATGACCCCGCAGGTCGCCTACCAGCAGTCGCTGGGACTGGAGACGCTGGAGGTGCGCTACGCCCGCATGGCACAGACAACGCTGGAGCTGGCCCGCGCGCTGGAGACCACGCCGGGCATCGAGTCGGTGAACTATCCGGGGCTCCCCTCCAGCCGTTTCCATGCTTTGTGCTGCCGTCAGTTCGGGCCGACCCCTCCGGGCGCGATGCTCACCTTCGACCTCGCTTCCCGGCGGGCCTGCTACGCCTTTCTGGATCGGCTGAAGCTGATCCGCCGGGCAACGAACTTGTTCGACAACAAGTCGTTGGCGATCCACCCGTGGAGCACCATTTTCGGCACTTTCCCGGAGGAGGTTCGCCGCCGGATGGACTTGTCGCCGTGCACGATCCGGCTGTCTGTGGGGCTGGAATCGGCCGCCGAACTGCTGGCCGACATCCGTCAGGCCTTGGGGTAGAGTGTTGGTTTCGAGCCGGTTGCAGGTTTTTGTCGATTTTTTTTTACAAAATCTCTCTCCCGACCTTGCGGAAGCCGAAATTTTGTCTACCTTTGCACACGATCCTTGAGGGCCTTTCGGGGGGATGGGATCGGAACGTATGCTGTTGTAGCTCAGTGGTAGAGCACTTCCTTGGTAAGGAAGAGGTCCCGAGTTCAATCCTCGGCAACAGCTCAGAGAGATGTTCTTCGTTGTTTTTAAAAGAGCCGTCAGGCTTTGGCGTTGGGGGGGCTGTCTTTTTCCGACAAGTCCGCTTGCCGGGAAAAGATCGGTCGCGCAATGCCAAATTCGGAGAATTCATTAAAAATAACGTAAGTATTTCTCGCTGGGCGCCCAGAGGATCACGGAGCGTAATCCTCGGCAACAGCTCAGAGAGGGGGGAGTCATCTTGCCCGAGAGGGTAATTCCAACTGCGGCAAGAGATAGGGGCGAAACATAATAATTGCGGAAATAGCTCAGTTGGTAGAGCACAACCTTGCCAAGGTTGGGGTCGCGAGTTCGAGTCTCGTTTTCCGCTCGGAGACGGACAGCTTTTATGAGTTGTCCGTTTTTTTGTTTGGAGGAGGGCGGAGGCTTCGGCGAGCGACTCGCGCGCAGTGAGAGCTCGATAATGATAAGTAAATGAAAATCAAGGCTGATTTCTCAGTCGGGAAAGATTGTAGCGGGTGGGGGCAGACTTTTCAAAGGGAAGTTGAAATATCGGGAGGAGCTTTGTCGGATCGGTAGGTGGGGATTTAAAAGGGAGAAACGAGATGAGTTTTGCCGTATTCGATCACCTCGGGAAGCTGGTCGAATCCCAGTAAATCGATCAGATAGTCTTCAAAATCAATCAATAAGTCGTGTGTGGTGATCAGTGCCTGGACAAGGTCAAGGTATTTCACGACGGGGGATGCGAGGAGGGGAGAGTTCCAAATGTAGTCGGTAGGATCATTGGTGTCTATTTGAAAGGTGGGGTCGCGGGGGGAGGGGGACTCTTCTAACTCGAACAGACAACGGTGTTTGAGGGAGTTGGCCAATTCTCGGATTTGTCGGATGGCTGAATCCATCTGTAAACTGTGATATCGGTCACGTAAAGGTCGGGATTCGGGGATGTTTTTCAGTCGGTTGTGGATATTTCCCCATCTGCATGCGTTCAGTGTCTTTTGATAATCGTCGGGTGAATGGAGCGGGGGATGAAGTTCGAAACCGAACCAAATGATCTGCAACAGGTAGTCGGAGGAGGAGTTATACCAAAGGACGGCGTTTTTCAGGTGGTGCAAGTTGTAGTGGTATTGTGCCTCTTTCGTGTAGTGCCGGGTGGGGTCTTGGGGGTTTGGGGAATAAACCGGATGGTCGAAATGGCAACCGCAGGAGAGGCTGTAGCGGGCGGTGGTGATGACGGTTTCGAAATCTTTGATTTTCTTCAGGGCGATGTGCTTAGAGGGGCTGGCCTGTAGAAGAACGAGCAGCCAAGGCCGATCGGTGTCGGGATGGCGGTCGAGGTGGGTGGTTTTCAAGTGGCGGATACGTTGCGGAAGGGCGCTTTCTGCGGCTGATATCGCGATGGGGGAGGCTGAAGTGGCGGGCATGAGGGGGGATGAATGAAAGGAGGGACGAAGCCGCGCCCACGCGCAGCCCCTTCCCTCCTTTTGTGGGTGTCTTTCCTTTCTTTGATCGTCTTTTCGGGGGACGATGGCTTACTGGGCGGCGATGCTCGGGGCGGTGTAGGTGCGGGTGCCGAGCTCTTTGTCGATCATGTAGAGGCCCATCTGGCTCTCGGAGACCATCTGGAGTTGGTCGATGATGTCGCGGGCGTTCTCTTCTTCTTCCACTTGTTCGTTCACGAACCAGATCAGCTGGTTGGAGGTGGCGAAGTCTTGCTCGTCGGCGGCCAGACGGCACAGGTTGTCGATCAGGGAGGTCACTTTCTGTTCGTGGGCGAGGGTCTCGCGGAACATGTCGAGGGGGGTGGCCCATTCGGTGGGCACGGCGGCGATCGGGGAGAGGGTCACGCGGCCGCCGCGGCTCAGGATGTAGTCGATGAAGAGTTGGGCGTGGGCTTGCTCTTCCTGGTATTGGATGGAGAACCAGTTGGCGATCCCTTTATAGCCTTTCACGGAGGCGTCGAGGGACATCGAGAGGTAGAGGTAGGCGGACCATTGTTCGGCGTTGATCTGGGCGTTGAGGGCTTCTTGAAGTTTGGTGCTTAACATAATGGATAGTTGTTTGTGTGTGGGGCAAAGGTAGTGTTTTTCGGGTTTCGGGGGGTGGGTCAGAGGCCGGTTTTTTCGTAACGCCGGCGGTAGGCGAGGGGGGTGAGGCCGAAGCGGCGGCGGAAGAGTTTGATGAAGTGGGAGGGGTTGGGGATCAGGCAGTCGCGGGCGATTTTGCTGATGGGGTCGGGGGTGGTGATGAGTTGGAGTTGGGCGCGGTTGAGGCGTTGGTCGACGATCCAGCGGTGGGGGGTGGTGCCGAAGGTGCGCTGGCAGTGGTTCTTGAAGGCGGTGGGGCTCATCTCGCACTGGGCGGCGAGGGTGGCGACGCTGGCGGTGGTGAAGATGTTGGCGTGCATGACGTCGGAGAAGGTGCGTTGGCTCTGGCTGAGGGCTTGGCACATGGGGCGGCTGATGCAGCAGCCGGGCTGGGTCTGGAGGAGTTGGAAGAGTTCGCAGATTTTGAGCCGGCTGAGTTCGGGGCGTTGCCGGTGGAGGCGGGTGGTCAGGAGGCGGTTCAGGGAGCGGAAGTAGCTCTCGATCAGGGGCCAGGCGGGGTAGGTGTAGATGTCGGTGGTGTTCCGGCAGGTGGAGCAGAGGTGGTTGGTGGCGGCGATTTGGGTGGCGGGGATGAAGTCGTTGCGGAGGTCGCTGGGGCTGTAGAAGAGGAGGGTCTGGCGGAAGGGGAGGTCGTGTCCGGCGGGGTCGTTCTCGATGTAGTGGGTGCCGGGGTTCAGGTGGAAGAGTTCGCCGCTGCGGACGGTGACGTAGCGGTCGCCGAGGTGGATCAGTTTGGTGCCTTGTTCGACGTAGCCGACGACGTGGCGTTCGTAGCGGATGGTCTGGATGCCGGAGTTGGTGTCGATCTGGTAGCGGGAGATATGGGAGGTGGAGGTGGTGTTCATGGGTGGGGTGGGTGTTTTGGGGTGGAAAATGGTCGGATAGGTGAATTTTATAGTATAAAGTGTCGGCCTCGGCTCTTCTGGTGTAATGGCTTGGTGTGTCGTTTGGACGGGGCTGGGGGGTGGTATATCTTTGGCGCTGGTGGGGGCATAGGGGATTGATGTGGCGAATATAATAAATTTTAACTCATATGAGTTATCGGGGGTGATTTTTTGTGGGAAAATCGGGGGCGGGGCGATTTGGGGGGAAATATATTTAGTTGTCTATATAAAGTATGAAGGCGGAAATTTTACGGGAGGGGTTGAGGAGGATCGAGCGGGTGGAGGAGGCGTACGAGAGGTTGGCGAAGATGCTGGAGCCGGAGGGGCTGGAGGAGGATCTGTTGCCGTTGGCGAAGGGGTGTATGGCGGCGCTGAGGGGGCTGGAGAGGTGTGTGGAGATGAGGCTGAAGCTGGCGAGGGAGGAGGAGAGGCGGCGGGCGGCGGAGCCGGAGGCTGTGTCGGAGGGTGAAGAGGAGGAGGGGGAGCGGGCGGTGGTGGATTGGAGTCGGTTGTCGGACGGGGCGCTCCGGGAGGTGGAGGAGGCGTTGGTGCCGTGTGAAAGGAGGGCTCGATCGAGGGGGTGTCGGGTCTCGCCGGATGACTCGTGAGGGCGGTTTTAGGCGGGTCAAAGCTCGACCGTGCGTGACTGGTAGTTGGGCCGAGGTGACCGTGTTGTAATTAGGGGTAGAGGCGGCCAGTGGAAATGCGTAGCATTTCCCGTCCACGGGACGTGGGGCCCGCCCGGCCCGAGGGCAGTACCCTCCTGTCGGACAGACGCGCGCCTCGCCTAAAGAGGGAAATCGTCAAAACTTGCTTGCACGTTTTGACAGGATTTTCCAAGGCGCGCGATCAAAACAGAAACGATTGCCCCGTTCTTTGTCCGCGCGCTGGCGGAAATCTTGTCCAAAGCGCAAGTCGCTTTGAACGATTTCCTTTTCCAGCAGTCGCGCGCGGGTCGAACTCTGTCCCGCCTGAAACTGCCCTCGGGCCGGGCGGGCCCCACGTCCCGTGGACGGGCGAAACTTGCGTTTCGCTCTGGCCGTGTCGGCACAAAATGCGCAGGCTATGGCATTCTTCCTTGAATCAACCGAAAAAATTACTACCTTTGTCCCCGTTTCGGCCCTGGGCCGCGACACCGACGTGATGGGGGCGATGCTCATTGCCGGGCATCGACTGAGTAGCGTCGAAGAACAAACGATTTTCATAACCTAAAGACCATCAGAGAGATGAAAACGATCGAGATCAAAGGTGCATCCCGCACCGAATTCGGCAAAAAAGGAACCAACGCAGTGCGCCGGGCAGGGAACGTACCCTGCGTGATTTATGGCGGCGGGGACACCGTACACTTCGCCGTGCCTGCCACTGAGTTCAAACAGCTCATTTACACCCCGCATTCTTATATTATCGAATTCGACATCGACGGGAAAAAAGAAAAAGCCGTCATGCGCGAAGTTCAGTTCCATCCCGTGAGCGGCGACGTGCTGCACGTCGACTTCTTCCGCGTGGACGAAAAGAAACCCGTGGCAGTCGACCTGCCCGTGGTGCTCACCGGGAACTCCGAAGGGGTGAAACAGGGGGGTAAACTCGCCCTCAGCAAGCGCAAACTGCGCGTATCCGCTTTGGTGAAAGACCTGCCCGATACGGTTGAAGTGGACGTGACCGAACTCGGGCTCGGGAAATCGATCTTCGTCGGCGACCTGCACATCCCCGGCTTGGAGATTCTGACCCCGGCGACGACCGCGATCTGTGCCGTGCGGATGACCCGTGCAGCCCGCGGTGCTCAGGCTGCCGCCGCTGCTGCGAAGTAGTCTTTGCGATTGCCCGGCGCGTATTGCACACGCGCGAAGCCATCGAACCATCGAGCGGTTTTCTGCCCAGGCATCTGGCCGGGCAGAAAACCGCTTTTTCGTGCTCCGCCGCGCCCCCTCCGGAGTTGCGGACAACCCCTCGAAACGCTACCTTTGCACCACACCGAAAACGAGAACCACCTTATGAAATACCTGATCGTCGGCCTGGGCAACATCGGCTCCGAGTACGCCGACACCCGCCATAACGCCGGCTTCCTTGTCGCCGACACCCTTGCCGCACGCTCCGGCGCCCCTTTTACCTCCGACCGCTACGGTTCCGTCGCCGTCGTTCGTCACCGCGGCCAGGAGCTCATCGTGCTGAAGCCCTCGACCTACATGAACCTGAGCGGCAAAGCCGTTCGCTACTGGATGCAGCACGAGCGGATTCCGTTGGAACGCGTTTTTGTCGTCGTGGACGATATCGCCCTTCCGTTCGGCCACCTTCGGATCCGAAAAAACGGCTCGGACGGCGGCCACAACGGGTTGAAGAGCATCGCCGAGTGCGTCGGGAGTTCGGACTACGGCCGTTTGCGGTTCGGGATCGGCGGCGACTTTGCACGAGGCCAGCAAGTAGACTACGTGCTCGGTCATTGGACGTCGGAAGAGCGTGCCGCCCTGCCGGAGCTGACCGATCGTTGTGCCGATGCGATCCTGTCGTGGGTGACCGAAGGCCCCGACCGCGCCATGAACCGCTTCAACACGAAGAAATAGCTGAGCTTTGCCCGGTTCCATTTCGTGGGGTAGCGGCTGCCGGTTTGGGGTATCTTTAGGGTAGACCCGGCCATCAAAAGACGCTGTGCGTGCCCGTTTATTCCGAGAGGCAACGCAACTGAAGACCGTGGCCAGGGTTGCTCACGCTGCTGGGATTGAGGCTCTGCGTGCCGAAGGTCAAGAACACGCCGCTAGTCCCGCTAAAGGAGGAAGACCAACTGTACCCGCCGTCGCCGACGCCTGCCAGAGCGCCTAATCGTCCATTGCTGCCCGCGTCGCGGAAGCCCGGGGCGGGCATTTCAAGCCCAACCCAACCAAACCAAATCGAAGCGATAGCTCGCCCCGCAACTCCTTGGTAAAGAGAGAAAAACGCCGCTCTTCGAAAGATCCGAAGAGCGGCGTTGCCGTAAAAATAGCCCAAAGACACGAGGCCTTTGTTAAGCCCTGAGAATCAATTGACCACCGGATGGTTTTCCGCCGCCGCTCCCGCCGTCGCCGCCACCTCGCCATTGTCCTCCGCCTCCATCTCGCGTTGCAGAGCCACCATCTTGATCGCCGTCGCCGCCGCCTCGTCGCCTTTGTTTCCGAGCCGTCCCCCCGCCCGGTCGATCGCCTGCTGGCGGTCGTTCGTCGTGAGCACCCCGAACGCGATCGGCATGTTCCAACTCAGCTGCATCTGCTGCACCCCGCTGGTCACCCCCTGGCAGACGAAGTCGAAATGCCGCGTATCTCCCTGAATCACACATCCCAGGACGATCACCGCATCGACATTGGTGTACTCGGCGAAGTACTGCGCCCCCATGGCCAGTTCGAACGTGCCCGGCACCCATTTGACACTGATCTTGTCGTCAGCGCACCCCGCCGCGCGGAGCGTGGCGACCGCCCCGTTGAGCAGCGCCGAGGTAATTTCGTGGTTCCATTCGGCGACAACGATGCCGAACGACATTTCGTTGGCCGGCGGTACCGGTCGGTCGAAAACGGATAGATTTTTCAGTTCGGAAGCCATAAGCAAGATATCCAATTGGTCAGCGAAAGTCCCCGCCCGTTCCGAAACAGAAGCAAAAGGCGTTCCACGCCGAGGGGGACGAAAGTAAAAGGCGGGGAAAAGCGCGTGTCCTCTCCCCGCCTTCGTATGGTGAATCAGTCTCTGTCGTTGAGCTGTAATGCTCTGGGTGGCAAAAGATTACAATTGCTGTTGCGCCCGCGCGATGAATTTTTCGATATCCCTTGCCGGAATACTCCGCGGATATTCGTTCCGAATCCGTTCGTAGAGCTGCAAAGCCTGCTGCGCATGCCCCGCCTGTTCGTGAATCATCCCCGCCTTTTTCAGGTAGACCGGCGTCGTCGCCACATTGTCGCTGAAGTTCGCCGCCTGTTCATACAGCGCCGCCCCCTGCTCCAAGTTCCCCAGCTCGACATGCGCGTCGCCCCGCAACCCCAGGTTCTGCGCCCCGATCAACTCCGCCGCCGCATTGTCTTTCGACGCGTCGTATTTTGCGAAAGCGTCGATAGCCTGCTGGAAATCACCCAGATAGAGGTGGCACATCCCGGCATAATGGTTGGCCAGATTCCCCTGCGGCGTATTCCCGTACCGTTCCGCGATCGTCTGGAATCCGTCGAACGCCGCATTCCCGTTGAGCGCCAGCGCGAACGAGTCGCGTTCGAAATAGTTCTGCGCCTCGAACATCGCCGCCGACGCCTGCTTGGCCCGCGGAGCGAGGTAGAGGTATTTGTACGAGAAATACCCCCCGACGAGGACGATAATCGCGCCGAGCGCCACCAGAAGGGTTTTCCCGTTGCGTTCGATAAAGAGTTCGAAACGTCCGAGGCTCTGTTCGATCACCTGTTCGGGATCCGG
>NZ_CAJTUJ010000042.1 GCF_910579375.1 uncultured Rikenella sp.
GTTACCTCACCGACTAGCTAATGTCACGCATGTCTATCTTATGCCGATAAATCTTTTATGCCCGAAAGATGCCTCTCTGACACTTATGGAGTATTAGGCCGAATTTCTTCGGGTTATCCCCCTGCATAAGGCAAGTTACATACGCGTTACGCACCCGTGCGCCGGTCGCCATCATGGATTGCAAGCAATCCATATGCTGCCCCTCGACTTGCATGTGTTAGGCCTGCCGCTAGCGTTTATCCTGAGCCAGGATCAAACTCTCCATTGTAAAAAAAACAATTTTTCGAGTGTCCCGACCGATTTCTTCTCGTTCCGGTTCGCCTCGCGGCGCCGGAATCAGGAATTGACAAATTGTACTACACTACAAATTATCATTTAACTTTTCACAGTAATTCAAAGAACTGAAACCCGAAGGTTCATATCTCTTTTTCAAGCCCTCGCTCCCGAATCGGGCGAAAGGGATTACAAAGGTATGCCAAGTTTTTCAATCGACCAAAAACTTTTTCACTTTTTTTTTCGCTGCTTGTTTTCGCAAGTGTGCGGGCGATCTGTTTTTCTCGATTGCGGATGCAAAGGTATGTTGTTCGGGGGAATTTGCAAAATATTTTATGAAATATTTTTCGCTGTTTTCGAAAAGCACTGCCCTACTCTGCTGTTTTTCAAAACATTGCGGCCGGAAAAATTTTCCCGGCCGCAATGTTTTTCCTGTATGCAAACGGGAAATCAGTAGGCTTTGGCGAAGAGGACGCGCCGGTGGGAGGGTTTGCCGCTGACGATACAAGTCCCCTCTTCCTCTGGTGCGTCGACGGGAATACACCGAATCGTCGCCTTGGTCTCGGCTTTGATCTGCTCTTCGGTTTCGGGGGTGCCGTCCCAGTGGGCGAGGAGGAAGCCGCCTTTCTCTTCGAGTACGCGTTTGAATTCGTCGTAGGTGTCGACGCGGGTTATCATGGTGTCGCGGAATTTCAGGGCTTTGTCGTAGATCCCTTGCTGAATGTCTGCGAGGAGTTTTTCGATGTGGTCGGCGATCCCTGCTGCGGGGACGCTCTCTTTGGTGAGGGTGTCGCGCCGGGCGAGTTCCACCGTCCCATTCGCCAGGTCGCGCGGCCCGATCGCGAGGCGCACGGGGACGCCTTTGAGTTCGTATTCGGCGAATTTGAAGCCGCTCCGCACGTTGTCGCGGTCGTCGATCTTGACGCTGATGCCTTTGGCTTTCAGCTGGGCGGCGATGGCCTCCATGCGTTCGACGATGGCGCGGAGTTCGTCTTCGCCTTTATAGATGGGTATCATCACAACTTGTATCGGCGCGAGCTTGGGCGGCAGCACGAGGCCGTTGTTGTCGGAGTGGGCCATGATGAGGGCGCCCATCAGGCGGGTGGAGACGCCCCAGGAGGTGGCCCAGACGTAGTCCATTTTTCCTTCTTTGTTGACGAATTGGACGTCGAAGGCTTTGGCGAAGTTCTGGCCGAGGAAGTGCGATGTCCCGCTCTGGAGGGCTTTGCCGTCCTGCATCAGGGCTTCGATGGTGAGGGTGTCGTCGGCGCCGGCGAACCGTTCGCTGTCGCTCTTGTGGCCTACGATGACGGGAAGGGCGAGCCATTGTTCGGCGAAGTCGCGGTAGACGCCGATCATCTTCTGTGCCTCTTCCATAGCCTCTTCTCGCGTGGCATGGGCGGTGTGGCCCTCCTGCCACAAAAACTCGGCGGTGCGCAGGAAGAGCCGGGTGCGCATCTCCCACCGGACGACGTTGGCCCACTGGTTGCAAAGAATGGGGAGGTCGCGGTAGGATTGGATCCAGTTCTTATAGGTGTTCCAGATGATGGTCTCGGAGGTGGGCCGGACGATGAGTTCTTCTTCGAGTTTGGCGTCGGGGTCGACGATAACGCCTTTCCCGTCGGGGTCGTTCTTGAGCCGGTAGTGGGTCACGACGGCGCACTCTTTGGCGAATCCTTCGACGTGGTGGGCTTCTTTGGAGAAGAAGGATTTGGGGATGAAGAGGGGGAAGTAGGCGTTGACGTGGCCGGTGGCTTTGAACATGTCGTCGAGGGCGCGCTGCATCTTCTCCCAGATGGCGTAGCCGTAGGGTTTGATGACCATGCAGCCGCGGACGGCGGAGTTCTCGGCGAGGCCGGCTTTGACGACTAATTCGTTATACCATTTGCTGTAGTCCTCCTGGCGCGAGGTGAGGTCTTTGAGCTCTTTTGCCATATCTCTGTTGTTTCGTGCTTGATGGGGCAAAGATAAACAAAAATCCGCCGCTGTGCGCTATCGCACAGCGGCGGAGGTGGGGGGGATGTAGCTAACGCAGACCCGCGAGGTCGAAGGTGTAGAACTGGGCGGAGTCGCACACCGCGCTGTAACCGTATAAGGTATGCCGAGCGGTGTCGAGGGCGATGTCGTCGATCCGGCGGCCCAGATCCGCACGGAGTTCTCCGGTTCCATCCTCGGAACGATAGATTTCGAGGGTGGAAAGGATGTCGTCGCTGCCGAATGCGCCGTCGGGATAGCCTTGATAGAGGGCGTAAATCCGTTGGTCGTCGCATTGGACGGCGGTGTAATGGCGGATCATCCGGTCGTCTTCGTTACGGATGGAGAGTTCTTCCTGTGGCTGGCCGGTGCCGATCGCGTAGTCGAGCCGGAAGCCGTCCCGATCGACGTCGTACACTTCGATGCGGTCGATATACTGATAGGCGAGCACGAGTTTCCCTCGGCAGTATGCGGCGGTGAACAGGTAGGGATAGGAGCCGGCTTCTTCCGATCCGGTCTGGAGGAAGGAGAGGCTGGCCCGGACTTGGGGAACGTTCATGTCGAGCAGGTCGACCTCCGGAAAGCGCGGAGGAAACGAAATCCCGATATACAGGGCCGAATCCCGGGTCTGCCACAGGCGCGAGTAGGCTTTGGGCAACGCGCGCGCCTCCATCCAAACAGGGAATTGCAAGGTCTGGATCGGAGTCACCGTATCGCCTTGTTGCCGATAGAGGCAGAGCCGGTTGGGCATGGACTCGAAGAGGGCGGTTTCGTCTTCTCGCTGCATGCAGGCCAATCCGGGACTGAGAAACTCGCCGGGGCCGCGCCCCTGTCTGCCGAACTGGCAAACGGGGGCTACTCCCGGCAGGGCGAACGCATGGCCGAACCGGTCTGTGTGGTTGTCGAGCAACCACAGCCGATCGCCCTGGACGTACCACCGGAAGGGGTGTACCAGATAAGGCAGGGAGACCGAATCAGCCGCCAGCCGCGCGCTACGCTCGAAAGCCTTTTCGCGGGCGGGCACGCTCTCTGGCGCACGGCCGCAGGCTACGAAACACAGCCCCACAAAGGCCCCTAACAGGATTTTTCCGCTCATTTCTGAAATGGATATCGATGGGCTACCACCCTTTGCAGTCTTCTTTTCCTTGACCTATTACGACGACGTAGCAACAATCGTAGATACGTTCGTTGCCTTGTTTGATGCGGCGATAACCATTGTAGTTGTCACAATCTCCCAACCCCGGCTTTTGATCCATGTTTTCATCCAAATCCAAAGCCATCGCTTCGAGGTTGGCGAGGGTCAGTTCTTCCTGAATAGTCATCGGGGTTTGCGCTTTCAGGTAGGTCATCGCTGCGCCGCCGCAAATCAGGGCTGCACCACCGGCGGCCAGCAGAATTTTGGTCATTTTCTTCATGACTTCAAAAATTAAAGGTAAATAAAAATTGTGTCTCCCCCGAACGTTTTCGGAGAAATCACACCTCAAATATAATTCAAAGAATCGAAAATGACAATATTTTATTTAATTATTTTATTTTTAAAATAAATCAATAATAACTGCGTCGTCGGACACAAAAACAGGGGACTCGCGGTGAGTCCCCTGTGGAAAATGTGCAGCGTGCAAGCCTCTTAAATCCCCAACCCTCAGAACCGGAACGCCATCGTCAGAATCACGTTGTGATACCGCTCCTTCGTGTAGATCGTCCCCTCCGTAGCCACCCGATAGCCGTCTTCCGACGTGTAGTCGAACGGTTTGTACGGCATCCCGTTCGCCTTGCCGTAGACGTAAGCCAGATCGACGCTCACCGACCGGTTCCGGAAACCGATCCCGCCCGAAATCTGCTGATACTCGCCGAACGAAGCATAGGCATCGTCCCGATAGACCGACGTGCTGTAGCCGTACCCCGCCCGCAGGAAGAGCGACCGCGCCGGCTGGAACTCCACCCCGGCCCGGATCACATCCGTCGGCCCGTAGGTCTCCCCGATCCCCGTGTTGATGTCCCGATAGTCGTCCGACGTGTACTTCATGTGCTGATACCACGTCCGTTCGTAATCCACACTCACGATCCCCACCGTCCCGATCGTCGCCGAGACCCCCGCCATCAGCCGCGACGGCGTCCGCATGCGATACTCCTGCCGCTGGATCGGCGTATCGCTGAAACCGTAGTCGTAGCCCCCGATCGAATGGGTGTAATTGACCGTCATGTCCGCCGCATATTCGTCCGTCATGCCGATCCACGTCGGCGAGTGGTAAGCCACTCCGATCCGCAGCCACGGCACCGGCCTCACCGTCGCCCCCACCTTCAGGTTGACCCCCACGCCCGACAGGTCGTAAGCCTGGTTGTAGTAAGTCGAGAGCAGCCCCACGTTATTCGCCGAAGTGATCTCCGAGTAGGTGTCCACGCGGCTGTAGTAGATGTCCTGAATCCCCAGCGTCGCCCCGATGTAGAAGATATCCTTGAAATTATATCCCCCGCTGATCGTATATTCGTTGATCGCCCCCGCCGTCCGGCGATACCACTCCGGAAAGAGCAGCGTTCCCTCCTGAATCATCCCCCGGGTGGTGTATTGCTGCGGCGGTTGCCCGTCTCCCCCCGTACCCGCCACCGGGTCGAAGAGCCCCGCCTGATAGCCCATGATCGCTCCCCACAAAGCCGGCGGATAGTCGTAGAAAGCTTTGTAGATGTCCTTTTCCGGCGCCCCGATCGTCGAAGCCGGGATGCCGTAGAGCTGTTCGACGAACATGTCGCCGATCGAGAACCCCTCGCCCAGCGCCGTCCGGTCGTCGAAGCTGATCGCCCGGCTGCGACCGTTGAAGTCCGTCAGACGGTTCATCCCGAAACCGATCGCGAAGTTGTTCCCCGCATAGACCATCGAGAAATTCCCGATATTGGCCTTTACCCGGTTGAGGTGCTTGTCCAGATTCCCGTTCGGCGTTCGGTAGTCGGCCTTCTGTGCCGATATCCGGAGCCCGGGGCTCAATGCCAGCTCGCTTCGGCTGTACATCGCCATCCCCGCCGGGTTGAGGCTCATCGAGGCCCCGTCGGCCCCCAGCGAGGTGAAAGCCCCTCCCATCCCCGCCGTCCGGGCGGTGGCCAGTCCGAAATTCTGGCGCGAGAAGAGAAGCAGTTCTTCCGGCCCCTGGGCCCGTGCCGTCGCGCCGGCCGCCAGGAGGCCCGCCGTCAGGCAGGCGGTCTGTATGAGATTCCTTTTCATGGTCTTATCTTTCCGTTAGTCGATTCGTCTGGGTTAAGGTCGTTTTACCGCCGCCGGTAGCCTCCTCCGCCCGCGCTCCCGCCCGAGGAGCCGCCGTAGCTTCCGCCGGCCGGCCGCGACGGCGAAACCGCCGGCGTCCGGGTCGGTTCGGAGCGTTGCACCGAGCGTTGCGGCCGCTCGGCCGGTGTCGTGTTCGGACGGACTTCGCGCCGGTACGAACGATCCGTATTCACCGGTCTCCGGTAACCGTCGTTGCCGTTCACGCCCGGTCGGGTCGTGCCTTGCGGCGTGTACTGGTTGTTGCTGCCGCCCGGTCGGATCGTCGCCGCCGGAGTGCCCGTCGTTGCCGGCCGCCGCGTACCGCCGCTTTGATTGATCGTTACGCCCGTGCCGTTGTCGTTGCGGCGATAGCCGCCCGAGTAGGTCGGCCGGCCCCCCGCTCCGTTCGGCCCGTTACCCGGCCGATAGGTCGGTCTTCCGGCCGGTCGGCCGTCTCCCCAGTAGATCGGTCTCGGCCTGCCCCCTCCGGGCCCGCTCCAAGCGGGCGGCGGATAGTAACCCGGCCCCCAGGCAGGCCCCCATCCCGGGCCCCATCCCCAGGAGGGTCCCCAGCTCCACGACGGCCCCCATCCCCAAGAAGGTCCCCAGCCCCAGCCGGGCCCCCAACTCCATGACGGGCCCCAGCTCCACGACGGCCCCCAGTTCCAACTCCAGCTCCAGTAAGGGCCGCCCCACGTGCCGTAATAATAGGAGTTCCACCGCCACGGCCGGCTCCACGGCGAATACCAGTAAGCGTTCCACGGATCTGCCCATCCGCTCCCCGCCGAGACGTTCAGCGTGATGTTCACATTGCTCCGGCCGCTGCGGTCGTCGTCCCAGAGCTCCTTGGTGCGCAGCCGCGCAGAGGGGTCGCTCCCGTCGAAGAGGGCGGTGATGTAGGTCGGTTCGACCCACATGTCGTTACCAAACGTGATCACGTTGTAGAGATCCGGATCGTACCGGCCCGAGAGCGTCCGGTGGAAGCCCTCCATCAGCTTCCAATAGTCGTCGTCCATCTCGCGGTAGTTGCGATAGGCCGAGATCCGGCGTTGCAGCGCGTCGTCGAACGACGTGACCAGTTCGTCCCGTTGCGTTCCCTGCGCCGCGGCAGTCGTCGGCGCCGCAGGCTGAGACGGCCGGTTCGGCGTCCACTGGGCCGGCATCTGTTGCGCCTGCCTCCGTTCGGACTCCGCGATCCGGGCCGCCCGACGGTTCTCGCGAAGCTGCTGTTGCTCCGCCCGGCTCGCCCGCGTCGAACCGCGGTAGAGATCGTCCACGTAGCCTGCGTTCTGCGCCGCGACGCTGCCTGCCGTCCATCCGGCCAGAAGCAGCGGTATGAGGTATTTTTTCATAGCGGTAGTTGCGTTTTACTTCTTTGACGTGCGAAACAGCCCGAAGTTACATCGTCCCGGTCGGTCGGATCGGAAAAGATCCTCCGGCAATCGGCGTGCCAGAATGCGTCGGCCGGAAGACAAAAACGGGAGAGCGCCACACTCCCCCGTTCCGAAATGATCGGCCGCGCCTTTCCCGGCACACGACCGACATACTACAACCGGTCGAACCGTCCGGCGATCTCCTCCGGCACCGCCGCGCGATTGACCATGATGTTCATCGTCTTGTACCGCACGTAAGGTTCCGAAACATAGAAGAATCCCTTGTACTTGCCCGTCTCGCCCCACGAGTTTTTGACCTTATAGAACTTATTGCCCCACTGGTCGTGCGCCGTCCCGACAATGACCATCCCGTGGTCGTCCGTCGTTTCGTAGTTGTCGAAAGCCTCCTGGCGCATCTCCTGCGTGATGGTCTTTTCCGGCATCGGCCCCGTGATCCGGCGCGACATCTTGGCCAGCTGCTCTCTGGTGAGCCCCGTCCAGTGCGCCATATCCGACCCCGCCACCTGTTCCGGCTTGTCCACCGGCACGATCGCGAAGCCCTCGTTGTAGCGGAATCCCTTTTCGCTCACGTCCGCCGACCAATTCACCGCATAGCTCTGCGCCAGCGCCGTGTCGATGATCCGGATCAGGTCGTCCACCGGCACATTGGCCGCCGGTTCCCACGCCCAGTTGTCCGGAATCTCCACCGCGAACCGCGTGTAGAACGGATGATGCGTGAACGAGGTGAACGAGACGAAATCGTCCGCCCGAATCCCCATCGCTTCGGCGAACGACTTCGGCGTATACTCCCTGCCCTTATAGACGAATTTCTCGGGGCATTCGCCCAGATAGGCGTCCAGAATGCCGTTCAGCCCCTCCTGCCACACCGGCGATAACGACCGGTTCGGCGCCTTGATCACCGCCGCCATATACCCCGCCAGCACCGCATCCAGCTCACCGTGCCGGTGCACGCTGTCCCTGCTGTACCGCAGTCCGGCGTAAGCCTCCTGCGGCACGATACCGTGGTTGCGCAGGATGGTCAGCACGTCGTGCGTATTGGCCCCCGCCGAGAAAGCCGACGTCCCGTGCGTGCGGGCGTATTTGATCGCCTTGTCCAGGTAGGTGTGCCGCACGATCCACATCTCCGACAGGTTGAGCGTGTCTTTCCCCTGCCGCAGCGCCTCGCTTTCCAAAAGCCCCGTCCCGGCGAAGCTCCAGCAGGTGCCCGAGCTACTCTGGTTGTCGATCGGCGTGACCGGCACCACCGTCACGTCCGTGAACACGTAAGCCGTATCGGCCTTTTGCGTCTTCTGTTTTTTCGCTTTCGGAGCGTCCGATGCCGAAACGAAGTTCATCGCCAGCACCGCCGTACAAACGGTAAGAATCGATTTCATGAAAGATGATGTATGAGAGTTTGGTTATTCGAAATAGCTGTTGACGGTGAATCCCCCTGCCCGCAGATAGGCATCGCGCTTGAAGAGCCGGATATCCGACTCCACCATATCCGCCACCAACGCCGGCAAGTCGTACTTCGGCGTCCAGCCCAGCACCGTGCGCGATTTGGTCGCATCCCCGATCAAAGCCTCCACCTCCGTCGGCCGGAAGTAGCGCGGGTCTACGCTCGCCACCCGGCTCCCGATCCGCCGTTCGATCGCCGTCAGGTATTCTTCGCCCACCGCTTCGGTAAATTTAGCCGCATCCACCGCCGCGATCGTCCCCACCTCGTCGATCCCCTCGCCCGAGAACTCGACCGTGATCCCCAGTTCGGCGAACGTCATCCGCAGGAACTCCCGGATCGAAGTCGTCACCCCCGTGGCGATCACATAGTCGTCCGGCCTCGGCTGTTGCAGAATCAGCCACATCGCCTCCACGTAGTCCTTGGCGTGCCCCCAGTCGCGAGTCGAGCCGAGGTTGCCCAGATAGGTCTGCTCCTGCATCCCCAGCGCGATGCGCGCCGCCGCCCGCGTGATCTTGCGCGTCACGAACGTCTCGCCCCGCACCGGCGATTCGTGGTTGAAGAGAATCCCGTTCGAGGCGTGCATCCCATAGGCCTCGCGGTAGTTGACCGTGATCCAGTAGGCGTAGAGCTTGGCACAGGCGTACGGCGACCGCGGATAGAACGGCGTCCGCTCCGATTGCGGCACCTCCTGCACCAGCCCGTAGAGCTCCGACGTGGAGGCCTGATAAATGCGCGTCTTCTCCGTCAGGCCCAGCAGCCGGATCGCCTCCAGCAGCCTCAGGGTGCCGATCCCGTCGGCGTTGGCCGTGTATTCCGGCGTGTCGAAACTGACTTTGACGTGGCTCATCGCCGCGAGGTTGTAGATCTCGTCGGGCTGCACCTCCTGAATGATCTTCGTGAGGTTCAGCGAGTCGGTCATGTCCCCGTAGTGGAGCACGAACCGCTGTCCGTCCACGTGCGGGTCTTCGTAGAGGTGGTCGATCCGTTCGGTGTTGAACGACGAAGCTCGCCGCTTGATTCCGTGTACGACATATCCTTTCCGGAGCAGGAACTCGGCCAGATAGGCGCCGTCCTGCCCCGTGACTCCCGTGATGAGCGCAGTTTTCGACATAGCGATTGAATGGGTGATCGGGCGCGCCTCCGCCACACGCCCGCATGCAAAGATAAGGAACTATTTGCTTCCGGCGCGATGGGAAAATAATCGATTTCGGATAAATATGTTAAGAATTCAACAAACGTCCCTTTTTCGTACCGAACCGACCCGAAAAAACGTACCTTTGTCGCTCCGTCCGGACTTCGGACGAACTTTCAATCGGAACGAAAACAAAGACACACAGATATGAAAGTAGCAGTATTCGGCGCCACCGGTCTGGTGGGCGGACGCATGTTGGCGGTGCTTGCAGAGCGCAATTTTCCGGTCACGGAGCTGATTCCGATCGCCTCGGAGCGTTCGGCGGGTAAAAAGGTCTCGTTCGGCGGCCGCGAGTGGACGGTCGTGACTCCTCAGACAGGGCTGGAGATGAAGCCCGCGCTGGCGATCTTCTCAGCCGGCGGCCAGGTTTCGCTGGACTGGGCTCCCCGGTTCGCCGAAGCGGGGTGCTATGTGGTGGACAATAGCTCGGCCTGGCGGATGGATCCGACCAAAAAGCTGGTGATTCCCGAGATCAATGCCGACGTCCTGACCCCCGAAGACCGCATTATCGCCAACCCGAACTGTTCGACGATCCAGATGCTGATGGCCCTGGCTCCGATCTACCGGACGTATGGGATTCGCCGGATCGTGGTTTCGACCTATCAGGCGATTACGGGCACGGGGATGCGGGCGGTGACCCAGATGGAGAACGAACGGAACGGAGTGATGGACGGCCCGATGATCTATCCGCACGTGATCGACCGCAACTGCATCCCGCAGTGCGACTCGTTCACCGAGAACGGCTACACGAAGGAGGAGATGAAGCTGGTCAACGAGACGCACAAGATTTTCGGGGACGATTCGATTCTGGTCTCTCCGACGGCGATCCGGGTGCCGGTGGTGGGAGGGCACTCCGAGTCGATCAACGTCGAGACGGTCAAAGACTTCACTATCGAAGAGGTCCGGGCGCTGCTCGAGCGGACGCCGGGGGTCGAGGTGGTGGATTGTCCGGAGCGGTCGGAGTACCCGATGGCGGTGAATGCGCAGCATCATGATGAGGTCTTCGTGGGCCGTCTGCGGCGGGACATCTCGAACCCTCGGGCGATGAACATGTGGGTCGTGGCGGACAACCTGCGGAAGGGGGCGGCGACCAATGCGGTTCAGATCGCCCAGTACCTGCTGGAGCGGGGATTTATCCAGGCGTAAACCCAACTTTCCCATACAAACGGCCCTCCCCCCAGCAGGGGGAGGGCCTTACAATACCCTGGAAGTTTCATTGAGGCATCGGCAGCAAACTCTATCCTGTAATAGCTTTGCCGTATCATCCCCGTACATCATGAAAAAAGCATTCTTTTTCTTTGGTTTTATCTGTCTGTTCTCATGCCCAGCCGCAGTGAGTCAGATTTCCATTCGCGAAAGCAATATCATTGAAAAAGCGGTTCCGCGTTCCGAGCGATTTGACAGTATGTCCAATATCCATTCCTTTTCCGCGGAGGCTGGACATAACTTGAAACAATATCTGGAGCAGGAAATTTTTATGGTCCCGATGACTCCGGCAGCACTCGCTCAGGACTTGGGATCAAAAAACCGTGTCCAACAAGCCAAGCGGAAAGAGGACAGTGTACAAGCTCTCTACCAAAAATACACAGATAGCATTGGTCGGCTTGAATGGCTTAGCTATAAAAGAGAGAATCGTAAAAATCTCGAAACGATCAATGCTCAGATCAGTGAACTGAAAAAGAAACGGGCGGATTTACCTATTGTAAATAAATATCAAGTCCATCACGAAGAATATAAACCTTTTGACCCTTATTCCCCTCGTAGTCACGGATTTTACACCTGTGACTCGTCCGGAAACATCAAATCCCAAATACCGTATATCGATATTCAGAACAAATATTACACGATTATCGATATTATGGAAATCACACAACGAAATCCGACTAACGAAATTGTCGGATCTATCGTAGCACCCACAAAACAGTATGTTTCCAATTTAGCTTTTCTATTGAAACAAAAAGACGGAGATCATGTTCTTTGGTTTATAAATCAGCCAAACTTCGATTTTATGACCCGTTTTTCTCTCGGACTTTTAACCTCCTACTTCGAAAAAAACAAAACTCTGTTCGAAGACAAAAATTTTATTTCCACCCACGATTATCAATATAATCTTGTCGATGTCTCTACCGGAGAATTGGTTCAGGTAAAGCCGGGAAGTAGATGGACCTGTGAAGAGTTCTCCTTGACCTCTTTGGAAAAAATGCCATTGATGGTCCCTTTCTTTTTCTTAAAGAACCAAGCAGGAGAGACGATTAAAGTCCAAATATCCAAATCCATTCGAGACACGAATCGGATAGATGGATTTATGACGGAAAGTCATTATCTGGAATTGCAGCGATTGGCCAAGATGCAATCCGAACAACGACTTGCACAACAGCGTGCAGAAGAAAAACAGAGAACAGCGGCGGAACAACAGAAAAAAGAACAATTCAAAAAATCCTGTATCGATAAATGGGGCGAAAAGCTGGGTACGTTGATCAGTGCGGGACAGGTCACCCTGGGTATGAATCAAGAGATGTGCCGAACGGCATGGGGTAAGCCGTTCCGGATCAACAGGACCACGGTCGCCGGGTTAGTCAGCGAACAATGGGTATACGGAGGGCATAATTATCTCTATTTCGAAAACGGGATATTGGTAAGTATTCAGAACTAAGATTTTGCGTCCTATTTGTTTTCATTCAAACTATATATGGTACTCGCACTAATTTACGACTTCGACGGCACCCTCTCGCCGGGGAACATGCAGGAATACGACTTTATCCCCGCCATCGGGAAAGACAACCGCGAGTTTTGGGACAACTGCAACCGCGTGGCCGAAGTGAACGACGCCGACCCGATCCTGACCTACATGAACGAAATGATCCGGCAAGCCACCGTGAACGGCGTTTCGCTGCGTCGCGAAGCTTTTGCCGAATCCGGGCGGAAAGTCCAGCTTTACGAAGGAGTTGAAGGATGGTTCGCACGCATCAACCGCTACGGACAATCCAAAGGGATTCGGGTCGAACATTACATCAACTCCTCCGGGCTGCGCGAGATGATCGAAGGGACGTCCATCGCCAAACACTTCCGGAAGATTTTTGCCAGCTCGTTTCTCTATTCGGTAGACGGAGTGGCTTATTGGCCGGGCGTGGCAGTCAACTATACGAACAAGACACAATTCATCTTCAAGATCAGCAAAGGGATCGACAGCGTGTACGACTCCAAAGCCGTGAACCGCTATCAGCCCGAAGAACAACGTCCCGTACCGTTCACCCATATGATCTATATCGGCGACGGGACGACCGACATTCCGTGCATGCGGCTCGTGAAAGAGAAGCAGGGGCACGCCATTGCGGTATATAATCCGGCCGATCGGGAAGTGGGACACTCCCTTCGTCAGCTGGTTCAGGAGCATCGGGTGAATTTCGTCGCCCCGGCAGACTATTCGCCGGGCAGCCGGCTGGACGAAGTCGTGAAAGCGATCGTTGATAAAGTCGCCGCCGACGATCGCTTGAAGCGCCTGGAACTGTGAGTTTGATCATTTGATTTCGAGTAGAGCAGTTGGCCTTTATTATTTTTCAGCAACCGCGCGCCCTGCCTTAGGAGGGAAATCGTCAAAAAGCACGGGCGCGTTTTGGCAAGATTTCCTCGGCGCGCGAACAGAGAACGGGGGTAGAGACGGCCAGTGGAAATGCGCAAGCATTTCCCGTCCACGGGACGTGGGGCCCGCGCGGCCCGAGCGCAGTACCCTCCCGTAAGGATGACGCGCGCCCCGCCTGAAGAAGCGATTCAACTATTTCGGCGGTAGCCGAATATAGCTGAATCGCGCAAGGCGCGCGGACAAAGAACAGGCGCGCTAAAAAACTCGATCGTGTGCGAAAACTCCGTCGCCCGCCCGCCTAAAAAGGGATTTCACTCGTTTTGCGGTGAGCCGAATATAGAATGAATCGCGCAGGCGCGCGAAAAGCGCGGCGGAGCGAAAGCGAAGCCGCAGTGAGGCTGACACGGGGCGGAGAATTGGGGCGGTGCTTTGGGCCGAGCTTCTGCGACCCATAGGGTCGCGCAGTTCGCCGCCACCCCACGCGGCGGACTGCAACTCGTCGGGGCTCGTTGCACTCACCGCTGGCGGCGAACAGCTGCTATAGGCTGAGA
>NZ_CAJTUJ010000043.1 GCF_910579375.1 uncultured Rikenella sp.
AACAGCTGTAGGTCAAGGACGAACCCGACAGCTTTGAGCGGTGAACGAGGTGTTGCTCCTGCGACCCAACGGGTCGCGTGGGCCGAAGCCTCCCGCCGCGGAGGGACGCACAGCGTCTTTTGCTGCCAGCCTCTACCCCAAACCCCGCAGGCTTCGACCGCTTGAACTGAGAGCGAGTAGCGCGATTTCGTTCGGAATCGCCGTCCTCGGAACGCAGCGAACGCCGTAGGCGGGCGCTGGGGGGTGCGTCCGAGGACGAATGGGCGGAGAGTTGGGCTGAGAGCGAATAGCTAAGTCCCCGTGTCAACGGTCGGCCCGCAGCCCCCGGATGCGGAGGGCCGAAATACTCCGCTCTCGCTTCGTATTCGTTCTCCACTGGCTGCGGCCGAAAACAAATAGGCAGTGCTTTTGCGGTTCTCCGAACCGCCGGCCTTGTCGCCCAAGCCGCTACGCGGCTTGGGGGAGTGGGCGACAGGCCGAACTTGGCCATTTAGGCGGTGACTGGGGGATAGCTTTTGCGGCTTGCAGAGCCGCGCAGGCCGGGCACCCGGCCCGCCAAACCTATTCCCCTATCGCACTCAAACCGATCAAGTTCCGCCTCCGCGCCGAGCCCTCTATTCGTCCCAGCCCCGATCGATCCCCTTGTCCACAGCGCGAATCCCCCGCTCCATCCACCGCGGCGCCGGAGCATCCTTCAGATAGTGGTCGAAAAACTGCATCATCCGGCGATCCCAGTCCAACCGGTCGGCATAGCGGCGCAAGTTATGCGGCTGGCCGTTGTAGTTCAGCATCCAGACCGGAACCCCGTGACGCCGCAAGGCCAGAAAATACTCGATCCCCTGATACCAGGGCACCGCCTCGTCCGCATCGTCGTGCCGGATGAGGATCGGCGTGCGCACCTTGTTCGCAAAGAAGAGCGGCGAATTTTCGATATACTCGATCGGTTTCTCCCACAGCGAACCCCCGATCCGGCTCTGTCCGTGTTCGTACTGGAACATCCGCGGCAGGCCCGACCCCCAACGGATCCCGCCCGTCGCCGACGTCATGTTCGAAACCGGCGCCCCGGCACTCACGCAACGGAACATATTCGTCCGCGTCACCAGATAGGCAATCTGATAGCCGCCCCAGCTCTGCCCCTGCAACCCGATCCTATCCGGATCGGCGATACCGCGGTCGATCAGCATCTTCGCGCCGCTCACCACCGCATCGTAGCACGACTGCCCCGGATACCCCGTCCGGTAATGGATATCCGGCATGAAAACCACATAGTCCTGCGAAGTGCAGACCGCCGGAATCACGATCGACCAGCTCGGTTGCGGATGGAGGTGTTTGTGAATATCGTCCGTGTGCGTCTCGTAGAAATAGACGATCACCGGATAACGCCGCGTCGAGTCATAGTCCTCCGGCAGGTAGAGCAGCCCCTCGGCCCGAGCGCCGTTCATATCGTCCCACGCCACGCGCCGCACGCTGCCCCAGCGATAATCCGCCGCCTGCGGATTCGCCTCGCTCACACGCCGGGGCTCTTCCAGACCGAGCCCCGAAAGCCACAAATCCCGATACTCGCCGAAATTCTCCCGCTGCCACAGCAGCACATCCGCCTCTTTCGCCCGCCCCACGAAGGTATACCGGTGGTCGTCCATCACCAATCGTTGCGGTTCGCCCCCGCCCGCCGGCAGCCGATAGTACCCCGCGTCGCGCGAAGCCCGGTCGAAGGCCGAGAGCAAAAGGGGCTGCGAAAGATCGATCGCCGGAGCCTCCGGATCGAGCTCCACGTACCGGAAAGCGACGCTGTCGCGCCGTCCCGCACCGCGCGTCAGGCACTCCGGCGCCCGACGCCCCGAAGGATCGGTCGCCCAGAGGTCGAAATTGTCGTAAATCACCGCCCGGCCGTCGGTCGTCCAACCGGCCATCCCTTCGGCCGACGGGTCGTCCGGCATATCGAAACCCTGTTCGTACATCGGATAGGGAATCCGGGCCGAAAGCGACACCTCTGCCTCTCCTTTCCCAGTTGCCGTCGCAGCCGCGCGCCACTCGCCGCGCGGCGCATCGTACCAGGCGATATACCGTCCGTCGGGCGAGATCGAGGCTTCGGCCTTAGCGGCCCGCGCCACCGGCCGACGCACGCCGGTCGCCGTCTCCACGGCATAGAGGTCGCGTTTTCCGGGCGACTCCCACGTGCTGGCCCACTCGTACGGCCCGGCGTCTGTCCCCAGCGCATACCGCGCCCCGTCCGCTTCGGCCAAGGTCACCGAGGGCAGCGACTCGTCGCCGAGCAGTGCCCAACTCCCGCGCCGCGTGTCGTACACGGCGCGGAAGGTCTGCTTCTTCAACCGTTCGAGGCCGGCCAGCTGCTGGGTCATCAGCAGGGTGTCGGTGTAGCTCCAGAGGTCGAAGCGGCTCTTCTCGTCTTCGGGCAAGGTGTCCTTGGGCACCACTCGCGGCGGGCGGTTCATGCCGAACTCCAGCCGTCCTCCTTCGCGCGAAAAACGCAGGGGGCCGAACTCGCTCACCACAAAGCCGTTCGCCGCACCGTCGGCAGCCACGTGCCGCGGTTTCCGATCTTTGGTATCAAACCAATAAAGGTCGTACCGGGCCCCGGTCGCAGTAGTGTCGGCAGTGACGAGGTAGGCCCCCTGCCGCCCGGCGTCGTCCACGGCGAGTGCCCCGGTTTTACCGATTTTGGCGGCGTAGAGCTCGGTGTCTCGCCCGTCGGCCCAGGCCCGAACGCTCCGCAGGCTGTCGCCTTTCAGGGTGTAGAGCAAGAGCCGCCCGTTCCGCGAGAGGCGAAAGCTCTCCACGCTGTCCATCACGACGCTGTCGCCGCCGGACAGAACATCCCACAACACCAACCGATTGAATTTCTTCGGTTTGGGCGCTTTTTTGGCCGCCTCGGAAGTATCTTTCGCAGGCACCACTTCGTAGAGGTAGGCGACCACGCCGCTCCCATCCCGATCAGCGGTCTGAAAACTTTTCAGCCGGGGCACGACGATCCGATCGCGGGAGCCGAGCGCAGCCAACACCAGGGTATCGGGCCGTTTCCGGTCGGCTTTGGTTTTGTCGATCTGCTCGCGCCGCTGCTGGGCACGTGTCGGAACGACTTTCGCGGCCAACCACGGCGCTCCGGAGGAACCGAACAACCGGGCTCCGGAGGCGCGGTACAGGGTATCGGCTTTGCCCGAGAGGGCATCGTACACGACGGTCTGTCCGTCGCCCCGGGCGGGGTTCAGACCGTACACGACCCACCGGCCGTCGTCGCTGATCCGGGGGACTACGATCTGCTTCCAGCCGTCGAAAACTTCCCGATCCAACATTTTCTTCCGGGCCTGTGCCCCTGTGGCCCACAAGCCCAACAGGGCTGCGGCCATCGCCCATCGCCATCCGTTTTTCTTCATCCTGTTTATCGTATTTTGATTTTTGTAATCCTTTACACCTAATTCTATCCCGACCTCTCCGTCCGCGCGCCTTGGGAAATCTTGTCAAAACGTGCCAGCACATTTTGACGATTTCCCTCTTTAGGCGTGGCGCGCGATGGTTTGAGGGTACTGTTCTCTTTAACTTCGCTGCGCTCGTTTTCCTCCTTGCCGCTCGGCAATTCGCAAACTGCGTTTGCATTGCGCTCGCTGGCAGCGTCGGTTGTGAACAAAGAGAACCAGAAAAACTTTAGACGGATGCTCACGCATCCTCAAGCTGCCGGTCACCCAAATCTCGGTATTTTCTTTGGGTACCTTTCTTTCAAGAAAGGTACGGTTCCGTCCGGCACAAAGAACAGACAGATAGCCCACAATCAGCCGACCCGTTCGACTTCGCCCAACTCCACGAACCACAGGTAACCCTCCACCCGCTCGTATCCCATCTCGCGCAGCAGCGACATGTACTCCTCCACCTGCCGCCCATAGCCCGGCTTCCGCAGCGCCCCGAACTTATAGTCCACCACCACCGCCTGCTCGCGCCCCCGCGTCATCACCCGGTCGGGACGCCGGACACCCTGTCCCGCGATAATCTCCCGCTCGCTGTGCACCACCTCCCACTCCGGCGAGAACCACTCCGCCACCACCGGATCGCGCAACGCCGCCGCAGCCCGCTCCCGCAACAACCGCTCCTCCTCGTCCGAGACGATCTCGCCCGCCGTCCGCATCCGCTCGATCGCAGTCCCGACCCCCTCGGGCCCGGTCGTCAGCTCGAACAAACGGTGCATCAACACCCCGTATCGCCGCGGCGACACCGCCTCCCGGTCGGTTCCGAAGTAGCGATCCGACCGCCACCGTGCCCGCACCCGCTGGCCCGCGTCGTGAGACGGAAAGTCCTCCAGCTCGATCCCCCCCTCGGAAACTCCCTTCCCCGGACTGCCCGCCGAAGGTGCCGGCCCCCGTTCGCCGAAAGTATAAAAAATTCCCTCCCCGACGCCATCCGGCAGAACATAACGCTCCTCGCCCAACGCCTCGACCTCCGGCAAAACCGCGTCGATCAGACGCGACACCCGCGCCGTGCCCTGCGCCTGCGGATCGTACATCACGTAGAGCTCCCGCTCGGCCCGCGTCAGGGCCACATAGAGCAGGTTCAGGTTGTCGACATGGGCATAGACACTCTCGCGGTAGTAAGCCTCGGAAAAGTGCGACTGCTCCATGATTTTTTTGTACCCCACCGGCACGGTGCCCAGCTCGGCAAAGCGGTCGGCCCCGGCGCCCGACGCAGCCGTCCAGAGGGTCGTCCGACCCGCCTTGGGCAGCAGCTCCCAGTCGCAGTAAGGCAGTACGACGCACGGAAATTCCAGCCCCTTCGCCTTATGAACAGTCATAATAGTGATAGCGTCCTGTTCGGAAGGGAGATAGACCGTCTTCCGCACCCCCTTCTCGCGCCACCACTCGAGCCACATCGGCAGGTCGGGCAAGGTCTGTTTTTCATACGAGAGCATCGCCTGGTAGAGCGCCTGGAGAAAAGCGGTCGCTTCGCGCCGCCGCCCGAGCCCGTACCGCTCGATGATCCGTTCCAGCCCCTCGGTCAGGGAGTTCCGGAGCAGGCTCCCGATAAACGTGCCCTCCTCCTCGGACAACGGCGCGCCGTAAGGGCGTTCCAAAAATGCGTTGTACTGGGCCCGGGCGACGGTATCCTCGCCCGACACGGCCAGCGCGAAAAGGGTCATCACGAACCCTACGGCAGGCGAGCTGCTGAGCAGCAACGCCTCCTGACTCACAATCGGATAGCCGGCTTCGAGCAGCACGTCGGCCACCATCGGAGCCTCGTAGTTGTTCCGCACCAGCACGGCGATGTCGCGCAAGGCATAGCCACGGGCCAGCATATCGGCCACGCGGGCGGTCAAAAGCGCTCCGACCTGCTCGCGCGGAGCGGGAATCACCTCGGCATACCCCTCGGGCGACCGCAACAGCTTGCCCGGGGCACATCGCTGTTCGAACCGTTCGTAGGAGCGTCGCAGCATCCCGGCCCCCGACCGCACGGCGGGGGGAGCGTCGGCCAGCAGCTCCTCCAGCTCGGCGGCGTCCCGCTCCACGATGCTCCGCATCAGGAGGTTGTTGAAAGCGATGATGTTCCGTTCGCTGCGCCAGTTGGTATCCATCGGTACGGGCTCGGCCAGCGCGCCGGCAAAGCGCGTTTCGGCCTCGGCCCCCAAAATCCGCCAGTCGCCGCCTCGCCACCGGTAGATGGACTGTTTCACGTCGCCGATCAGCATAACGGCCTCGCCCTCGTTTTCGGCCAAAGCGTTGTCCAACAGCGGAATGAAGTTCTCCCACTGCTTGGCCGATGTGTCCTGGAATTCGTCGATCATGTAGCGCGAGTAGGCGTTTCCGACCTTCTCGTAGATGAACGGAGCGTCGTTGCCGGTCACCAGCCGGTGGATGAGGGCTGCGGTCTGGTCGATCATCACGAGGTTCCCCTCGGCGGCCACAGCGCGCACTTCGCTTTCGAGCCGCGACAGCAGGAGGCTCCGCGAGAGGTTCTCGCGCACCAGCTCGCGCGAGTTGACGTCCCGAATCAGCCGGTCGACGCCATCGCGCACCTCCTGTAACAGGGGCATCAGAGCGGGTTCCAGGGCTTCGATCCGCTCGCGGGCGGGGGTGCGTTTGGTGCTCCACGTTTCGACGCTCTCGACGGCCTGCCGGAACCGCAATCCATAAGGCTTCGGCGCGTCGGCTTCGGCGAGCTGGAAGAGGTAGCCGGCAAAACTCATCCGCTTATAGGGAAAGTCGTCGAGGGTCAGCCCGGCGGCGGTAATGAGCTCCACGGCGCGCCGGGCGGTCTCTTTCACCTGTCCGAAGCGCAGTTCGATGTCGCGCACGATCTCATCGAACACCCCGACGAGTCGTTCGAAGGCTCCGGAGTCGGGCACGTAGCTCTCTTTGAAGAGCTCGCCGCCGATTCGCACGAGGTCGGATCGCACGTCCCAGCTGCGTCCCTGTTCGGCGCGTTCGTCAAGGAGCCGGTTCACGGCCTCCCGCACGGCGGGTTCGGCGGCTGTCCGCTCCAGCAGCCGGTCGATGGCGGCGTCCAGCACCCATTCGCGGTCGATCTCGATGGTGTAGTCGAAATCGAGCCCCAGTTCGCGGAAAAAGGCGCGGGCGACGCGCTGGAAAAATTTGTCGATGGTGGAGACGGCGAACCGGGAGTAGTCGTGCAGAATCAGGCTCCGGGCCGCACCGGCGTTCCGGACGATGGTGCTCCGGGTGAGGCCGGTCTCGCGCATCAGCTCGCGCAGATAGGGCACTTCCGGTTCTTCGAGGTCGTTCTCTTCAACGGGAGCGGAGGCGAGGGCGTGGAGGCTCTCGACGATCCGCCGCTTCATCTGCTCGGTGGCCTTGTTGGTGAAGGTCACGGCCAGGGTGCTCCGATAGAGCGAGGGGTCGCGCACGACGCCTTTTATGTATTCGTAGGCCAGCCGGTAGGTTTTCCCGGAACCGGCGGAGGCTTTCAGTATCTTGACCTGACCCATATGTTTTTTCAGAGGGGATATCTGCTTGTATACAAGGGGTTTTCGGGGCGGAAAGCCGGCCTGTCGGGGTAGAGGCATCTTTGGAAGATACAGGCGGCCCGGTTCGAGTATCGAGCGGCACTGCCCCGGGCTACCGCGGTCGGGATACGGGCGCGCTGAGCCACGTCGGCAACGGCGGTTACGGATGGGCTTCCACGGTCAGCGGTACCGATGGCATGCACTTGAATTTCGGCGTGACGTGGCTCTATCCCAGCGGCGCGTACGGCCGCGCCTACGGTTTTCAGTTGCGTTGCCTCTCGGAATAAACGGGGCCGCGTGCTCGCGGTGGGCAAGGGGCTGGAGCTACCCTAACGGGCTTGACTTGGGCGGCTGGGGCCAGCGTGGGCGCAACGAGCATCACGATGTTGCGGCCCTATGGGTCGCAAGAGTAACACCCCACCCCTTGACCAACAACAGCAGTCCGCCGCCAGCGGAGAGCGCAACGAGCTCCGTCAAGTTGCAGCCCTCCGCCTGCCGGGGCGGCGGACTGTGCGGCTCGAAGAGCAGCAAAAGCAACGCTTTTTCTTCCGGTTTCGGCCTGTCGCCCATCCCCCCGAGGCGCTCCGCGCCTGGGCGACAAGGCCGGCGGTTCGGAGAACCGCGCTACTCGCTCTCAGTTCAAGCGGCCGAAGCCTGCGGGGTTTGAGGTAGAGGCTGGCAGCAAAAGACGCTGTGCGTCCCCTCCGCATCCGGGGGCTGCGGGCCGACCGTTGCCACGGGGACTTAGCTACTCGCTCGCAGCCCAAAGCACAGCCCAGCTCTCTGCCCTGTGCCAGCCTCACTGCGGCTACGCTATCGCTCCGCCACTGCCGTCGCCCGCGGCAATTCTTGCCGGATTGGCTAAATGCCAATCGGCAGAATAGCCCTTTAAGCGGGCGGGCGACGGTTTTCGCACGCAGTTCTCTGTTCCGCGCGCGATCGAGCTTCGAGCCGGACGGAACTGCCCTGCGCGGGCAGCGTCCGGGTGACCCCGGCGGGACGGAGCGATACTGCGTATCGCTTAACCTGTTCGGCCCAGTTCTTGGTGCGCGCCTGCGCGATTCATCTATATTCGGCTAACCACCGAAATAGTTGAATCGCTCCTTTAGGTGTCGGCGCGCATCTGTCCTACGGGAGGGTACTGCCCTCGGGCCGGGCAGGCCCCGCGTGCCCGCGGCGGGCGAATGGCAGCCTCTACCCCCGTTCTCTGTCCGCCCGCTGGCTGCCGGTTAAGCCTCCGCCCTAAGCCCGGTCGCGGATGAACTTCTCGCTCACCACCACCCGCACCGCACGCTCGATGATCTGAAACTCGAAATCGGAATACCCCAGTATCTCGCCGTCGATCTCCAACCGAACCGGACGATCCGCCTGCACCTCGATCCGCCCCCCGCGAAACAGTCGAATCTGCGGAATATCATAAATATTGCCCGTGTAAACCACCCGGAACCGCCGGAACAACCGCACCCGATTCATATTCGGAATCACCGTGAGGTCGAACAGCCCGTCGTCCGCAATGGCATTCGGCGTCTGCGAAAGCCCCCCCGCCGTGTACTTGCAGATGCCGACCGTGCCGGTGAACAACCGTCCGTGAAAGACCTCCTTGCCGTCCACCGCGATCCGCACGCGACGCGCCCGATAGCGAATCGCCTCGCGAAAAACACTGAACAGATAGATCCACCGCCCCCGATACCCCCTCTCCTTGAGCCGGTTGAAACCCCGACAAACCGCCGCGTCGTAGCCGAACCCCGCCACATTGGCCAGATATCTGACCTGATGCACCTTCGACTCGTAATAGCTGACCCGCCCGACATCTTGCAGGAACGAGCGGCTCTCGCGAATCGAACGAATCGCATCCACGTAATTCCGCGGAATGCCGAACATCCGAATCCAGTCGTTCCCCGTCCCCACCGCAATCACAGCCATCAGAATATCGGTCGTCGGACAAGACTGCTGGATGAAGAAGCCGTTCACCGTCTCGTGAATCGTCCCGTCGCCGCCCACCACGATGATCCGCCGATAGCCCTGCCGCACCGCCGCCACCGCCAGCTCCGTAGCGTGGTACTTGCGCAGCGTGAACATGGCATCCACGGCAATCCCCTCGTCGCGCAGCAGGCCGCTGATCTGCGGCCAGTCGGTCAGCCCGCGGCCGCTCCCGGCCACCGGATTGACGATGGCCGCCCAGCGCTGCGATATGTCGAACGATTCGTTCATGCCGTAAAGAAACGCTACCGGATCACCTCGACCGGCGTATAGACCACCTCCCCGCCCCCATTCCCCTCGCCCCGCACCAGCCGGAGCAACCGCTCGATCCCGCCGTTCACCATCACGGGATAATCCTGTCGGATCGCCGCACAATGAGGCATCCGGTGCACGAACTCCAGCACGTCGTTCGTCGGGTCGAAAAAGACCGCCGCAGCCGCAGCCCCCTCCTCCGCTTCCGTCGCCGCCCGGCAGAGACTGTCCAGACGCGCCATCCCGCCGATACTGTTCGCCTCCGCCAAGGTCGTCCCCGAGAGGAAAACCACTCCGTTGATCGGCAGCTGCGCCTCGTCCGTCAGAAAATCGGTCGCCTGCTTCCGCCCCGTCGCCGGCACATCGCCCGACCACAAGAGAGCCGCCGTGTCCGGCACCTCGGGCAGGAATCCCGCCAACCGCTGCGCCATAGCCGCATCTCCCTCGACCCCGCCGAACAGACCGATCCCCGTCGCCGCCCGCCCCCCTTCGGCACAAAGCTCCCGCAGGGTAACCGCCGCCAGCTCGCCGGCAGCCGTCTGGTCGGAACCGATATAGAAACTCCGCGCGCTACCCGGCGCATCCGAGTCGAACGTCCCGACAAAGACCCCCGCCGCCACGGCAGCGTCGATCGCCCCCCTCAACTCCGCATCCGAAGCGTCGATACAGCTCAACAGAATACCATCCACCCCCGCCTGAACGAGTTTGTCGATCAGCTCGGCCTGCGAAGCGGCCGTCGGGCGATACGAAACATCCCACCGCACCGCCACATCATACCTCTCCCGCGCCGCCAGCGCTGCCGCCTTGGCCAGCGCCACCGACGCGTCGTCCACCTTGGGCACCACGGCAAAGGTCGTCTTCCGCTCCGGCGTGTGATCGCAAGACGAGAAAACGCCTCCCAGCAGCACAGCCACCCAGAAAATCGTATACAGACGGGCCGATTTCATACGATTACGCATTCAACTGTGCCTTAATCAGGTCGATCGCCGCCGTGATCGCCGCTTCGATCCCGTCGCCGCTCTTCCCGCCTGCCGTCGCGAAGTGAGGCTGACCGCCGCCGCCGCCCTGAATCAGTTTGGCCGCCTCGCGCACGATGGCCCCGGCATTCAAGCCCGCCTCCACCGCCGAATCGCTCAACGCCACGGTCAGGGTCGGTTTCCCGCCGAACACGCTTCCGAATACCACCGCCCCGTTGCCGATCCGCCCGCGTAGCTCCAGAGCGATGTTTTTTACCGACTCCGGCATAATATCCAGTTGTCTCGAAATCAGGCTGAAATCGCCGAACGGCTCGGCAAAACCCATCAGTTTTTCGACCATAAACCGGTCGCGATCCTGCCGCACCTGAGCGATCTGTTTGCCCATCTCGGCATTCTCTTCCGTGAGCTTCTTCAGCGCCGCCACCACCTGATTGGTCCGCAAAGCGGCCATAAACTCCTTAATCACATCGTTCTGCTGTTCGCACATCTCCTCCGCCGCCCGTCCCGTGACCGCTTCGATCCGCCGGATACCGGCCGAGCTGGACTCTTCGGAGACGATCCGGAACAGGCCGATATTCCCCGTCGCCGGCACGTGCAGCCCCCCACACAACTCCACCGAATGGCCGTACTTCACCACCCGCACCGTGTCGCCGTACTTCTCGCCGAAGAGCATCATCGCCCCCAGCTCCTTGGCCTGCTCCATCGTGCAGTGGCGGTTCTCTTCGAGCACGAAGTTGGCGCGGATCGCCGCGTTGACCCGACGTTCCACTGCCCGCAGCTCCTCATCGGTCATTTTCTGGAAGTGCGAGAAGTCGAACCGCAGGTATTCCGGCGTCACGAGCGACCCTTTCTGTTCGACATGCGTCCCGAGCACCTCGCGCAGCGCATGGTGCATCAGGTGGGTCGCCGTATGATTCGCCGCCGAAGCCATCCGCCGGTCGGTATCGACGAAGGCTTCAAACGTTGCCCCGAGATCGGCCGGAAGGGCCGACGCGATGTGCACCGTCAGGTTATTCTCCTTCTTCGTATCGGTAATCACCGTCCGTTCGCCCGTCGCCGGGTCGAGCAGGTAGCCGGTATCGCCAACCTGTCCCCCCATATTCCCGTAGAAGGGAGTATAGTCCAAAACGATCTGATAATGACTCTTCCCCTTGGAAGTCACCCGCCGATACCGGGCGATGTGCACCCCTTTATAAGTGGTATGGTCGTAGCCGACGAACTCCGACCGTTCGACCGGCAGCACTTCGACCCAGTCGTCGGTTTCGACCGCCGAAGCGTTGCGCGACCGGTTTTTCTGCGCCTCCAGCTCCCGTTCGAACCCCTCGATATCCACCTTTACCCCCTGTTCCGAAGCGATCAGCTGGGTCAGGTCGATCGGGAATCCGTAGGTGTCGTAGAGCGTAAAGGCGTCCGTCCCGCCGATCGTGCGCTCCGCACCCGAAGCGGGCAGCTTCTTAATAATGAAGTCGAGCAGGTTGATCCCCGTGGCCAGCGTCCGCAGGAAGGAGCTCTCCTCTTCGGAAATGACCTTTTCGATCAGCTGCTGCTGGGCTTTCAGTTCCGGGAACTGCCCCCCCATCTGCGCCACGAGAGTCGGCACGAGGCGGCAGATGAACGGTTCGGTGAACCCGAGGTAGGTGTAGCCGTACCGCACCGCCCGCCGCAAAATCCGCCGGATGACATACCCCGCCTTCACATTGCCGGGGAGCTGTCCGTCGGCGATGGAGAAGGCAATTGCCCGCAGGTGATCCGCAATCACGCGCATGGCGATGTCCTTCTTCTCCTCCTTGCCGTATGAGACCCCGGCCATCCGGGCCAGCTCCTGCAACAAGGGCTGGAACACGTCGGTGTCGTAGTTCGATTTCTTGCCCTGGATCACCATACAGAGCCGCTCGAAGCCCATCCCGGTATCGACATGACGCGCGGGCAGCGGCTCCAGCGAGCCGTTTGCCTTGCGGTTGAACTGCATGAAGACGAGGTTCCAGATTTCGATCACCTGCGGGTGGTCTTTGTTGACGAGGCTGGCCCCGTCGACCGCCTGCCGTTCGGCGTCGTCGCGCAGGTCGAAGTGGATCTCGGAACACGGCCCGCAGGGGCCCGTATCGCCCATCTCCCAGAAGTTGTCTTTCTTGTTCCCCCGCAGGATATGCGAGGCGGGGAGCCGCTCGGCCCAGAAATCGTAGGCCTCCTGATCGAACGGCACGCCTTCGTCGGGCGAGCCCTCGAAGACAGTGGCATAGAGCCGGTCGACGGGCAGTTTATACCGTTCGGTGAGCAGTTCCCAGGCCCAGGCGATGGCCTCTTTCTTGAAGTAGTCGCCGAAGCTCCAGTTGCCGAGCATCTCGAACATGGTGTGGTGGTAGGTGTCGTGGCCAACCTCTTCGAGGTCGTTGTGTTTGCCGCTCACGCGCAGACACTTCTGGCTGTCGGCGACCCGCGGCGACTGGGCGGGCTGGTTGCCGAGGAAGATGTCTTTGAACTGGTTCATCCCGGCGTTGGTGAACATCAGCGTGGGGTCGTTCTTGACGACCATAGGCGCGGAGGGCACGATACGGTGCTGTTTTTCGCGGAAAAAGTTGAGAAAGGTCTGGCGGATTTCGTTGGAGTTCATCTGGTATTGAGTTCTCTTTTCGTGTTTTATCGGTTCATCTGTCCTGTGGAGATCTCCACAACGGGAACAATTTACAAAAATACGATATTTTTCGATTCGGTCGTTTCGCGAGGCTTCGGAAGGGTTTTTCGGGCCTTTCGAAGGCGGAGCGGTTTGCATGGGGTAGCTTTCGGGAAGAGGCTGTCGGTTACTTGGGGTAGCTTTGGGGTAGACACGGCCAGTAAAACACCCTGTGGGCGCGTTTATTCCGAGAGGCAACGCAACTGAAGACCGTAGGCCCGGTAGTTTGTGCTATTGGGAAGAAGTATCGATGCGTTGAAACTTAAATGAAAACTCTTGCTTTCGCTGACTATGGTCGCCCAACTGTGGCCATTGCTACCCACGCTCCATAATCCACCTGAGGTATGTGCGCGGTAGCCCGGGGCGCGCCCGCAGGGCATTTTACTGGCCGCCTCTACCCTAAATCGAGGCCAAGGTTGCCCGGTTCGCGTGCCGAACGGCACCGCCCCGGGCTTCCGCGAAACAGCCAGTGGTGCGCTGAACTATGTCGGAAACGACGGTTTCTGCTATTCGCGGTCGGGAAGCGGCGGCTATGGGGTGTACTTGAATTTCGGCATGACAGAACTCAGCTCCAGCAGCGCGTACTACCGTGGCTACGGTTTTCAGTTGCGTTGCCTCTCGGAATAAACG
>NZ_CAJTUJ010000044.1 GCF_910579375.1 uncultured Rikenella sp.
GCCAGCGAGAGCAATGCAAACGCAGTTTGCAAATTGCCGAGCGGCGAGGAGGAAAACGAGCGCAGCGAAGTTAAAAAGAACAGTACCCTCCAGATAAGGCGCAAATAAACGAACGGTTAAAAATGGAGCAAAGTTACTTTCGCAGAGGTTGATTGTTCAGTCCATAAATCTTGGAGCTCCACGGCGAGTAGGCCCGAGCCACCCGATTGATAGTCAGGACATGCGACTCGATGTCGTGCAAATCCTCCTCGTACCTGCGCAGCGCGATCGCGATCGCCGCGATCTCCTCGCCCAGGAGCTGTCCCGACGGATCGATCGTCGACCTCACCTCTTCCGGCATGGCCGCTACCACCTTCTGTTCCTTGGCCCGCATCATCCGCGTCATCCCGCGTCCGACGTTTTTGAAAATCAGGTAGAGCAGGACAAGCGCCGAGAAGACCACCGACATAGCCGTGATGGCCATCACCGCGCCCGAAGGGTCGCGCAGGAAGAACTTTTCGGAAGCCGGCATGCGCTCCTCGATTTCGTTGGCCTGCAACGGAGTAATCCCGGTCAACTGGCGGAAACGCTCTTCGCCGGTCTCCAGATCGTCCGTCCAGCCGATCGAGACGTCCGGCGACTGCGCCGCCACGTCATAAACTACCGAGTCGACCACGTTCCGCCCCTGATCCAGAAAGGCCAGATAGCCCGTCTCGTCGAGCACGAAATTGGTGTGGAACGTTCCGCGGTTCGACGAACTGTCCGCAAAGAAGATCACATACCCCTGCGGCGGAATCAGCGTCCGGGCGTCGTTCTTCGGAATACGATACGTCCGAGCGGCATCCCCCCGACGTACCGTCAGGTAGGCGCCGCCGATGTTCACGTTCGAATAGCCCGTATTGTGCAGTTCCACCCACCCCACATGGTTCCCGTGGTCGTCGATGTAGCTGTTCCGATTGTCGACCAACACTTCATTGATCCGTATGTCCTTCAGCCCCTGCGCATACCCCTCGGCACAAAGGAGGGCGATGCCGAGCAAAAATAAGAGTCTCTTCATCATAACACGCAGGCTTACAACGGAATGTTGGAGTGTTTCTTCGGCGGATTGACGACTTTTTTGGTCACGAGCGACTGCAAGGCCCGGATAATCCGGAAGCGGGTGTTCCGCGGTTCGATCACGTCGTCGATATAGCCGTACTTGGCCGCCACATACGGGTTGGCAAACTTCTGCCGATATTCCTCTTCTTTTTCGGCGAGGAATTCGGCCCGTTTCGCGTCGTCTTCGATCCCTTTGGCCTCCTTGGCCATCAAAACCTCGACAGCGCCCTGGGCTCCCATCACGGCGATCTCGGCGGTGGGCCATGCGTAGTTCAGGTCGCCCCGCAAGTGTTTGGAGCTCATCACGCAATAAGCCCCGCCATAAGCCTTCCGCAAAATAACGGTCACTTTCGGCACAGTGGCCTCGCCATAAGCAAACAGCAGCTTTGCCCCGTGGGTAATGATCCCGCCGTACTCCTGCGCCGTCCCCGGCAGGAAGCCCGGCACGTCGACCAGCGTCACGATCGGAATGTTGAAGGCATCGCAAAACCGGACAAACCGCGCCGCTTTCCGAGAGGCATTAATATCGAGCACCCCGGCATAGTATTTCGGCTGGTTGGCGATAATTCCGACGCTCTGGCCGTTAAACCGCGCAAACCCGGTCACGATATTCGGAGCGAAAGTCCGCTGGGATTCCAAGAATTCGCCGTTGTCGACAATGGCGTGGATCACGTCGAGCACGTCGTACGGTTTGTTCGGATTGTCGGGCACGATCTCGTTCAAGGCGTCTTCGACGCGGTCGATGTCGTCGGTGCAAACGGCCAGCGGGGCGTCTTCCAGATTATTCTGGGGCAGGTAGCTGAGGAGCTTCCGGATAATGGCGACTGCTTCCTCTTCGGTCTCGCTGACGAAATGCGCCACGCCGGACTTAGTGGAGTGCATCGATGCGCCGCCGAGCTGCTCTTGGGTCACCTCTTCGCCGGTGACGGTCTTCACGACTTTCGGCCCGGTGACGAACATGTAGCTGGTGCCTTTGTTCATCAATATGAAGTCGGTCAATGCGGGCGAATAAACCGCTCCGCCGGCGCACGGCCCCATGATGGCGGAAATCTGCGGGATCACGCCGGAGGCCATGATGTTCCGCTGGAAAATCTCGGTGTAGCCGCTCAAGGCGTTGACGGCTTCCTGAATCCGGGCGCCGCCGGAGTCGTTGAGCCCGATGATCGGGGCGCCGTTCTTCATGGCCATGTCCATCACTTTGCAGATCTTGGCGGCAAAGGTCTCGGACAAGGATCCGCCGAATACGGTAAAGTCCTGACTGAAAACATAGACCAGCCGCCCGTCGATCGTCCCGTATCCGGTCACGACGCCGTCCCCGTAATAAGACTCTTTGTCGATCCCGAAGTTGGTGCACCGATGGGTCACGAACATGTCGAACTCTTCGAAGCTCCCTTCGTCGAGCAACAGGTCGATCCGCTCCCGAGCGGTGAGTTTCCCTTTGGCGTGCTGGGAGTCGATCCGTTTCTGACCGCCGCCGAGCTTGGCTTGCTCGCGCTTGGCTACGAGCTCTTTTATCTTTTCCTGATTGACACTCATTTTATATTCTGTAACTTACTTAATTTACTGCCCGTTCATTGGGTTGGAGGGTACTGTTCTTTTTGGCTTCGCCTTCCTCCTCGCCGCTCGGCAATTTGCAAACTATGTTTGCATTGCTCTCGCTGGCAGCGTCGGTTGTGAACAAAAAGAACAAAAAAACTTCAGACGGATGCTTGCGCATCCTCAATGCTGCCGGTCGCCCAAATCTCGGACTGTTGGTTGTGCTGTGGTTTTCCGGCGCAGCGCGCTTGGGTTATTTTGCCCATGATTTAGCGCGCTCGCCGAGAAAACCCAGCACAACAGACTCGCGAAACATGAGGACTGCGGAGCCTAAGGAGTAGCGTAGCTATCATGAAAGTTCTTTGCGTCGCTTTCTTTCAAGAAAGCGACAGTTCTGTCCGGCTCAAAGAACAGCAGTAAAAGTGAATGAATTATTTTTCAGCCGGGTTTTCGCACAATTCCGTGAGCACCCCCTGCGTTGCCTTCGGATGGAGAAACGCGATATTCAAGCCTTCCGCCCCCCGTCGCGGCGCCTTGTCGATGAGCTGCACCCCCTTGGAGTCGCACTCCGCCAGCGCCGCAGCCACCCCGTCCGCCACAGCGAACGCCAGGTGATGAATCCCCTCGCCCCGTTTTTCGATGAACTTGGCGATCGTGCTATCCTCCGACGTCGGCTCCAGGAGCTCTATTTTCGTATCGCCCACCCGGAAGAACGCCGTCCGCACCTTCTGATCCGCCACCTCTTCGATATTGTAGCATTTGAGTCCGAGTACCTTTTCGTAATACGGGATCGCCGCATCGAGGCTTTTGACCGCGATACCCAGGTGTTCGATGTGAGAAAGATTCATAATGTGGTGGTTATTAAAAAGTTTGGATTCACTCCGGCCCCGCTGCGGAACCGATAACGACAAAGTTAGGGTTTTGTTTCTGAAATAACAATCCGAGCGAGAAAGAAAAAATCGGACTATCTTTGTTCAGAATAACACTTTGTTCGTATCCTCGGTCCGTTTTTCCGCCCAGAACACGGATCGACCCGCCGAACACGAAGACCGCTATGAAAAAGATTTTGTATGCGTTGAGCGCGCTGTTCGTCTTGTGCAGCTGCTCGAAGGAAGAAGACGAAGAACGCCTGAACTACGATCCGGAGGCGTTGTACGGCTATTGGCGCATTACGGAGATCCGGAACAACGGCACGTGGCACGCTTTCGAGCTTCCGCAGACCGGCAACCGGTTCCTGGACGTTACGACGCCGGAGGGCGAGGCGGAATTTCCGCGCACCGGCCTGACCTTCGAGTCGAATGGCGAGTACCGGATGCAGGGCGCGCTCTGGACTACCTCCGTACCTCACACGTGGCAGGCGCAGCGGTTCGACGTGGCGGTCTACGCGCCCGGCGAACGGACGCCGTTTCTGACTTATGAGGTCGTTTCGCTGTCGCCGAGCTACTGCCAGCTTGTGATGCGATACGGCAATAGCTCGTCGCTCGACCTCCGCTGCACCAAAGTTCAATAAACTTTCCCGCGCAAGACCACCTGCGGAGCCGGGTCCGTGGCCGGCACGGTCTCGAACCGCAGCGTTTTGTAGAACGCCCCCCGATCGGTCGGCGTGAGGACGACGCTCACCCGCACGCTGTCGCCCGGCATCACCGGCGCTTTGGGCCACGACGGTTTGGTGCAGGTGCAGTCCGTCCGGACGTCGCGGATCACCACCGGCCGATCCGAATCATTCACACAGACCAGCTCGACCCGGTTTTTCGACCGGAGCGCCACCTCGCCCAACTGCACCGTCGCAGGGCTCACCCGCAGTGACCGGGCCTCCGCAACCGTGCTCCACCCCACTCCCAAAAACAAAAGCAGCCATTTCTTCATGATACTGCCAAAATTAACGATTCTCGGTCAATTTTCGCCCGAGACGGAAGAAATCCGTACTTTCGCCCCGGCAACAATCCCACAATCAAGGCGGTGAACACTTCCCGTTCCGAAAATTTAAGCTATCTTTGTCCCGTCCGAGTCCGCGCGACCCGGGCAGACATATCAGCTTAAACATGAGAAGTGTTTGAGTTTGTTCTCGATAGTAAATCTGGTAAATTTATTCGAAAGGAGAACAAGCCCGAAGCCCTTGCTCTATACCTTGTCTTATGGGGTATGGTGTGGGATTGTTGCTTGTTTTTACTTTCGAGGTTTACCAGAACCCACTATCTGAAAACAAAGTCACGATACCCACACTTCTTCTTTTCAATCCAGTGTTTACATCTCTGCTTCGGGGTATCGGGAAGAGGCCATTTTCATTTTCATGGTTATGAAAAAACTTCTGTTTTTTGTGCTGACCGCTGCCCTGATGTTCGGTTGCAAGAAGGAGGACAACGGCACGACCTGTCCGGTCTCGGGCGCGATCCTGCCGACCTCGAGCGCCGAGAACCCCATCCCGGCCGGTTCGGCGGTAACGATCCAAGGGAGCGGTTTTACCGAGAACAGCGAAATCTGGCTTCGCGCGCTGACCAAGGCTACCGGCGACGTACAGGCCACCGTGACCGGCCACACCTCGACCTCCATCACCTTTACGGCCCCCACCACCGTGTCGGGCGAGCAGAGCATCATCCTGAAACAGGACGGCGGCGAATGGCCGCTGGGTAAGATGTACTTCACCGCCGCGCCGGATATCCTGCCGAAAAAGATCGTAAAATCTGTCCTGACGGATGACGAAGGAACTTATACGGCAAATTATTCATACGATGACGCAGGCAGACTGACTCGAATTCAAACCAGCTCAACAGGTGATTCTTATTACGACGGTTCGAAAATCGAATACCTGCAAGACAAAATCAAAATAAGTTACGATGACGGCAATGACGAATATAGTCAGGCTGAATTTCGTGTAGAGAATGGACGAGCGATAAATTGCACCGTAGAAGAGGAGGGTTCAAAATGGGAGACCAAAGAGTACACTTATTCGGACAACGGTTATTTAACCGGATTCGTTTTTTCGCTAACGGAAGAAGGTATAACCGACACCTATACCGGTGAATTGACGATAGGGAAAGACGGCTGTCTGGAAAAATATTCCATTGTCGAAAAAGAGATCGAAGACGGAGGATATTTCGGGACTTATACAGTCGACCTGACCCCGAACACATCCGTGCCGAACAACCTCAACCTGGATTTGATCGGTAGCAATTATTTGTTCGGAGACATCATCGACGACCTCGCGATCCTCGACGCTTATTTATTGGGTATCGGAGGAACGCGCTCAAAATACCTGCCGAAACAACTTACCCTAACCGATGCGGACGGAGAATCATTTACCGTAAAATACGAATATGAATCCGCCGGTGAATACATTTCAAAAATCGGGATCGACTACGGTAACGGCAACCACGCTACCCTCGAACTCTTCTACGAAGAGTAGCGGGCAGCCACGCGCACAACCACGGGGTACGGCCCCATATCCCGTGTGGGATATGGGGCCGTACCTGCGTAATTTTGTATCATTCCGGGCACATTTATTCCTATCTTTGTTGTCATTCGACACGCATCCAAATACAGAACGAACGATGAAAAAGATTTCACTTTTAGGCGCACTGGCAACTGCGGCACTGACCTTTTCGTGTACCGGTACACCGTACGGACTCGATCCGAAGCTGGCAGCCGATCTGTATGCCAACATCGCCGCGGCGGGCGACAACGGACGGGAGCTGACCGCAGCCATGGAACGCGCCCCCGAAGAGCAACGCGAAGGGATGGCCTACCTGATCGCCTATATGCCCGAGGGAGACCGGGATACGCTGACCGCCGACTTCCTGCTCGGCGAGGTGGAGTGGGCTTACCGGGCGCGGGAGACCTTCCCGTGGGCCAAAACGCTGCCGGATTCGGTCTTCTATAACGACGTGCTGCCCTACGCCTCGATGAACGAGCGGCGTGAACCGTGGCGGGCGATGTTCTGGGAGAAGCTGTCGCCGCTGGTGGCCGGAACGACCGACGTCCGGCAGGCTATCGACACCATTAACAAGGAGTTGCAACACCTCGTGGGAGTGGAGTACAACACCAAGCGTCGGAAACCGCACCAATCGCCGGGCGAGTCGATGGAGATCGGGATGGCATCGTGCAGCGGGCTTTCGATTCTGCTGACGGACGCTTTCCGGACGATGGGGATTCCGTCGCGCATCGCGGGGACTCCGCTGTGGGTGTCGAAAGAGGGGAACCACAACTGGACGGAGGTGTGGATCGACGGCAAGTGGTACTTCACGGAGTACTATCCGACGCCGGCGCTGAACCGCAGCTGGTTTCTGGAACGGGCCGGCAAGGCGGATAAGAGCGACCCGATCTACTGGATGTACGCTACGTCGTGGCGGCCGACGGGGCTGCACTTCCCGATGGTGTGGGACTTCGAAAACCGGAATGTGCCGGGGATCGACGTGACGGATTTCTACATCGACCTCTACAACGCCCAAATGGCGGAAGCCAAAAACGGGGCGCCGGTCGTCATTCGGGCATTCCTGAACAAGGAGGGCGGGCGCAGCAGCGCCGACCGGGCGGCATGCGATATCCGCATCACGGATACGGAGGGAAATATGGTGGCGGCAGGCAAAACGGCGGGGCCGACGGCGGACATGAACGATTACCTGACGCTCTACCTGCCGTTCGGCAAAGATCTGGCGGCGGAATTCACAGACGATGCGGGTCGGGTGCAGCGGGTCTCGTTCGTCACGCCGAAAGAGGCGGACAACGGGGCGACGGCTCCTGTCGAAGTGGAGCTGTTCCTGCGCTAAACTCGAAACCAGGCCGCTCCGTTTATTCCGAGAGGCAACGCAACTGAAAACCGTAGGCGCGTTGCGCCGCAGTGCTGGGGCCGAACCACGTGGCACCGAAATTTAAGTACACGCCGAGGTAGTGATCGCCTGCATCGTAGGATGTAGACGACCTGCTATAACCGCCGGTGCCGCAGCCGCCCAACGCACCCATGCTGGGTTCGTAGAAGCCCGGGGCGGAGTCGCGCAGCCTCGAACCACGGGCCGCCTCCAGCCCAAGCGAACAAGACCCGTGTCAAACGCCCACCGATAAGATGATCTTTGCCGACATCCTCCTGCCGCTCGCCCTGCCGAGAGCCTTCACCTACCGTCTCCCCGACGAGCGGCCGGTCGAAGTCGGGATGCGCGTGCGCGTGCCGCTCGGCAAAAGCAAAGTCTGCGAAGGCATCGTGCTCCGGCTCCACGACACGCCGCCGGAATCGAAAAATCCACCCAAAACCGTACTCGAAATCCTCGACGAACGGCCGTTCGTCCGGCCCGAACAGCTCCGGCTGTGGGAGTGGGTGGCCGACTACTACCTCTGCACCCCCGGCGAGGTCTTCAAAGCCGCCGTGCCCACCGGGATTCGCGACGGAAGCTATCGACCGACCGCCGAGCTGTATGTGCGACTCGCCGTGGGGTACCGCTCCGCCTCGAAAATCGCCGAAACGCTCGAAGAGATCCGGCGCGCCAAAGCACAGTGCAAAGCCTTGCTGAGCTACCTCTCTTTCCTGCCGGTCGGAGCGGACGGAGAGCCGGAGCTGGCGCCGGACGATCCCCAAAAGCTCTGGGTGGCGCGCGCCGACATCACTGAAACGGTACCTGCCGCCATCGTGCTCCGGCTCGTCGAACGGGGCGTGCTGGAACAGCAGGAGATCGTCCCGGCCACCTTGCACCGAACGGCGGCGAAGGCCGAAACCGCGCCGCCACTGCCGGAATCTCCGGCAATCACGGACACCTCCACGCTACAGTCGATCCAAAACGCATTCGAGACCGACGAAACCCTCTTGCTGAGCGGCGAAATCGCAGACTACGGCGAAAAGCTGATCGCCCTGTACATCGCTTTAGCGGCCCGGCAGATGCAGGCCGGGTATCAGACCCTGCTGCTCGTGCCCGACACCGTGCTGACCGTCCGGCTGACCAACGCCCTTCAGGCCGCTTTCGGAACCCGCTGTCTGGTCTACCACTCCCGCCTCACCGACCGGGCGCGGAGCGCGGCCTGGCAACGCCTGATCGAAGAGCCCGAAAGCGTCGGAATCGTCGTCGGGACTCGTTCCACCCTCTTTCTGCCTTTTGAGCGGTTGGGACTCCTTATCGTCGACCGCGAACACGACTCGAACTACCGCCAGAGCGACCCCGCTCCGCGTTACCATGCCCGCGACACGGCCCTGATGCTCGCCCGGCTGCACGGAGCCCGGACGCTGCTCGTCAGCCCGACCCCTTCGGCCGAGAGCTGGCTCAACGCCCGGGCCGAAGGCGGAAAATACGGATCGGTCGTCGTGCCGGCCGCAGACGATGTCCGGCGACCGCGCGTCGCCGTGCTGGAGCGCGGCCGCGGAGTCGTCTCGACCTACTTGCGCCGCCGGATCGAAGAGACGCTGCAAGCGGGGCGGCAGGTGGTCCTCTTCCAGAACCGCCGCGGGTTCGCTCCTTACGTCGAATGCGCGGCTTGCGGCGCGACACCGACCTGTCCCCACTGCAACGTCACACTGACCTACCACAAAGAGGCCTCGGCGCTGGTGTGCCACTACTGCGGCTGGTCGCAACCCTACGTCTCGACCTGCGCGGCCTGCGGCATGCAGGCCCTGACGCCGCGGGGGATCGGCACGGAGCGCGTCGAAGAGCAGATGGCCGAGCTCTTCCCCGGCACCCGCATCGCCCGGATGGACACCGACACGATGCGGGGCGCAGGGGCGGCGGGACGCATCCTGACCGACTTCGCCGAGGGCGAGACCGAGATTCTGGTCGGGACACAGATGGTGGCCCGCACGGCCCGGAGCGGCGACCAGACGGGACTCGTCGGCGTGATCCATGCCGACAGCCTGCTGGCCCATCCCGACTTCCGGGCCGCCGAACGGGCATTCCAGCTGCTGATGCAGCTGAAAGCCCTGCTCCCGGCGGACGGGAGCGGCGAACTGGTCATCCAGAGTTCCCACCGGCTCCATCCGGCCCTGATCGCTGTGACGAACCACGACACGGAGGGCTTCTACCGCCACGAGATGCAGGAGCGGCACCAGCTGCTCTATCCGCCCTATGTCCGGATGCTGCGAATCACCTTCCGCCACCGCAGCAAGTCGCTGACGGCGGCGGCGGCACAACTGTGCGAGGCCCTGTTGCGCGAACGGTTCGGTCGGCGCGTCTCGCCCCCCTACGAACCGCAGGTCGACCGGATACAGAACCTGCACATGCTCCACATCCTCCTCCGCATCGAACGCGAACGGCCGGTGGCGCGGGCCAAAGCCATTCTGACGGAGGCGCTGGCCCGGGTGCGCAAGGCTTTTCCGACGGTGCGGGCCATCGCCGAAGCCGATCCGCTGTAACGCGGACCCCGCCGACAAAAACCGGGAAACGCAGAACCGGAAAAAACCGCTATCTTTACCCGCATGAACACCTACTTCCGCATCCTCCGGTTCGGCCGTCCCTACGGGCGGTACGCCGTGCCGTACTTCATCTGCATCGTGCTCCACACGATCTTCAACACGATGACCTTCGCCATGATCATCCCCATCATTCAGACGATGTTCGATGCGAAGTCAATGATGGAGGCTGTGACAACGATACCGCCGTTCGAGCTGAGCACCGACTACGCCAAAGCGGTGATGAACTACGGCCTCTATCGAATTGCCGGCGCAGGGTATACGATCAAAGACCTGCTCTTCATGCTGGCCATTCTGACCGTCGTGATCGTCTTCCTGAGCAACGTTTTCCGCTACTTCGCCCAACGCACGCTCGAAAATCTGCGTATCCACACCCTGCAACAGATCCGCGACCAGATGTTCGACCGCGTGATCCGGCTCCAGGTAGGCTATTTCAGCAACGAACGCAAAGGAGACATCATCTCGAAACTCACGTCGGACGTACAGGTCGTGCAGTTCTGTATCACCAGTACGTTTCAGGTCTTCTTCAAAGAGCCTTTCCTGCTGATCGGCTATTTCATTCTCCTGATCGGCATCTCGTTCCACCTCACGTTGTTCACGCTGGCGGTACTGCCGGTCATCGCGCTCTGCATCGGCTACATCGTCAAACGGCTGCGCAAGTCGGCGACCGAAGGGCAGGAGGCGTTCGGTGAGATGGTCTCGCTGCTCGACGAGTCGCTCGGCGCCATCAAGACGGTCAAGGGATACAATGCAACCGATTATATCGACCGGAAATTCCGCGCCCTCGACGGAAAGTATTCCGACATTATGCGCTCCATTGCGCGGAGACAACAGATGGCTTCGCCGATGAGCGAGTTTCTGGGGGTGGCTTCGCTGTCGTTTATTCTGGTCTACGGGGGGAATATGATTCTGAACGGCGACCTCACGGCGGCGGCCTTTATCGCCTACCTCGGGGCTTTCTCGCAGGTGACGCGGCCGGCGCGGGCCATTGCGGACGCGTTCGGAAACATCAATCAGGGGATCGCCGCTGGGGAACGGATTCTCGGCATGATGGACACGGAGGCGGCCATCACGGATCGACCGGATGCCAGGGTGTTGGCCGAGTTTAAGGAGGGGATCGAGTTCCGGAACGTCTCGTTCTCTTACGAGGACAAGCAGGTGCTTCGGGATATTTCGTTCACGATTCCGAAGGGGCAGACGATTGCGCTGGTGGGGCCTTCGGGGGGAGGTAAGTCGACGATTTCCGACCTGATTCCGCGGTTCTACGATCCGGCCAAGGGGGCGGTGCTGGTGGACGGAACAGACTTGCGCGACTATCGGATCGAAAGCGTGCGGGCCAAGATGGGAATTGTGGCGCAGGAGACGATTCTGTTCAACGACACGATCGAGGAGAATATCCGGATGGGGAACGACTCGGCAACGCTGGAGGAGGTGATGGAAGCGGCGCGGGTGGCGAATGCCTACGACTTCATCATGGCGACGGAACAGGGGTTTCAGACCAATATCGGCGACCGGGGAATGAAGCTGTCGGGGGGGCAGCGGCAACGGATTTCGATTGCGCGGGCGGTGTTGCGCAACCCGGAAATCCTGATCCTGGACGAGGCGACTTCGGCACTGGACACGGAGAGCGAACGGCTGGTGCAGGAGTCGCTGTCGTCGCTGCTGCGGGGGCGGACTTCGCTGGTGATCGCGCATCGGCTGAGCACGATTCAGCATGCGGACAAGATTATCGTGGTCGAGGCGGGACGGATTGCGGAACAGGGAACGCACGCCGAATTGATGGCGGTCGAGGGCATCTACCACAAATTGATCGAGATGCAACAGTTGGCGGACTAATCCAAACCGAACGACGCAATGAAAAAAGTGCTTATCTTACTTGGTCTGATGCTCGGCAGCGGCGCGGTGGCGACGCGGGCGCAGAAACTGGTCATCGGTTCGCGGGTGCCGGATCTCAAAGGGGTGGCATGGAGCACACTGCCTCCGCGGACGGAGGCTCCGATGCTGATCGAGTTTTATGCGCCGGACAATGCTTCGTCGGCTCGTTTTTTCCCAAAATTGGCTGAGATTCAACACCGGCACGGGAATGGGAATCGGGGGATTCAAATCGTGGTGCTGACCAGAGGCGTAGCGGCAACGACGCTGGATTCGCTCCGGGCGAGGTACGGCGAACGTTATTTTATCGGCTCGGATCCGGACGGAAGGGTCTATCGGGCGTTCCATGTCCAATACGTGCCTTACACGATTTTGGTCAATTCGAAGGGGGAGCTTTACTGGCAGGGGAATCTGGGTAATCTGCCGACGTCGACCCTGGAGGGGGTCAGGTAGTCTTTCTTTTTCGGGTTCCGCATTCTTCACGCGCGGTCGCTTTACGGCACGACTGCGCGGATTTTTCTTGACTCTCTTTTTCCTGCATCCCGCCCCGGGCTTCCGCGGCGGCACCTCGGGCGAGTTGGTATACGTCGGCAACGGCGGATACAACTGGGGTTCTTCAACCAGCGGCACGGAAAGCATCTATCTGCGCTTCTACGCGACAGCGCTTTATCTCAACCACATGACAGACCGCGCTTCCAGTTTTCAGTTGCGTTGCCTCTCGGAATAAACGGGGACGGAGAGCTTTCGACGGAACCGATCGGGGACTTAGAACCCGGGCTTGGGCCCACTTTTCTATTCAGATTTTGCGGATCACGCGGCCCGCCCCGGGCTACCGCGATGCGGGAATCGATGGGTGGCTGGGCGAATTAATGGGCGTCGGAAGTCTCGGTTACAGTTGGTCTTCAACGATTGACGGATCTCTCGGTAGTCTGAACTTGAATTTCCACGTAACGTGGCTCAGTTCCAACCATGCAAGTTATCGTGGCTACGGTTTTCAGTTGCGTTGCCTCTCGGAATAAACGGGGACGCATGCCCGCGGTGGACAATGGGGTGGAACTACCCTAACTGGCTTGACTTTAGCGGCCGGAGCCAGCGTGGGCGCAACGAGCATCGCAAGATTGCGGCCCTACGCCGGGGGTGGCTCCGGCCCGCGCGACTCTACGAGTCGCAAGAATTCGGCCCATTCGTCTCTTTTAAGCTGTTCGCCGCCAGCGGGGAGTGCAACGAGCTCCGTCGAGTTGCAGTCCGCCGCGTGGGGTGGCGGCGAACTGCGCGATTCTGCGAGTCGCAAAAACCAATCAATTTGTTTTCGGCCGCAGCCAGCGGAGGACGAATACGAAGCGCAAGCGGCGTATTTCGGCCCTCCGCATCCGGGGGCTGCGGGCCGACCGTTGTCACGGGGAATTAGCTATTCGCTCTCAGCTCAAAGCATGTTAAAAAGCATAGCCCAACTCTCCGACCCGTGTCCGCCTCACTGCGGCTCCGCTTTCGCTCCGCCGCTGCCGTCGCCCGCTGGGATTTCATCTTGATTTTGCTCACCGCAAAACGAGTGAAATCCCTCTTTAAGCGGGCGGGCGACGGATTTTTCATGCA
>NZ_CAJTUJ010000045.1 GCF_910579375.1 uncultured Rikenella sp.
AGTCCGACCTCCATCCGTTCCGGATAGCCCTTTTCGCGAGCCATACGCACGAATTCCGAGATCGGTGCCGCCGCATCCGGCGTGAACGGCCCGTTGATGTACGGTTCCAGCGTCGAAAGATCGATCTCGATCACCCGGTCGTAGTACCGTTCCGGATGCTCCAGCACCGTAGCGTCCGCTTGCAAACAACTTGCAGCCACTCCGTCGGCCAGCTCGGCCACGTCGCTCCGCCCGGTCGCCCGCAGGTAGTCGCCCATCCGTGCGTCGTACGGAAAGAGCGAGGTCGTCGCTCCCACCTCCGCGCCCATGTTGCAGATCGTGGCTTTCCCGGTCGCCGAGATGGTCTCCGTCCCCGGCCCGAAGTATTCGATAATGGCGTTCGTCCCCCCTTTGACGGTCAGGATGCCTGCCAGCTTCAGAATCACATCTTTCGGCGATGTCCAGCCGCCCAGCCGCCCTGTCAGCCGCACGCCGATAATGCGCGGCATCTTCAACTCCCACGCCATTCCGGCCATCACATCCGCGGCATCGGCTCCGCCGACCCCCACGGCGATCATCCCCAGCCCGCCGGCATTCGGCGTATGCGAGTCCGTGCCGATCATCATCCCGCCCGGAAAGGCGTAGTTTTCGAGCACCACCTGATGAATAATCCCGGCTCCCGGTCGCCAGAATCCGATTCCGTATTTGTTCGACACCGACGACAAAAAGTCATAGACCTCCCGATTGACCTCCCGGGCAGCCGCTAGGTCGATGTTTGCCCCCCGATCGGCCAAAATCAGGTGGTCGCAGTGCACCGTAGTCGGCACCGCCACCCGCTCGCGTCCGGCATTCATGAACTGGAGCAGGGCCATCTGTGCCGTGGCATCCTGCATGGCCACCCGATCCGGAGCGAAATGGACGTAGTCTTCGCCGCGTCGGAAAACCGGTCGCTGGGTGTCGTCGGCGAGGTGCGTCAGCAGGATTTTTTCGGCCAGCGTCAGGGCATGACCGGTCGTCCGCCGCGCCCGATCGACTCCGTCGGGCATCGTGGCATACCGCCGCTGGATCATCTCGATGTCGAAAGTCATAGAAGGGTTATTAAAAATTTTTCGTAATTCCGTTTCCGAGCGCAATATACGAAAAACAGCGGGATTTACCCGCTGTTTTGTGAAAGGATGAACAGAATCGGTGGAATCTGTTAAATTATTCCAACACGAAGCGTACCGTGACATTCTGGTTCACCCGCACGTCGTTGAACCGGAGGTTCGACATGGCATCGTCCTGAACGGCATTTCCGGTCATCACCCCGGCAGCCTTACTGCGCAGCATGACGAGACCGGCTTCCGGAGCCGACGAGTAGGACTGAATGTAGATCGCCTTGCCGATCCGCTGTCCGAGCGCAGCAGCGAGTTCCGATGCGGTGATCTGAGCATTCCGCATCGCCTTGACACGAACCTGTGCCTGAAGCTCCCGCAAATCGCTGCGCGTGCTCTGGCTCAACGAGGCGTTCGATATGCCGTTCGTCTGCAAAGCATTGAAAACGGCTTCCACCTGATTCGGCTCGGTCAGCGTCAAGAGGTAGTTCTTGTATTGGTAGACATCTTTCCGTTTGCCGCTGGCATTGGACTGGCTGGTAATGACCAGTTGTTTTTTGATGTCCACTCCGGCAGCGTCGAGCGCCGTGGCCAACGATCGTTCCAGCTCGGCGATGGTGGTCTTCCCTTTGCTCGGTGCCTCCGAAATGCCGATTGCGATGCGGAACTTATTGGGCATCACCGCCGTATCGGCCGAACTGCTGATTTCGACGTACGGAATCTGTTTGTCGAGGTCTGTTCCCTGGGCCCATGCGCTCCCGGCACCGATCATCAGGAGTGCCGAAGCGATAAAAAGCATTTTTTTCATGACTTTTATCCGATTAAGTATTTGTGACAAGGCAGTTTCTGCAATAACCGTACCACACCGGCCGAAACCGCGAAAGTCGCTGCAGCGATCAACGGTATCTGGAGGTAAGGCGGCCATTCGACGTACTGTTTCACGAAATCGTATGTCACCTGTACGATGAAAAAGTGGCACAGGTAGATTCCGAAGGTCAGCGACGCCCACCGTCCGAGCCGGGCCTGCGTCCGCGGGTTCGAAATCCGAACCGTCTGTAAAGCCGTGAATACGCCGTAGGTCATCAAAAAGACGCTGAATCCGGTGAAAAACCACGGGATTTCGAGGTAGGCGTAGTCGGTCGGGAAGTAGCGCTGTGTCCAGATAAATCCGCCGCAGGTCAGGGCGTATCCTGTCACAAAACAGATGGCCGATCGAATGCGTATCTGTTTCTTAGACCGGCGGGAAGGGTAGAGGTTTAAATAGTGGGCCAAAATCAGGTATCCCAGAAAGCCGCTGACATAGTAGAATGTCCCGAACGGGTTCCAGTCGCACTCGCCGAAAATACCGGTGTGTCCGTAGTTGCCGACGTAGCCGAAGAACGGGGCCAGAACTCGGATATAAGGAATGAAGAGGGTGAATCCCCATAGGTACAGGAATCGTTTCAAGTCTTTCCGCGAGGCCTGCGCCACCCACGGCGAGACGATCGGCAGAATCAGGTAGAGCCCTGCCAACATATAGAGGTACCACAGCGGCGTGGTGACATAATTGAAGTTCAGCGGGAACGAGGCGATATAGTAAACGGCATTCGCCCCTTCGGCGTGTCCGTAGGCCCGGTAGAAAAGGGGGGTCAGCAGGCTCCAGAAGAGCAGCGGTACGAGTATGCGTCCCAGTCGCCGGCGATAAAAAGTTCCCATATCCGTCCGAACCGGCAGGAGCAGTACGCCGGAGATCATGACGAACAATGGTACGCAGGCGCGCATCAGGCTGCCCCAGCAGACGCCCGACAGAAAGGCTGTCCGGTCTTCATCGAAGCGGGCGACGAAGAAGTCGCCGCTGTGGGAGAAGACTACCAGGAAGCAGGCCGTGATGCGCAATAAATCGAGCCACGGAATCCGGGTAAGAGAGTTGTTTTGCATGGCAGACAAAGATAAATTTTTCCGCCGATAAGTTGGCGGTTTGGGCAAAAAGGGCTATTTTGCAGGGAAAAATCTTTCCCATGAAACTTTTCAACAGCGAGAACTGGACGCGCCGGACGGTGCTCGGGGGATTGGGTTGGGCTTATAGTGTCATGCTCTTTACCGAGATCGTCAATTATTTCGGGTTCGCTCAATCATCATATTGGCGATGGGAGGTAGTCGTCATCAAATTAGTTATTTGGACGCTCTTCGGCCTGACTTTCGGCCGGTGGCTCTTGCTGAAAAGGCCGCTGAAAAAATAATCCGAAATCAAATTTGAAAAACGCATGATACGATTTCAAGATGTATCGTTCAGTTATCGGAACGAGCGGTTGTTCCACGGTTTGAACTTCGACCTGCGCCGCGGAGCGATCTACGGTCTGCTGGGGAAGAATGGGGCGGGGAAGAGCACGCTGCTGAAGCTGACGGCGGGATTGCTGTTTCCGAAGGCGGGCGAAGTGTCGGTCTTGGGCCGGACGCCGAAACGGCGCGAACCGACCTTTTTGTCTCAGATTTTTCTGGTGCCCGAGGAGTTCGACCTGCCGCGGATGAATATGCGGGAATATGCCCGGGTGTACGGTTGCTTTTATCCCGATTTTTCGCATGAACAGTTGGCCGACCTGATGCGCGAGTTGGAGGTGTCGGAGACCCAGCCGTTTCATCGGATGTCGCTCGGGCAGAAGAAAAAGGCCTGCATCGCTTTTGCCCTTGCCTGCCGGACGCCGTTGTTGCTGATGGACGAGCCGACCAACGGGCTGGATATTCCGTCGAAGAGCGTTTTTCGGCGGGTGGTCGCTGCGGCGATGGACGAGGGGCGGACGGTGGTGATTTCGACCCATCAGGTGCGCGATCTGGATCGATTGATCGACTCGGTGGTGGTGCTCGACGGCAGCGAAATCTTGCTGAACGCCACGACGGATGAGATTACCCGGCGGTTGCAGTTCGTGCGGCTGGAGGAGAACGAGCCGGCCTTGTATGCCGAAGAGACCATTCACGGACGATGGGGAGTGCGACCGAACGAGGCGGGAGCGGATTCGCCGTTGGATATGGAGTTGTTGTTCAACGCTGCGGTTGCCAATCGCGAGGCGATTAAAAATCTTTTCAATCGGGGCTGAAACGTATGAAAGATTCATTTTCCTGGAGACGGCTGGGCCAGGTGGCTCGGGCCGAACTGGCGGGTGAGCGGCGCGCCTGGGGGCTGAGGCTGGGCGGTTGCCTGCTCTTTTGCCTGATGATCTATATGGCTTGGAACACCGATACGATTTTCGGACGCAAGGAGGTGCATGACATGTACGGCTATCTCGTGCCGCGGATGATCGTCGGAGTAGGGTGGGGGATTGCCGTGATGTTCAACCTATCGCGCAGTTTCAGACGCTATTCCTCTCACGGCCGGGCGGTCGAGGCGTTTATGGTGCCGGCGGCGCAGAGCGAAAAGTTCGTGTGGGTGGTGTTGAAAAATTTCGTGGCCGTGCCGGTTATTCTGCTGGCGATTGTCGGGTTGAACGACCTGTTTTGGGCGGAATGGCTGGGGTTCGATGATCTGTTTACCTTGTTTGCGAAGGGTTGGGCATCCGTTGTGGAGAGTTCCCGGGCTTCCTGGTGGGGCCTGATGATGAGTCTGTACGGATTGCACGTTCTCTCCACGATGGCTTTTTTTCTGGCCGGGGCGGCGCTCTTCCGGCGACACCCGTTTTTGTGGACGGTGTTGGTGCAATTCGTGCTATGCAATCCGTTGAGCTTCATGGTGACGCTGGCACCTTACCTGACGTGGGTCGAACTGTCTCGGATCAACGGGGTGGTGATGCTGAATCTGATTATTTTGGGACTTTGTACCTTGTGGATGTGTATCGCCTGGTGGCGGTTTTCCACCCTGCAACAGACCAAATAAAGAGCCGGGGCGAGTTTTTTTTCGAAAAACTCGCCCCCGTTGTGTTTACCTCAACTTATTTCGATTGAAATAGGGGCCTGCCCACAGCAAAAAGAGCGTCAGTCCGATGCACAGCAAGAAGGTGCCGAGCAGAAAAGCCGACGAGTAGGAGGTGTGCTGGGCGATAATCCCCCCTAACAAAACCCCCGATCCCACGCCGAAATCCCACGAAGTCAGGTAGGTGGCATTGGCCGTTCCGCGTTGGTTGTGGTGGGCCAGATTGATGAACATCGTCTGGAGCGTCGGACAGAGCAGGCCGTACCCCACGCCGATCGAAACGCCGCATCCGTAGAACGACAGCGGGTGTTTCAGGAAAACGAAACAGAGGAAGCTCGCGATCAGAAGCACTATGCCGGCCTTGCTGACCGCCGTCAGATAGCCCCGGTTGATGAGTTTTCCGGATATCAGGCGCGATACGACCAGTCCGCCCGACAGGCAGACGAAAAACATCCCCGTTCCGCTGGTCAGCCCCACCTCTTCGACCCCATACACGGCCACATAGGTGCTCAGCACGCCGTAAGCGAACGAAAGGAAGAGTGTCGTCACCGCCCCCGGAATCCCTTTGAGCAGCAGGAAACGGTCGAGCGACAAGGTCTGTTTGGCTCCCACGGCTTCGGTCTTCTTCTCGCGCACGAACGAACCGACGCACAATCCGATCAATCCCACTCCCAAAGCGGTCGCGAAAATCCAGTTATAATCGGGCGTGGCGTCGTGAATCATCAGGGCCGCCATCGGGCCGATGGCCATAGCCAGATTGGTCGATACGCCGAAATAGCCGATCCCTTCGCCCCGTCGGGAGGCCGGCATGACATCGATCGCCACGGTGTTGACCGAGACGGTCACCATGCCGAACGCCATTCCATGCGTCGCCCGCAGGATGATAAACGCCGTCAGCACGCCTGCCAGCATATAGCCGCCGAAGTAGGAGATGAAAAAGGTGTAGCAGATCAACAGGAGCGGTTTTCGCGGGAAGCTGTCCACCATGAACCCGGCGAAAGGCCGAAAGAGCAGCGCCATGATGGTGTAGGACGAAAGAATCAGCCCGGCGGTTGATTTCGTGACGGCGAACCGGTCGGCCAGAAACATCGGGAGGATCGGCAGCAGCATATAGAAGGCGAAGAACATCAGAAAGTTCGCGCCGCAGGCCGCCCAGAAACTGCCGGTCCATAATTTGTCTTTCACCATTGGGGGTTATCTAAATATCCGGCCGCAAAGGTAGAGAATTATTGGCAAAGCGGGGATTGCCGACAGGCAATCCCCGCTGATGGAGAGTATCAGTCTTCGATGCGCTGATAGCTGCTGCCGGGAAGTTCTTTGAAAAGCACCGAATCCGGGATGACCCGAGAGTGACGCTTCGGTGTGGACGTTTTTGTCGGGACGGCCTCTCGGTGAAGAATCACTTTGACCGGTTTTCGATTGCGCACCCAGTTGTTCTCGCTGTCGAGGTAGAAGCGTTCGGGGCAATCTTTCAGGAGCTTCGTGGCCACCGTCACCCCCTCCTCCTGTTCTTTTTTACTCAGATAAACCGTGACGTTCCCGTTTTTGTAGTTTGTCGCTGAATTTTTATCTCTCTGATTGTAAGGCTGAATGATGAGCGAACCTTGCGAAAGTGCCAGGGCCGGAGCGCCGTCTCCGCTATTCGATAAAACGGAGATTTTTTCCTGCTTTAATTTGTCGATTTCGTTTGTTGAAGCCGTCCGTACAGCATATCGCCCCGATGAATTCTTGGCATTTTTGGTCGTGATGCTGATGACCCCTCCGCGTGCCCGTTCGCCATATGCACGGATGGCAGTTTCTCCTTTGAGAACCGTGATGGATTCAAATTCCTCAGAGTCGAGTTTCTCTACTTCCTGTTTGATGCATTCGACGCCATCGACGATGTAGATCGGCGGTACTTTCGAAGTGTCGGCCTTGGGAGTGACCCGCACGGTGATGATCTCCCCCACTTGATGAGTCTTTGTTCCGGCGGCAGAGTCCGCCGGTTGTTCCCGAGGTGTTTCGGAGTTAAGGCTTCGACCGTCTTTTATCATCGTTTTGGCTTCGGCGAGCAATTCACGAAGTGTGTCGAATTCCGGTTCCTGAATTTTTCGACCGTCGAGATAATGTACTTCGACCGGCTCTTCGAAGAGGGTTTTGGAGTCCAGCGTGTCGACCGTCGGCAAAGCGGTTTCGGCGGGCTGCGGTTGTGACGGAGCCGGCGCGGCAGCTTTTGTCGAGAGCGAGAAAGCGCCCAGCAGCGCACCGGTGAAGAGGGGTAGAGAGGCCAGTCGGAGGTAGCCTCCGAGGCGGCTCCTGTTTGCACGAGGTGTCATCATTTTGAGTCGTTTTTTGGTGAGTGAATAGCACAGTGCGTTGGCCGTCCCGGGATAAATGCCTGCCTCCGTGCCGATTAAAAGGTCTATGTAAGGCCCGATGGCGTTCCCCTCGCGGAGTACCGCCCGATCGGCCTGAAATTCATGAATTTCGCGGATCAACCGGCCGCAGTGCCAGGCTGCCGGATGGAACCACAGCACGGCCCGCCACAGATTCATCCACAACAGATCGAACGAGTGTCCGTAAGCGATGTGGCTGCGCTCGTGGGCCAGAATCGAATCCAGCATCGGTGAGTCTGCGAATCGTCGATCGACGAAGATGCGCCCGAAAACGGAGTAAGCCCCCGCCACTTTGTGCGAAAAGAGCACCTCTCCGATGCGGGTATGTCTGATTTGCCGCACTACGCGCACGATCCCGACCACTTGAAGTCCCACGAAGAGCACACCCCCGGTTCCGTACAGCACGGCCAGCCAAAATCCCCAATCTATAGGCGCCGGTACAGCGACTGCCGGCATCTCCATCGTTTCCGGTACCGGAAATCCGGTGGTGTCGACAAAAACCATCTCCGCAACCTTCCGCGCCGGTAACAGTGGGATACGCAGCAGCGGCAACAACAAGCCTACGGGAAACATTCCCAACAGGTATCCTCTTGCCGCTCCCAGCGGAATATGCCGGTGAAGCAGGAGGGCATAAAACAGCCACAAAGCCGCGATGCACAACTGGACATCGATCAGGTATCCTTGAGAAAACATGACGCAAACGTTTGGAAGGGGTTATTTTTCAGAAGTTTCCACCAGCTGCCGGGCCACTCGCTTCAGCTCTTCGTACTGCTCGACCGTCAGCGAACCGCTCTCGGCCAGAAACGAAAGCACCTGTCCCGGCGAATCGTTGAAAAAGTTGCGCACCACGCGCTGCATAAAGTGCGACCGGTATTCGTCGCGCCCCACCGCCGGATAGTACCGGTGGCTCTTCCCGACCACCCGATGGGCCAGAAACCCTTTGGCCTCTAATGTCCGTATGACTGTCGAGACGGTCGTATACGCCGGTTTCGGTTCGCGAAACTCCTCGACCACTTCGCCCAGAAAAGCTTCCTTCAGCCGCCATACGATCTGCATCACCTCCAGCTCGGCCCGGGTCAGTTCGGTCGGTTTTTCTCTCTTTTTCATGCGGTATTCCGTTTTTGGTACTACAAAGATAGTTATAGTTTCGATAACTACAACTATAATTTTAGTTTTGCGGGAAAATAATTTTCTCGGAAGCGTCGGAGGCCTCGGAATTACTTGCGTTCGGAGTAGCTGAGCACCCGTTCGTTGTTGAATCGTTGGAAAGCCCGGAATTCCGCTTCGGTGAGCGGTCGGGGATAGCTCATCAGAAAGAGTCGGTGAGGTTCGGTCGTCGGGCGGAACGACGGATGGACGTGGTCGTAGTCGTAGTTGGGGCACATCCCGTTGCTCAGATAAAAACGTTCGCGGCGGCGCGAGACTTCGTCCTGTGGCGGGTCGATCTCCAGCAACAACAGCCGGGAGCCGTCCCCCTGAAGCAGTTTCAGCGCCTGCGAACCGTATCCTCCGCCCCGTTTTTCGGGCGCGATGGCGAAGTGTTCGCCGAACCGGAACCGTTGCCCCTCGTCGGTCTCCCAGTCCCACCACGAAAGCAGACCGACCAGTCGGCCCCGTTCGATCAACAGGTGGTAATGAAAGGCCGGGTCGCCTAAAGCTCGCAGGTGTTCCGCCAAAGGTCGCTGCTCGCAGAGCGGGAAACTCTGTTCGTAGATCGCCCAAGCCGCTTCGGCCAGCGGGTGGGAGTGGTCGTCGAGGCGAATCAGGTCGAGCGTTTTGTCGGAAAGCGTCGTCATGTCGGATGTGATCAAGATGGATTTCAAAGATACATGATTCCGTCGTGAAAATGGAGCTGGACGAAAAGGAGCATATAGATGACCGACAGGATCAGGGCGACCATGAAGCAGTCTTTGACCGTCCGGGTATCTTTGCGTTCGACGAATTTTTCGCCCACCCAGCCTCCGAATCCGCCGCCGAGAGCGACGCAGGCGCCCAGCTCCCAGTCGATGTGACCGAACCAGACGAAGACGGCCAGGGCGAACGGCGTGACGATCATACTCATATAGGTTTTGATCGCGTCGGCCGTTCGGGTCTCGGTGTGGAGCCGCGTGACCAGCACGTAATACATCAGGTAGGCCATTCCGGCTTGAATCATGCCGCAGTAGAGTCCCAGCAGGAGAAAGATGCCGTAGTCCGCCAGGCGCGACCGCCCCACGGGATCGGCCGTTTTGTCGGGCCGGTCGGCCGGCGGAGGCGAGAAAAAGGTGAAGAGGATGGTGAGGATCATCACCCCGATGAAGATCCAGTTGAAGATGACGCCGGCGATCCGGACGGCGAAAAAAGCGCCGGCTATGGCGCCCAGCACTAAGGTGACCGACAGAATGGCCGCTTCGCGGTGCGGAATGCGCCGATGGGTCAGGTAGCGGATGTATCCCATCGTATATTGCGTCATCACGCCCACCCGGTTCGTACCGTTGGCCACGCTGGGAGGCAGCCCCAATCCGATCAGCATCGGCAGCGAGATGAGCGACCCGGCTCCTCCGATTTCGCTGACGATACCGCTGGCCAGACCGGCCACGACGGCGGCTATGTGGTGTGCGAGAGTCGTTTCCATGAGAACGAGGCGATAGACTGAAAAGTTGCCGCGCAAATTGTATGCCAGATAAAACAGCAGTGCGATTCCTGTGGTAATACAGAGGAACCGCACTTGCTATGATACGATGCGCCGAGTTCGGTACGGACTACTTTTTCGGAGTCAGCACCAGATCCAACCCGTCATTGCTCAGTATAAAACCGTCATCGGTTTTCGTCAATTGACAATTTTGTATTTTGGTTTCACTCCACCGGATAAACAGGCTGTCGTTTCTGATTTCCCATTTTCCCGTTGCCGTGTCGGAGTTTTCTCCCAGCGATTTCGTCGTTTGGATAGTTCCGTCCGAATGGAAGTCCATCTCTATTTTGGATTGTAAGAATATCTCCACAGCCTTTCTTGCTGTGGTGTCATCCAATAAGGAGTCGGGCAATACAAGTTCCGCATTGTAAGCGCCGACCAACTCTTTTTCGATTCCGGTTTTGCCGGAGCAGGCAACCAGTGCTACTACAGCGGCGATTGCGAGGAAGAATCTCTTCATTTATTAGTGGATATTTGGATGAAAATATATGACAAAAATAGGTGTTATTTCTGATAATCGGTTGTTATTGGGCCGATAAAATTCGCAGGGCGGCCCGATTCAACGGGACGGGGATCCGCAGCTCGTCCGCCAGTCGGCAGAGCGTCCCGGCGAAGATGTCGATTTCGGTCGGCCGACCCGCCTCTGCGTCCTGCAACATGGAGCTCTTGCCGTCGGGGTTCATCGCACGAATGACTTCTACGGCCCGCTCGACCATCTCGTCCGCCTGTGCGATGCCGATCGCCCGGGCGACAGCCGCCGCTTCGGTCATCAGATCGACGGCCAGCGTCATGGCCCGGTCGTTGCGTTGCAGGTGTCCGTAAGGAGAGCGGAGCAGGGCAGTGGTCTGGTTGCAACCGATGTTGATGACGAACTTCTGCCACAAGGCCGACCGCATATCCGGCGGAATTTCATACGGAATACCGGCCAGCTCGAACAGCTGCCCGACTCGTTCGGCTTCAGGCGACAGCGTGAGGTTTTGCGCTTCGCCGAAATAGATGCGGAAGTTTCCGTCGTGCGTAATCCGATTCCCTTCGCGCAGACTCGGATGGCCCAGAAAATAGGAGTAGAGCACATGAGCCTTGGGAAAACGCGCTGCTACCGTCTCTTCGCTTTCGATACCGTTCAGCAGCGAGAGCACGATGGTTCCGGGCCCCACGAAAGGTGCAGCGGCATCGAGCGCTTCGGGTAGGGCCGAGGCTTTGGTGGCAATGAGAATCAGCTCTTTGGGCTCGTCTTTGTCGGTCAGCGCGAAGTCGTAACGTCGTCCGTTGAAAAGCAGGCCTTCGTTCCGCAACCGTTCCTGTCGTGCGGCATCGGCAATAATCGTAAAGCGGTCGCCCAAGCTGTCGGCCAGCCGGGTCGCCACCACGCTCCCGACGGCTCCCAAACCGATGAGCGATACCCGTTCGATTCGTTTCATGATTGCAAAGATCAACTTTTTTTGTCAATCAGGCTGATAATCTGCCCCGAAACCGCTACTTTTGTGGCCGCGCAGCCTGTTGTGGAACGGGGTGGGCGGATTTATTTCAACAAGATGCAGAAAATCAAAAACATCGCAATTATTGCGCACGTCGACCACGGAAAGACGACGATGGTGGATAAAATGATCCTTCAGGCCAAGCTGGTGCGGGATCAGGAGAAGTCGCAGACTTTGATTCTCGACAACAACGACCTCGAACGCGAACGGGGGATTACGATTCTGGCGAAAAATGTATCGATCCATTACAAGGACTACAAAATCAATATCATCGACACGCCGGGCCACGCAGACTTCGGTGGCGAGGTGGAACGGGTGCTCAATATGGCGGACGGCGTGTTGCTGCTGGTGGACGCTTTCGAGGGGACGATGCCCCAGACCCGGTTCGTGCTCCAGAAGGCATTGGAGATGGGGCTGAAACCGATTGTCGTCATCAATAAGGTCGATAAGCAGAATTGTCGGCCGGACGAGGTGAACGAACAGGTTTTCGACCTGATGTTCAGTCTCGATGCGACGGAAGAGCAGCTCGATTTCAAGACCATCTACGGGAGTGCCAAGAATGGGTGGATGTCTACGGATTGGAAGACGCCGACGACGGATATCATTCCGCTGTTGGACTGCATCATCGAGGAGATTCCGACGGCTCAGGTGGTCGAAGGGACGCCGCAGATGTTGATTACGTCGCTCGAATATTCGCCTTACGTGGGACGGATTGCCGTGGGACGTTTGAGCCGCGGGACGTTGAAGGCGGGACAGAACGTTTCGCTGGTGAAGCGTGACGGAACGGTCGAAAAGTCGAAAATCCGCGAGCTGATGACTTTCGAGGGACTCGGCAAGCAGAAGGTCGAGGAGGTGCAGTGCGGCGATATTTGCGCGGTGGTGGGTATCGACGGGTTCGAGATCGGGGATACGATTGCCGATTTCGAGAATCCGGAACAACTCACGCCGATTGCGATCGACGAGCCGACGATGAGTATGTTGTTCACGATCAACGATTCGCCGTTTTTCGGCAAGGAGGGTAAGTACGTGACGTCGCGGCACATCAAGGAGCGGCTGGATCGGGAGTTGGAAAAGAATCTGGCGCTGAAGGTGAAGCCGGGAGCGACGGCCGATTCGTTCCGGGTGTTCGGACGCGGGGTGCTGCACATCAGCGTCCTGATCGAGACGATGCGGCGCGAGGGGTATGAGTTGCAGGTGGGGCAGCCGAAGGTGGTGGACAAGGTCATCAACGGGCAGCGGTGCGAACCGATCGAGCACCTGACGGTCGACCTGCCGGAGGAGATGGCGGGCAAGGCGATCGAGATGGCCACGCGGCGGAAAGGGGTGCTGTTGCACATCGATCATCGGGGCGAGCGGGCGCATTTGGATTTCGATATTCCGGCGCGGGGGATTATCGGCCTGCGGAGCAATCTGCTGACGGCTACGGCGGGCGAGGCGGTGGTGGCGCACCGGTTCAAAGGGTTCGAACCGTATCGGGGCGAGATCGAAGGGCGTTCCAACGGCTCGCTCATCGCAGCGGAGAGCGGTACGGCTTTCGCGTATGCGATCAGTAAATTGCAGGATCGCGGCCGGTTCTTTATTTCGCCGGGCGACGAGGTCTATGCCGGGCAGGTGATCGGCGAGAGTACACGGGCCGAGGACATTTGCGTGAATGTCTGCAAGTCGAAGAAGCTGACGAATATGCGGGCTTCGGGTTCGGACGAAAAATCGACGGTGTCGCCGCCGGTGGTTTTCTCGCTCGAAGAGACGCTGGAATATATTCAGGAGGATGAATATGCGGAAATTACGCCGACTTCGATCCGGATGCGTAAAATCTTGCTCTCTGAAACGGATCGCAAACGCGCGGGTAAGGCTTAGGCCATTCGATTATCGTTTTTTGCCCGGGAGTGGACTGTTCTTTTTGTGAACAAAAAGAACCAGAAAAACTTTAGAGCGCATCCCTGCGGGATG
>NZ_CAJTUJ010000046.1 GCF_910579375.1 uncultured Rikenella sp.
CCCAGCGTCTTTTACTGGCCGCCTTGGCCTTCATATTCGTTCTCCGCTGGCTGCGGCCGAAAACAAATTGGCAGTGCTCTTGTGAGCCGTAGGGTTGTGCGGGCCGAAGCCTTCTACCGCGGAGGGACGCACAGCGTCTTTTACTGCCAGCCTCTACCCTAAACAACCCAGGCTCCGTCCGCTTGAACCGAGGACGAATGAGCCGAGCTCCTGCGACCCTTTGGGTCGCGCAGGCCGAAGCCTCCCGCCGCGGAGGCCCAAAACTCGCCATGCTCGTTTTGGGTCCCGCAGTCTTCGGCCGCTTAAACCGAGAGTGAGTAGTTGATTCACAGAATCGCCGGCTTTGTCGCTTGGAGGAGTGAGCGACAGGCCGAACTTGGCCGATTTGGGCGGTGGTGGCGGAGTTCTTGCGACCCTTTAGGGTCGCGCGGGCCGGAGCCACCCCCGGCGTAGGGCCGCAACTCGTGATCCTCGTTCGGCCCCCGCTGGCTCCGGCCCGTCCAAAAGAGTAGGGTAGTCCCAGCCCCTTGCCCTCGCGAGCGGCCCGTTTATTCCGAGAGGCAACGCAACTGACGACCGACAGCACGATCACCTGTATTGCTGGAGACGAGCTCCTGCGTGCTGGCGTATAAAAATCGTCCGTAAATGTCGCTGGACGTGGATGACCAGCTGTATCCAGCGCTGCCGACACTCACCGATTCCCCCGAATAGGCGTCGCGGTTGCCCGGGGCGGGGGCATGACTCCTCGAATTTCCTGTAAAAACAGTCGCAAAATCAGTCGATCGGCAGGCTATTCCACCATACGGGCCTGTAGGCGAATCTCCTGTGCCGGACGTCCCGGATCGTTCGTGACGATCGTGATTCCAGCCGAAATCCGTCCCTGTTTGTCAGTCGTGTCCCATTTTACAGTCAGCGTGGCCGTATCGTCTCGCGAGATGACCGTCTTGTCCGCCGTCACGCGAAGTCGATTGTCGGTTGTTCCGATATGTCGAATAATAAGGTCTTTACGACCCGTGTTGGTGATCTGGAACTCGCGTGTCAGCGTTTTTCCCTGTGGCTGGTCGCTGAAGTGGTAGAACGAAGAAGAGTATTCCGCCTGCGGAGCGATCTGGAGCGTAGTCCGCGAGAGCGCCCCGAAGTCCTCCGTGAAAATGACTGTCCATTCGACCGGGTCGAGCAGCGGTCGGTGATCTGCCGACAGCTCGAAACTTCCCTGTTGCCTCCCCCAGACCTCTTCCGGAGCGCGGAACGTCAACTCGATTTCGCTTCGTTCTCCCGGTGCGAGTTGCGATTTCTTGGGCCGCACCGTCACGTATGCCGGCAACGAACGACCGGTCGTTTCGATTCGGATCGTTTTTTTACCCGCGTTGGCGATTCCGACGCTTCGGACGACCGTCTTCCCGTGAGGCAGCATGCCCAAAGTCAGGTTCCGGTCGGCGATCCGCAATCCTTCGCCCAGATAGTACGGGTAGTCGTCCTGCAACGTCCTCGGTTTGGGGATGACATTCCCGGTGATCGTCAGCCGCACCGTGCGGCGCGGGTCGTTGCAGAGGATATGGATCACCTTCTCGAAGCGTCCCGGCCGGTTCGTCGGGTCGAACGTGATTTTCATCTCCGCCGTCCGTCCCGGCAGCAGCGGAGCCTTGTCGAATTGCGGGGTGGTGCAACCGCACGACACGCCGACGCTGTTGATAACCAGCGGAAAATCTCCTTCGTTCGTGAACCGGAACGTATGGCTGACATCACCGTCCGTCTCTCGAATCTCTCCGAAATCGTAGGTGTAATGGTCGAAAACGATTCGTGCCGTTTTTGTCTCTTCGGTTCTGCCGATCCCCGTGCCGAGGAGAAGCAGGCCGAAACAGGTAAGTATACGTTTCAGGATCATTTTGTTTTTCATGTGTTTATCTCATATGTTTTTGCGCCCGCAGCCCGTTTATTCCGAGAGGCAACGCAACTGAAAACCATAGCCGTGACTGACTGCGTAGTCCGGCATGAGGAACTGCACCCGAAACTCCAAAAGCATGCTGTTGATTCCGCTTGTGGCAGTAGTCCAACTGTAGCCCTGGTTGCCGACGCCGCCCGTAAGGCCCGAGTGTGCATTGCGGTAGCCCGGGGCGTTTTACGAGCCCGCCTCGAACCCGTCAAGCGTCGATCACCCCCGAACCCACCAGCTCCCCGTCCGGTGCATACCACGCCGCGAACTGCCCCGCCGTTACCCCCCGTTGCGGTTCGGCGAAGTCGACGATCCCCCACCCGTCGTCATCAACCCGAAGAGTCGCCCGTTGCAGCGGCTGCCGGTAACGAATCCGCACCAGATACTCGCGCGGCGCGGTATCTCCGGCCGTCGGCGCCAAGTCCGGCCGCACCCAGTGCATCTCCTCCGGACGAATCCGCAGCCCCCTCCGGTAGAGTCCCGGATGCCTCTCGCCCATGCCGACGTAGACGATATTGGCGTCCACATCCGTCGCGATAACAAAAAGCGGTTCCGGTTTCCCCCCCACCTTCAACCCCTTGCGTTGCCCGATCGTGTAGAAATGGGCCCCGTTGTGCTCGCCCACTTGGGTTCCGTCGTTTTCGTGATAGGCATAAGGGGCATACGGGTCGTGTCCCGCCTCCACGTATCCCGCCCAATCCGCCGGAATTTCGACGATAGCTCCGCCCGGCCGTGCCGCTAATTTCTGTTGCAGAAAGACCGGCAGGTCGACCTTTCCGACAAAACAAATCCCCTGAGAATCTTTGCGTTTCGCCGTGGCCAGCCCCTGCTCCGCCGCAATGCGCCGCACTTCGGGCTTTTCTAAGTCTCCGATGGGAAACAGTGCCTTCGCGAGTTGCTCCTGATTGAGCTGGCAGAGGAAATAACTCTGGTCTTTGTTGTGGTCGTCGCCCGCAATCAGGCGGTGATACGTCTGCCCGTCCGCCGGGCTGACCACCGTGTCCGTCTTGCAGTAGTGCCCCGTGGCTACATAATCGGCCCCCAGCTCCAGAGCCGCCTTCAGAAAGGCGTCGAATTTGATCTCGCGGTTGCACAGCACGTCCGGGTTCGGCGTCCGCCCCCGTCCGTACTCGGCGAACATATAGTCCACCACTCGTTGGCGATACTGCTCGCTGAGGTCGATGAAGTGGAATTCGATGTCGAGTTTCTTGGCCACCAGTTCGGCGAAAACGCGGTCGTCGTACCACGGACAGTCGCCGGCCAGCGTGCCGGTGGTGTCGTGCCAGTTGCGCATGAACATCCCCACGACCTCGTAGCCCTGCTCCTTGAGCACCCATGCCGCGACGCTCGAATCGACCCCTCCCGACAGCCCCACCACCACACGTGGCTTATGTTTCGATCTGTTGTTTTCCATAGCGTTTCGAATCGTTCCGGTTCGGAACAACCCCAAAGATAACGTTTTTCGGCGGGAATTTCGTTTCGGACGATCGGCGAAACCGACTCCGATTTTTTTCGGGTGAGCCCCGAAAAATATTACCTTTGTTTACCAGAAAGAATCACTCGTCAAAGCATCGCGTTATGCCGAAAATTTCGCAGACCGGCCTCCACGTGCCGGCCTCTCCCATCCGAAAACTCGTCCCGTATGCCGAGCAGGCCAAACGGCGCGGGGTGCATGTCTATCACCTGAACATCGGTCAGCCGGACATCCCGACACCGGACGAGGCGTTGGCGGCGATTCGGGAGATCGATGTCCGGACGATCGCCTATACCCATTCGGCCGGAATCGGCAGCTATCGGGAGGCCTTGGCGCGGTTCTATACGGAGCGCGGTTTGCCGCTCACGGGGGAGCAGATCATCGTCACCACGGGAGGGTCGGAGGCGATTCTGATGGCGATGATGGCGACGTGCAACCGCGGGGATCAGATCATCGTGCCGGAACCGTACTATGCCAATTACAACGGTTTCGCCATGGAGGCGGGGGTGGAGATCGTGCCGGTGCGCTCTTTTATCGAGGATGATTTCGCTCTGCCGCTGATCGAGGAGTTCGAAAAACGGATCACGCCGAAAACGCGCGGGATATTGATCTGCAATCCGAACAATCCGACGGGGTACCTCTATAGCGAGGAGGAGATTTTGCAGTTGCGGGAGATCGTCTTGCGGCACGACCTGTTTCTGTTGGCGGACGAGGTCTACAGCGATTTCTGTTATAACGGAGCGCGGCATCATTCGGTGCTGGCTTTGGAGGGGCTGGACGAGCATGTGATTATGATGGACTCGATCTCGAAGCGGTTCAGCATGTGCGGTGCGCGGATCGGGGCGTTGGCGAGTCGAAATCCGGCGGTGATCGACGCGGCGTTGCGGATGGGCCAGGCGCGGCTGTGCGCGCCGTATGTGGGCCAGGTGGCGGCCGAGGCGGCGTTGAGGGCGCCGAAGAGCTACTTTACCACGGTGCATGACGAGTACGAGGCGCGACGGAATTTCATGGTCGGGGCGCTGAATCGGATGGAGGGGGTGCGTTGTCCGATGCCTCGGGGGGCGTTCTACGCGATTGCGGAGCTGCCGGTGGACGATGCGGATCGGTTCGCGCAGTGGCTGTTGGAGAATTTCGAGCTGGAGGGGCGGACGGTGATGGTGGCTCCGGCATCGGGCTTCTATTCCGACCCGGCGGCGGGGCGTAGGCAGGTGCGGTTGGCGTATGTCCTGAATATCGACGAGTTGAGGGGGGCTATGGAGGTGCTGGAACGGGCTTTGAAGGTCTATCCGGGCCGTTGCTGATCGCATGTCGATGATCTTGCATTCTTTATTCATTGCCCTGTATAGAACTGTTCTCTTTTTGAACAACCGACGCTGCCAGCGAATCCAGAGGCCGTTTACGGACTATGGTAAGGGGCGAGGAGGAAGGCGAAGCCAAACTTCAGAGCGCATCCCTGCGGGATGCTCTGGCCGTGTCTGCCCGATTGGGTTGGGCTGGATTTTCGGCGGGCGCGCTTGGGTATTAGCCTTATTATTAGCGCGCCGCGCCTGAAAATCCCAGCCCAACGAACAAGGCGGAGATAACCCGAGGTCGGCCCACCGGGACGACCTCTGCAAAAGTTCTTTGGGTACCTTTCTTTCAAGAAAGGTACGGTTCCGTCCGGCACAAAGAGATAGAATACAAAAATCGATGATGCAATATCCGACGATCGGACGATACGTCGAGACCCTTTCAAATCCCGATGGGCTGTTTCGCAGCCTGTCGGGACTTTCTGTATCCCATCCCGTCGAATTCTCGGCCGGAGCCTACGGCGCAGTTTTTCGTGTCGAAGTAGACCGGCGGCCCCACGCTTTGAAATGCTTTACGCGCCACCAGCCCGGTCGGGCAGACGCCTATCGGCGTATTGTGCGGGCCCTGAACCAGGCCCGGCTTGGAGGCGGAGCAGGCGAGCGGCATCTCGTTTCGGTCGAGTGGTTGGACGACGAGATGATCGTTTTCGACGACGACGATCAGGCAGCCTGTTTTCCCGCCCTGCTGATGGAGTGGGCCGACGGAGAGACCCTGACGAAACGGATGGCCGCAGCCGTTGCCGCAGCCGATACGGAGGAGTTGAAACGGTTGTCCGAAGCTTTCGACCGGCTGGCCTTGTGGCTCTTGTCGCAACCCTTCGCCCACGGCGACCTGAAACCCGACAATCTGATCGTCCGGTCCGACGGCGAATTGACCCTGATCGATTACGACGGTCTCTATCTGCCCGAGATGGCCGGCGAGCGGGCACGGGAGAACGGAACCGAAGGGTTTAGGCTGCCGGATCGCGGCGGCAGCATGTTCGACGAGCGGATAGACGACTTTGCGATCGCTCTGATTAGCCTGACATTGCGGGTTTTGGCCTGTTGGCCCGAGTTGTACGACCGGTTCCGTCCTTCGACCGGCATGTTGTTCGAACCGGCAGCATTGGTGGCGGGCCGTTGTCCTGTCGACGATTTTCTTCGGCATACCGAGTGGGCTGCCGACCCCTTGTTGGTGGCCCTGAAGCGGGGTGAAGCACGCATCGAGAGGTTGGCCGAGCTATTGGCCGGAGAGGCTGCGCCGGTGGTTGCGTATGATTACTGCGGCGAAGCGGGACGCGAGGGGGTTAGGCTGGTGCGCAGGGGAGGGAAGTACGGTTTTGCGGCGATCGACGGGACATTGGTGGCGGAGTGTCGCTATGACCGGGCCCGCGATTTTGCGGAAGGGGCCGCGGCAGTGTCTCTGGAGGGCCGGTGGGGCTTTGTCGGGATTGACGGAGCGTGGTTGCGGGAGCCGGAGTACGACGATTGCGGCGACTTTTCCGAAGGCATCGCGCCGGTCTGCCTCGGCGGACGGTGGGGGTTTGCGGACGGCGAGTTCCGGCTCTTGTCGCGGCCTCGGTTCGACGATGCGTGGTCGTTTTCGGACGGGAGGGGATTGGTGCGGAAAGGCGATCGCTATGGGTATGTCGGGCCGGACGGACGGATGGCGATTCCGGCACGTTACGATTTCGCGCAACGGTTTTCCGAAGGGGCGGCTTGTGTGATGATGAACGGATTGTACGGCTTTATCGACCGTCGGGGACGGTGGATCGTAGAGCCGACTTTCGACTACGCCCGGTCGAAACATGCCGGACGGGCCTATGTCGAGCGCGACGGGAGAGGGTACGAAATCGAGTTGTAAAGCATATGAAAAAGCGGGCGATTCCTTATAAGAATCGCCCGCTTCGGTTTTAATTGAAGTGTGCGTGTCACGCCCTGTTCCGAATGTACTCGTCGATCGCTTTGGCTGCCTGTCGTCCCGCTCCCATGGCCAGAATGACCGTCGCCGCGCCCGTCACCGCATCGCCTCCGGCAAAAACTCCTTCTCGGCTCGTCGCCCCCAGGTCGCTCGCTTCGATGCAGCCGCGGCGCGTCACCTCCAACCCCGGCGTAGTCGCCGCAATCAACGGATTGGGCGAAGTCCCGAGGGCCATAATCACCACGTTGCAAGGGATGTCGAACTCCGATCCCTCGACCGTCACCGGCGACCGCCGACCCGATTCGTCCGGCTCGCCCAGCTCCATCCGCACGCACCGAATGCCCGTCACCCAGCCCTGTTCGTCGCCGACGATCTCCACCGGGTTGGTCAGCATCCGGAACTCGATCCCCTCCTCCTTGGCGTGGTGCACCTCTTCGCGCCGGGCCGGCAGCTCGGCCTCCGACCGCCGATAGACGATAAAGGCCTCGGCGCCCAGCCGTTTCGCCGTCCGCACGGCATCCATCGCCACATTCCCCCCGCCGACCACCACCACCCGGTCGCCCGTATAGATCGGTGTGTCGTACTGTTCGTCATAGGCGTGCATCAGGTTCGTGCGGGTCAGAAACTCATTGGCCGAGACCACCCCGTTGAGGTTCTCGCCCGGAATGCCCATGAACCGCGGCAGCCCTGCTCCCGAGCCGATAAAGACCGCTTCGAACCCCTCTTCGTCCATCAACTGATCCACCGTCACCGTCCGTCCCACCACCACGTCCGTCTCGATCTTCACCCCCAATCGGCGTACATTTTCGATCTCCGGTTCCACCACTCCCTTTTTCGGCAGCCGGAATTCCGGAATCCCGTACTCCAGCACCCCGCCCGGCCGGTGAAGCACCTCGAAAATCGTCACCTCGTATCCTAATTTGGCCAAATCCGCCGCACAAGCCAGCCCCGCCGGCCCCGAGCCCACCACGGCCACCCGATGTCCGTTGCCCGATGCCGCTTCGGCCAGTGTCAGATGATGCTCCCGTCCCCAGTCTCCCACGAAGCGTTCCAACTTGCCGATCGCCACCGGCTCGCCCTTTACGCCCAGAATACACGATCCTTCGCACTGATTCTCCTGCGGACACACCCGTCCGCAGACCGACGGCAGCAGCGAGTCGCGGGCAATCACCCGCGCCGCTGCGGCGATGTCGCCTTCGACGATGCAGCGGATGAAGTCCGGTATTCCGACCGATACCGGGCACGCCTCGACGCATCGCGGTTTTTTACAGCCGAGGCATCGGCTCGCCTCCAACGTCGCCTCGTCGAGGTCGTAGCCGTAGCAGACCTCTTCGAAATTGGTCGCCCGCACTTTCGGGTCTTGCTCCCGTACGGGAACTCTGGGTATCTTGTTCGCCATGTTCGTTAATTTTCAAATCGTTACAACCCGATATTACACTTGTGTCCCGCTGCGCGTTCGGCTTCGATCGCCTTTTTCCGCTCTTCGATCGTGCGGTACATGCCCTGTCGCCGCATCGCTTCGTCGAAATCGACCTGATGGGCGTCGAATTCCGGCCCTTCGACGCAGGCGAAGCGGGTCTTCCCGCCGACGGTCACCCGGCAGGCGCCGCACATCCCGGTGCCGTCCACCATCAGGGTGTTGAGGCTCACGATGGTCGGTATGTGGAGCTCTTTGGTGGTCAGGGCGACGAATTTCATCATGATCATCGGCCCGATGGCTACCACGCAATCGAAATGTTTCCCGTCGTTCACGACGAGCTCTTTCAGGAGATTGGTCACGAGCCCCTTGTATCCTTTCGATCCGTCGTCGGTGGCGATGTGCACGTTCGGGGTCAGGGTGCGGAACTCCTCTTCGAGCAGGATGAGGCTTTCGTTCTTGGCGCCGATAATGACGTCGGCCTGAATGCCCCGTTCGGCGAGCCATTTGACTTGCGGATAGACCGGTGCGGCGCCTAATCCGCCGGCAACGAACAGGAATTTCGTGGCGGCGAGTTTCTCGGGGCTATAGTGGATGAATTCGGAAGGGTGTCCGAGCGGCCCGACGAAGTCGGCGAAGCTGTCTCCCTCTTCGAGGGTGACAATCCGCATGGTGGAGGCTCCGATGGCCTGAATGACGATGGTTACGGTGCCTCGTTCGGCGTCGTAGTCGCAGATGGTCAGGGGAATCCGTTCGCCTTTTTCGTCTACGATGACGATCAGGAATTGTCCGGGCAGTGCGGCCCGGGCCACGCGCGGCGCTTCGACTTCCATCAGGTAGATGGCGGGTGCGAGCAGCCGTTTTTTCAGGATGCGAAACATATCGGTCTAAGAGTCGTTGTTTTTCGAATGACGGGGACAAAGGTAAGGAATTGGGCGGTATCTGCCTACGGGGCGGCCTTCGGATGTTGGATTCTTAACGGGTTTGTTGAATTTTGTTGGATTTATGGCGGCCGGGCGGGCTGCATGGGGCTGAGGCTTCCGCGCGTTTTTTGGTAGAGGCTGCCCGGTTCAGCGGCACTGCCTGCCCGGCATAAGGGCAGTTTTTCCAGCAATCGCGCGCTCCTTTACGCGGGCGACGGTAAAACGCGGCGGAGCGAAAGCGGAGCCGCAGTGAGGCGGACACGGGGCGGAGAACTGGGCTTTGTTTTGGGCTGTGCTTGTTCTTCAGGCGGGAAAACCGGCTACGGTTTTCACGCTGCGCTGGGCCGAGCTGTTGGCCGTGCTTTTGCGGCTCGCAGAGCCGCGCAGTTCGCCGCCACCCCATGCGGCGGACTGCAACTCGACGGAGCTCGTTGCACTCACCGCTGGCGGCGAACAGCTATAGGCTGAGAGCGAGTAGCGCGCCCGAGGGTGAATGGGCGTTGCTTTTGCGGTTCAAAGAACCGTCGGCCTTGTCGCCCAGGCGCGAAGTGCCTCGGAGGGATGAGCGACAGCCCGAACCTGCCAGAATTGGGGGCGAGTTTTGAACTGCGAATAGGGCTGAATCTTTGGTTGTTGTTTGGGCTGAACCTTTGGTCGTGCTCTTGCGACCCTTTAGGGTCGCGCGGGCCGAAGCCTCCCCGCGCGGGAGGCCCGCAATTCGCGATGCTCGTTTGGCCCACGCTGGTTCCGGCCCGCTAAAGTCGAAAATAGGGTAGAGGCGGCCAGTTGCTTGGGGTAGAGGCTGCCAGCAAAACGCCCTATGGGCGCGTTTATTCCGAGAGGCAGCGCAACTGATAACCGCGGGCGCGATAATAAGAGTAACTGGTCGTCAGTGACTCCATGTTGAAGTCTAAATACCATACGGTGACGTTGCCTGTGACCGGCGTGCCCGACCAGTTGAACCCGTTGTTGCCGACGCTGCTCAGTATGCCTGTACTCCGATGGCGGTAGCCCGGGGCGGTGCCGCTCGGCACTCGAAAGCTGGCCGTGTCTACCCCATGTTTGCACGGTTCCCGTTTATTCCGAGAGGCAACGCAACTGAAAACCGCCGCCGCGATTGTCCGAGTAGCTGGGGTAAAGGTGGTGCGTACTGAAATTCAAGTCCAGCCCGCAGATGCCATCCCCCGCTGATGATAAGCTATAGCCGTATCCGCCGACGCCACCTGGCATGCCAGAGGAGGGACTGCGGTAGCCCGGGGCGGTAGCTTTTCGATATCGAATCAAGGAAAAAACAGTATATTTGCCTAACATTAGAAAACCATTCGATTCTCAATTATCCCCTCCAAGGCAGAGAAGCCCCATGAATACCGATACAGCTCTCCTCACCGCAGCGAAAAAACTCCCCGAGAGAACCGTCGAACGTCTGAGCGAATATCGCCGCATGTTGCTGGAGTGCTTGAAACAGGGGAAGACCCATATCTATTCCCACGAACTCGCTTCGATGCACGGCATTACCGCCGTGCAGGTGCGGCGCGACCTGATGCTCATCGGATTCAGCAGCGATACCAAAAAAGGCTACGATGTGGAGGTGCTCATCGACTTTATCGGTACCATTCTCGACAGTTCGGCCGGGTTGAGCGTCGGCGTCATCGGGATGGGGAATCTCGCTCAGGCCGTGACCCACTATTTCAACGGGAAACGATCCAAACTGCGTATCACCGCCGCTTTCGACGTCGATCCGGGCAAAGTGGGACATACGGTGGCAGGGGTGCCATGCTATCATATGGAGACCTTTGCCGAGACCGCCCGGAGGCTCGATATTCGGATCGTGATCCTCACTTCGCCCTCCTCCGTGGCGGCAGGGATGGTCGAGCCCATTACCGAAGCCGGGATACGCGGGGTGCTCAATTTCACCTCGACCCCCCTTAATTTTCCGGACGATATCTATGTCGAAGATTACGACATCATTACCCTGTTGGAAAAAGTAGCCTATTTTTCCAAAGGAGACTTTTCGGACTCCGTTGCGGTGCAGGATTAATTTCGGAGGAGGGAACCTCTCATGGAAGTGCATTACGGATTCGAAAACCTGCCCGCGTTCACTCGCACGGCCGTCGCCGTGGGATCGTTCGACGGCGTTCACCGCGGACACCGGCTGCTGATCGACCGGTTGAACGTGGCGGCCCGCGATACGTTGGGACAGGAGGGAACGTCGGTCGTCGTGACCTTCGATCCGCACCCTCGGTTCGTGCTGCGGGGAGAGAATCGGCTGTTGAGCACGCTGCCCGAAAAACTCGACTTGCTGGCCGAGACCGGAATCGGACATGTCGTGGTCGTCCGTTTTACCCCGGAGTTCAGTCGGATCGACAGCGAAACCTTTACGCGCGACTATCTGAGAGGGTTGTTGCGGGCCGAAATCGTCCTCTCCGGCGAAGGACACCATTTTGGACACGACCGCTCCGGGTCGATCGAAGCGTTGGAACGGGACGGCATTCATACAGCCAACCTGGGGCGGTACGAAGCGATCAGTTCGACCGCGATCCGGGGAGCGATCGAGGCCGGAGAGATCGAGAGGGCCGACCGGATGCTCGGTGCGCCTTACCTGATTCGGCGGGATACGCTTTCCGATCCGACGAAACTGCTTCCGCCGGCGGGTGAATATCGAGTCTGTTTCCCCGATTGCGGTTCGGGCGAGGAGCGTCTGTACATCGACTCTTCGCTGGCCGGTAGGCAGGATTTGCCGCTCCGCGTCCGAGTGCTTGGAAAATAACGGCAGATCGTTTATATTTGTTCATAGATCGAACCTCGTTCGCAGCGGGCGACCCATTGCTCTTTGCTGATGAAAGAAACGAATAAACTTTACACAATATGCGACTGATCATCGAACCCGATTATGCCCACCTTTCGCGTTGGGCGGCCAATTACATTGCGCACAAAATCACCGCTTTCGCTCCGACGGCTGATAAGCCGTTCGTCCTGGGGCTGCCTACCGGCTCCACGCCGCTGGGGACGTACAAAGAGTTGATAGCGCTTCATAAGGCCGGGAAGGTCTCGTTTGCCAACGTGGTGACTTTCAATATGGACGAATATTGCGGGATTCCGAAAGAACATCCGCAGAGCTACTATACGTTCATGTGGAGCAACTTTTTCAACCACGTCGATATCAAACCCGAAAACGTCAATATCCTGAACGGCAATGCGGCGGATCCGGCGGCGGAATGTGCGGCTTACGAGGCTAAAATCGAGTCTTTGGGGGGGATTCAGCTCTTTATGGGCGGGATCGGGCCGGACGGTCATATCGCTTTCAACGAACCGGCCTCGTCGCTGACGTCGCGGACGCGGATGAAGACTTTGACGCTGGATACCATTATCGCCAACTCCCGGTTTTTCGATAACGACGTCAATAAAGTGCCGAAAACGGCGCTCACGGTGGGTGTGGGGACGATTATGGCGGCTCGGGAGGTGTTGATCCTCGTGAACGGGCATGGGAAGGCGCGGGCCCTGCGGCACGGGGTGGAAGAGGGGATCAATCACATGTGGACGATCAGTGCTTTGCAGCAGCATCCGCACGGGATTATCGTGTGCGACGAAGATGCTACTTCGGAGTTGAAGGTCGGTACCTATAAATACTTCAAAGACATCGAGAGTCGGAATCTCGATCCGGAGACACAGTTGTAGTTTCTTGATTGGGGCAACATGGCATCCGCCTTTTCTCTGCCGGTTTTGGGCCGGTAGCAGAAGAGGCGGATTTTTTTGTGAGCAGACTTTCTGTAGGATTCCCCCGGCGCGCGAACGAAGAGTTGGGCTGAGTTGATTAAGCGATACGTAGTATCGCTCCGTCCCTCCGGTGCGCCCATCGGGCGTTTTGTTAGGGTTGTCTTTGCCTTATTAGCCGTCCGCCGCCCGCGCAGGGCAGTTTCAGGCGGGACAAAGTTCTCCCGCGCGCGATCGCTGAAGTAGGAAATCATTCAAAGCGTAAGGCGCTTTGAATAAGATTTCCGGCAGCGCGCGGAACAGGGAGTTGGGCTGAGGCTGCCGTAGCGAAACGTAAGTTTCGCCCGTCCACGGGACGTGGGGCCTGCCCGGCGGACGCGTTCGCGCCACGGCGGGCGGCCTTTATTACTTAAAAGTAACCACGTGCCGTCGCCTAAAGGAGCGATTCAGCTATTTCGGCTTACTGCCGAAATAGAATGAATCGCGCAAGGCGCGC
>NZ_CAJTUJ010000047.1 GCF_910579375.1 uncultured Rikenella sp.
CCCGGCACTCGGAAGGCACAGCCTCTACCCCCAAGGCCACCTCTACCCCTGTTCTCTGTCAGCGTACGGCAGTACCCGAAACAAAAAAACCGTGCCCTCCTCACGGAAAGACACGGGGAAAACTCCTCTCCCATCACGCAAAATACTCTATTTGGACAACGACTGCCGATTCTTCAAAGCGTGTGTAATCGTCAGTTCATCCGCGTACTCAAGCTCGTCGCCAAAGCCGATACCCCGCGAAATCACCGATACCGTTACGCCCAACGGCTGCAATTTTTTGGTCAAATAATACGACGTCGTCTCCCCTTCGATCGTTGTCCCCAACGCGAGAATCACCTCTTTCACCCCGAACCGCGTCACATTGTCCAGCAGAAGATCGACATGCAGATCCGACGGCGAAATCCCCTGAATCGGCGAGATCACACCGCCCAGCACATGATACAATCCGTTGTACTGACGCGTATTTTCGATCGAAATCAGATCGCCTACCTGCTCCACCACACAAATAGTCGTCCGATCGCGCTTCGGATCGGTACAGATCGGACAAAGCTCCTCGTCGGAGAGGTTCCGACACTGGCGACACCAACAGATATCGCGTCGGAACTGATAGATCGCTCCGGCAAAGAGATCGACATCCGCCACCTCCTGCCGCAAAAGGTGCAAAGCCAACCGCAGGGCAGTACGACGCCCCACGCCCGGCAGTTTGGAGAGCTCTCCGACGACGTTTTCGAGCAACTTGGACACCGCGCGCTACTCCTCCCCTCCTGCTGCTTGCGACCGGTGATCAACGACCGCCGGATCGACCGCCTCGATAGCATCCGAAGCGATCCACCCCTTGTTTCCGTCCGACAGAACGATCTCCGTCCAACCGTCCAGCTCCTCCTGCATCCGCACCTTCGTCCCCTCGTGCAACACAAACAGATCCTTACCGCCCGTCCCCGGCGAACTCTTGACCGGCGCGACGAGATTCATCACCACCGCCTCTCGGTTGTGCAACAGCCGACTCCGTTGGAAATTGGCATAGAACAACGACAGAAAGCACAGAATCAACGCCGTCACCGCCCCATAAAAACCGACTTTCCGTCCCCTCAGCGTCCCGGCCAGCAGCCAAAGAATCACTGCGGCAAACGTCAGCCCCAGAAAGACCAGCCCGAGCACCGCCCAGGTGTTCGACCCGAGCATCAACCCCAACTGCCGCAGCCAGCTTTTGAGAAAAAATTCGGGTACGGTGTCGATTTTATCCACAATACGAGCATGCGCCAAAGCCAGATTGTACTGCGTATCCTCGTCGGTCGGATCGAGCAGCAGCGCGCGATTGTAGTTCAGAATCGCCTTGCCCATCCGCCCCTGCTTGAACCAGCTATTGCCGAGGTTGTAGTAGAGTTTGACGCTGTGCACCCCCTGTCCGAGCAACGTCTCGTACAATTCCACCGCCTGCCGATAGCTGCCGTTGCTGTACGCAGCATTCGCCCGGGCCCACAGCGAGTCTGCCGGCACCCGATCCGCGTCGCCGACCTGTGCCAAACCGACGGTATCGACTGTCGCCCCACCCTCCTCCGCCACAGCCGGAAGCGCGCACGCTCCGAGAGTCAGCAGCACAACCGCTCCGCCACGAAAAGCCCAACGAAATATATTTATCTTCTTCATACGGATCATATTTTGGATTCGAACCGCCCGATCCAGTCGAGAGCGGCCTGATAAGCCTTATCCATCTGCACCCCGCCCGCCGGCGCATACTGCGCGAATTCGCATTCCGAGATCAGGTTCAGAAACTCGCGCGCCTCTTCGTCCGGAATCCCGCGTTCGACGACCAACACATGTCGCACCCGATCTTTCGTCAAATCGGCTACCGAGATCGCCAGTTTGTCTCCCATATATCCCCACAAAGCGCGCAACATCTCTTCGAAAAACGGGCTCTCTTTCCCCGCCGCCAGATAAGCCTTGGCCCGTTTCAACCGCCGCAGAGCCACTTTATTCGCTTTCCGGGTCTTGACCCGCACGATATCGGCACGCTCACGAATCCGATGTTGCAGGTAGAACAACAGCCCCACGAACAACGCGGCCAGCCCGATCGCCGCAAGGAACCAGCCCCATGACCAGAGGAAAACACGCCCCTGCCGCACGAGGTGCGGATCGCCCATCCGGATGAAGCGGATGTCGGAACCGAGGAGTTTCAAATCCTCTTTCGTCACGCCGGAGACCATTCCGAGCCCGGAGCCCGAGCCTCCCTCGCCGCGGACGATTTCGACATGAAACGCTTCGGTGGTCAGCCGATCGTACCGCCCGGTAGCCGGATCGAAATAGGAGAATCCCACAGCCGGTATCTCATACGTTCCCTCGGCCCGCGCAATGAACGGATATTCGTAAGTCCGCTCGCCGGTCGTCCCGCGCAGGGTACTGGCCAACTGTTCGGTGGTCTTCGTGTCGAACTGTTCGAATGCCACCGGCAGATCGATCTGCGGCGCTTCGATCAGCGGGAAATTCCCCGTCCCGGTCAGCCGCAGCGAGATCGAACCGGCGCTATGGGCCGGAAAGCGGTCGCCGGAGATGACGCCGGTCAGCTGGAACTGTCCCACCGCGCCGCTGAAATCGGCCGGCTGAGGCTGGGGCAGCTCTTTGACCCGGATCCGCACGACGGGCGTAGAGAGTCGCGTCGGCACCTCCTTGACCTGGGCCGCACCGCCGAAAAAGAGGTCGTAAGGCGAACCGGTCGAAGGCATCTGGGTCACGAGCCGGGCCACTGCCGTCAGCTGGGTCTGCTCGATTTCGATCGTGCCGGTGCGCTGGGGGTAGAGCAACCACCGACGCAGCACCTGAGACAGATAGACCTTGCCGCCGACCGTCACGCGTTCGCCGCCCTGTCCGCTGACATCCATCTCCTGAGCCCAGAAACCGTTGAGCGCCGGGTATTTAATCTGCTGAAGACCGGAAATCTCGATCTGGGTATAGATCCGCAAGGTAGCCACCAGCGCCTCGCCTTTATAGACGTCGTTTTTGCTGACCTCTATCCGCAACAGGATGTCATCCGAAGCAACGGTCGTCTTGGGTGCCGGAGCAGCCGTCTCACCGGCCGCACCGCCACTGTTCCGCCTCCCGTTTCCCGCCGGTCGCGCGCCGCCGGTCGCGCCGTTTTCGAGGCTTTCGATCACGGTGGATTTCGCGGTATACCGTTTATTCCCGACGGTCAGCGTAGCGGCAGGCAAGGTAATCTTCCCGGCCCGCGTGGCCCGCACCCAGTAGGTGTAGGTATGGGTCTGCCGACTCTCCGACACGCCGCCCATGTTGCTCATAAAGACGCCGGTCGCCCGCACCGGCCCGGAGAGGATTTCGATCCCCTCGGGCATGGTCGGCGGTGCGAACTGCGCGCCGTTCAGGTCGCCGGTGGTCGAGGCGGCGTATTCGATCTGGAACTGCTGGCCGTTCGCGACGGTCAGCGGGGCCTGTATCTCGAACTCCACCTCTTGGGCCGAAACGCTCCACAGGCAGAGACTGGCGATCCACCCCACCGTCCCGGCTACGCACAACCGCCGCAACCGACGGAAACAGGTATCGAGTTTCATTCTATTCATAAGGGTCTGCACAAAATTACGTTTTTGCATCGACTTCCGACCGGTCGTTGTCGTTTTCCCCATGGGATCTCAGGATTTGAAGATCGAAATCCGGGAGAGCCACCGGTTTTTCCGGTCGAGCATCATGAATTCGACGAGCAGGAGCACCAAGGCACAGGCCAACAGGTAGTGGAACTGGTCGTTGTATTCGGAAAAGGCCATGGAGGAGAACTCTTTTTTCTCCATCCGGTCGATCTGTTTGAGTATCTCGTTGAGACCGATCTGCATGTCGGTGGCGCGGACATAGCTGCCGCCGGTCAACACGGCGATCTGCTGCAAGGTCTGTTCGTCGAGTTTCGAGACGACCATCTGTCCGTTTTCGTCCTTAATGGTCTCGCCGCCGATGGTGATCGGCGCCCCTTCGGGTGTCCCGATCCCGACGGTGTAAACGACTACGCCCTGCTCCTTGGCCAGCTGGGCTGCGGCAATCGGATCGTCGTCGTGGCTCTCGCCGTCGGTAATCAGGATAATGGCGCGGCTCTGTCGGCTCTGGTCGGAAAACGACCGGGTAGCGACCTCCAAAGCTCGTGCCAAAGAGGTTCCCTGAACGGGTACCATATTGGGATTCAGTCCGTTCACAAAGCTCTTGGCGGAGATATAGTCCGAGGTAATGGGCAACTGAATATAGGCGTCTCCGGCAAAGACGACCATCCCGACGCGGTCTTTGTCGAGCTGTTCGATGAGCCGGTTCACGGCGTTCTTGGTGCGTTCCAGCCGGTTGGGGGCGAAGTCTTCGGCCAGCATGCTGTTCGAGACATCGACGGCGAGCATGATTTCGACGCCTTTCCGGGTCACTTCATGCAACTTGGCGCCGAACTGGGGCTGCCCCAAGGCCAGGATCATCAGAAGCAACGCTATGGCGGTGAGAATGAATTTGTTTCTCACGCGTTTGGGCGACGCTTCGGGCATCAGCTGCCGAATGGTCTCGGGATCGCCGAAACGGGCTAACCGCCGGTTCCGGGCACGCCGATACCACCAATAAACGGCTATAACGGCTGGCAACAATATCAATAGCCACAAATACTCGGGCTGCGCAAATCTGAACATATCCTAAATTTATATCCCTTCTTTTATCTGTATTTGCCCGGGAGGGTACTGTTCTCTTTGTGAACAAAGAGAACCAGAAAAACTTTAGACGGATGCTGGCGCATCCTCAAACTGCCGACGGCCTAAATCTTGGTTAGTTCGTTGGGCTGTGGTTTTCCGGCGCAGCGCGCTAAATAATTGGGCATAATACCCTAAGCGCGCTCGCCGAGAAAACCCAGCCCGACAGACTCGCGAAACATGAGGACTGCGGAGCCTGAGGAGTAGCGTAGCTAACTAAAAGTTTTTGGTGCCGCTTTTTCCAAAAAGCGGCAGTTCCAGCCGGGTAGGTACAAATAAAAGAACGGGTTAAAAGTTACGGTATCTGGCGGAGGAAGAGATAGCGGCTGAGGATCTCGACCACCAGCAACACAATCGCCAACAACAACCATCCGTGATACACCTCGCTGTATTTCACGAAATTTTCAACCTCGACCCGCGTTTTTTCCAACCGGTCGATTTCGGCATAAATCTCGGCCAGCTTGGTATTGTCCGTCGCCCGGAAATAACGCCCCCCCGTCTGCTCGGCAATCCGACGCAGGATATCCTCGTCGATCTCGACCTTGGCCTGTACGAACGAAATGCCGCCCCAGGCATTCAACGTCGGCGTCGGCGCCACCCCCTCGCTGCCGATCCCCACCGCATAGACCCGAATGCCGTAGTCCGCAGCGATCTGCGCCGCCGTCATCGGGTCGATCTGACCGCTGTTGTTCACCCCGTCCGTCAAGAGGATAATCACCTTGCTCGGCGAGTCGCTCTCTTTCAACCGGTTCACCGCCGTCGCCAGCCCGTTCCCGATGGCCGTCCCGTCAGCAATCATCCCGATCTCGATCTGATTCATGAGGTTCACCAGCGAGACGTGATCGGTCGTAATCGGCGACTGGGTGAACGCCTCGCCGGCAAACACCACCAGCCCGATCCGATCGGTAGGCCGACCGAAAATAAACTTCGATCCGATATCCTTGGCCGCCGAGAGCCGGTCGGGCTGAAAGTCGCGCGCCAGCATCGATCCCGAAATGTCGAGCGCCATCACGATGTCGATCCCCTCGGCGTTGATATTCTGCCGATCTTCGGCCGACTGGGGCCGCGCCATGGCGAAAATCACGAGGGCCACCACCGCGCACCGCAACACGAACGGCGTGTGCCTCAACCAGTACCGATAGGTATGCCTCAATCGCTCCACGCCGCGCACCGTGGAGAGCCGAATGGCAGCCCTTCCCTGAAGCGTGCGATAGACGTAATAAACCACCATCGGCACCAGCACGAGCAGCAACCACAAGATGCGTGGATTTTCGAATCTTACTATATCGAACATACAGTGTTCCGTATCTGTCTTTGAATCAACAAACTATCTATTCCGCAAGCCCCTCGTCGCCCCCTACCACTGTTTCCGCCCGCGAACTCCGACCGCTTCGGCCTTCTCGGCATCGACCCGTTTTTTGGTATTGTCCTCGCTGGCCTGAATCGCTTTCAGAAGGCGTTCCGACTCTTCGCGCGAGGCGGACGGCTGACGTTCCGGCTGCCGGCCGTCGTTCGGCTCGTTCTTCTTGTCCGACTGCCCGTCGTCGGGGTTGTTCCGATCGTCGTTGTTCTTATCGTTGTTTTTATCTTTATTCCTGTCCGGATTATTCCGATCTTGATCGGGGTCGTTTCGGTCGTCGTTATTCCGATTGTCGGAATTATTCTGGTTGTCCTGATTATCCTGGTTGTTCTCGTTTTGATCGTTCTGGTTATCCTGCTGCTGTTGCTCCTCCTGCTTCAACTTTTTGGCATAGGCCAGATTGAACTTCGCCTCTTTGTCCTCCGGCACGAGCCGCAAGGCGTTTTTGTAGGCTTCGATCGCCTCGTCCAGTTTGCGTTGCTGTACGAGCGTATTCCCCAGGTTGTAATAGGTCGCCGCCTGCCGGTGCCGATCGTTTCCGTCTTCGGCCAGCCGCCCGTAAGCCGCTGCCGCGTCGTCGTACCGCCCCTGTTTATAGAGCGCGCCGCCGAGGTTGAAATTAGCCTCGTAAGAGGTGATTTTTTTCTCCAACGCCCGCCGATACCCGACTTCCGCCTCCGGATATTTCCCTTCGTAGTAGGAGAGGTTCCCCCACCGGATATCCGCCCGCTCTTTTTGCCCCCAGGCAATGGCCGGAGCGACGGAAAACAGACTCAAAATCAATATATTCCTCCTCATCGTTCGAACTCTTTGTTTTCAGGTTTCGTTTCCGGATCGAACAAGTCGTCTTCCGGCATATCGACCGCTTCGGTCGCCGTCACCCCCGGCGCGGCAGGGGCTTCGCCCGGCGCAGGGAGCTCTTTGGTCTCTTCGACGTAGAAATAGGCGTCGAAGTAGGCCTGTTCGTTATCCTCGGGCGACGGGTTCAGCTTGGCGAACTTCACGAGGTCGGCCAGCCGGAAAAGCTGGCGCAGTTTTTCGCGCAGCCGCTCGTCGTTCACCTCCCGCACGGCGTCCAGGATCTGGTCGGAGGTCATCTCCATGGCGCCGATCCCGTACCTGCCCTCGATATAGATGCGCACGATGTCGGCCAGATGGGAGTAGTACTCCTTGTGTTTGCCGTTCTGCCACAATTTGCGGCTGTGCAGCCGTTCCAGAGCACGAATAGCCGCGACGTGCGGCGGCACAGCCGGTCTGCCCGCGCCCCGTCGCCCGCGCCGCAGATACTTGACGGCCAGATAGATCACGACAGCCAGTCCCACGGCAATCAATCCGCCCCACAAGAGGTACTCCTTGATTTCGCGCCACTGGAACGGGGTGTTGAGCGGTCGTTTGATATCGAATATTTGTTGTTTTGCGGTGTCGATCTCGAAGGTCTCGACGACGAGCCGCATCGCTTCCGGAGCAAAGACGGTGTCGCCTTTCCCGGCCTTCGCTTCGTCGGGCGTGGCCGACCAAACGACCGGGAAGCCGCCCAAGGCATAGTTTCCCTCGTCGAACCCCGTCAGCCGATACGCAACGCGTATCCTGATCCGCCGTCCGCTCTGCTCCAGGGTGTCGATCCGGTCGATCCCGAGCATTTCAATCTGCGGCGTCAACTTCCCGTCCTCGAACTGAGGCAGCTGGATCTCCTGTGCGACATCTTTGTCGATGTCAAGAAAGAGGCTGAACTGGTCGCCGATCAACACGGTGTCGGGCACCAGCCGGGTGTGTACCTCGGGCGGCCGCTGGGCAGAGAGGGGCTGGGCCGTTCCGGATGCCACGCTTCCCCCGGCGGCGACAAAGGCCGAAAGGAGAAAAAGAATCGGACGATATAGTTTCATATCCACGAGTTATCGCATTTTAAAGAGCCGCAACAAAGCGGCTACATAATCTTCGCCGGTGGCCACCGAGACGGTATCGACCCGGCATTTGGTCAAGGCCTGTCCGATCGCCGAGGAGGCGAGCTCCCAGTACCGAGCATAGCTGTCGCGCGTCCGGGCGGAGGCGGTATCGACCCAGACTTTTCTCCCCTCTTCGGCGTCCTGCACTTCAATAATCCCGACGTCGGGCAACACGGCTTCCCGAATGTCGTAAATACGCAATCCGACCAGGTCGTGCCGCGACGAGGCGATCTTCAATCCCTCTTCGAAGTTGACGTGCAAGGCCTCGCCACGTGTGGTATCGGCTGAAAAGTCCATGAAGTCGGTCAGCAGAAATGCGGTGCACCGTTTTTTCATCACGTTGGTGAAAAAACGCAGGGCTTCGTTGATATCGGTTCCGCGCCCTTCCGGTTGGAAGTCGACCAGGTCGCTGATAATCCGCAGAACGTGCTGCCGTCCTTTCTTTGGCGGAACGTACTTTTCGATGCGATCGGAAAAGAGGATGCAGCCGATTTTGTCGTTATTCTGAGCCGCAGAGAAGGCCAGCACGGCAGCGATCTCGGTCATCAGGTTCTTCTTAAATTGTCCCTGTGTCCCGAACATGCGGGAGGCGCTGACATCGACGAGCAGCATCATGGTCAGTTCCCGTTCCTCTTCGTAGACTTTGATATACGGAGCTCGGTTTCTGGCGGTGACGTTCCAGTCGATATCGCGGATATCGTCTCCGATGCGGTAGTCGCGCACTTCGCTGAAAGCCATCCCGCGTCCTTTGAAGGCGGAGTGGTATTTCCCGGCGAAAATATCGTTGGAGAGGCCGCGGGTCTTGATCTCGATTTTGCGGACTTTCCGGAGTATGTCTTCTTCGGTCTCTTTCATGGTGTGCAATCGGGTAATATATCTTGTTGCCACAAGGCTTCGGTTCGTTTTTCCCCGCCCCGGGCTTCCGCGATGCGGGCTACTATGGACGATTAGGCGATCTGATATACATCGGCACCGGCGGGTTTAGCTACTCGTCCTCCGTGAGCAGCATCTTCGGCGTATTCCTTAACTTCAGCGCCCAATATCTCAATTCCGGCAACATGGACAGCCGTGCCCAGTGGTCTTCAGTTGCGTTGTCTCTCGGAATAAACGCCGCGTGCCCGCGGTGGGCAAAAGGCCGGGTCTACCCTAAAAATAAGAGCAGCCTCTACCCTACTTTTGAGTGGCAACCTGCGGTTCACAGAACCGCCCTATTCGTGGCATTCGTCCTCGGAGCGCTATTCGCTCTTGGTTTAAGCGGGTCGCCGCCAGCGGAGGTGCAATCGAGTTTGCGAAAATGCAATTGCCTTAGCGGGTCGAAGCCTGCGGGTGCACTCAACGAGCATAGCGAGTTGCGGGCCTCCGCGGTCGGAGGCTTCGGCCCGCACGGCTCTTCGAGCCGCAAAAGCACTGCCCCGTGTCCGCCTCACTGCGGCTCCGCTATCGCTCCGCCGCGTTTTGCTGTCGCCCGCTGGGATTTCATCTCGATTTTGCTAACGCAAAATGAGTGAAATCCCTCTTAAGGCGGGCGGGCGACGGATTTTTCGTACAGGATCAAATTTTTTCGCGCGCCTGCGCGATTCATTCTATTTCGGCCCACCGCCGAAATCGCTGAATCGCTTCTTTAGGCGGGGCGCGCGGTTACTTTGAAGTAATAAAGGCCGCCCGCCGTGGCGCGAACGCGTCCGCCGGGCGGACGCACCCTTCGGGTGATTTAATGGCCGTCTCTACCCCCGCTCTTTGTCCGCGAAACGTGCAAAAGTGTTGTTTCGCTATGGTTGTCACCGCTTTGTGCGTCAGCTGATCTGGCTCAAGTCCACCTCGATCTTCTTCTTGCGGTTCAGCCGTGCGATCGCAGCCGCCAAAAGTACGTTCGCCGGATCCTGTAAATTCGGATCCGTCGCCAGCACCCTTTCCGCCACCCCCCGCGCATATTCCAGAATGTCGCCGTCCTTGGCCAGGTTCGAAACCTTGATCTCGATCCCTTGCCCGCTCTGCGCCGTACCGTCGATGTCGCCCGCCCCCCGGAGCTGCAAGTCCAGCTCCGAAAGCCGGAAACCGTCCGTCGTCGAGACCATCGCCTCCATCCGGTGCCGCGCCTCCGTCGAGAGCTTGTCCCCCGTCATCAGGATACAGTACGACTGCTCGCCGCCCCGGCCCACCCGGCCCCGCAGCTGGTGGAGCTGCGACAGTCCGAACCGCTCCGCACTCTCGATCACCATGACCGTCGCGTTCGGCACATCCACCCCCACCTCGATCACCGTCGTCGAGATCAGAATCTGCGCCTTTCCCTGCTTGAACTGCTCCATCCCGTAATCCTTGAGCCGCGCCGGCATCTTGCCATGCACCACCACGCTCGTGTACTTCGGCGGCGGGAACTCCCGCGCGATCACCTCCGCCCCCGCCTCCAGATTCGCCACATCCAGCGTCTCCGACTCCTGAATCAGCGGGTAGACGATATAGACCTGCCGTCCCCGGGCGATCTGCTCGCGCAGGAAGCCGAACAGCCTCAACCGGTGCGACTCCCGCGCATGAGAAGTATGTATCGGTTTCCGCCCCGGCGGCAGCTCGTCGATCACCGAGACGTCCAGATCGCCGTAGAGCGTCATCGCCAGCGTCCGCGGAATCGGTGTCGCCGTCATCACCAGCACGTGCGGCGGCAAATCCTGACTTTTCATGCGCAACTTGGCCCGCTGCATCACCCCGAACCGGTGCTGTTCGTCGATCACCGCGAATCCCAGCCGCGCAAACTGAACTCCCTCCTCGATCAGCGCGTGGGTGCCGATCAGCAGGTCGATCTCGCCCGACATCAGCCCCTCCGCAATTTCCGCCCGTTTCCTCCGCCCCGTGCTCCCCGTCAGCAATTCGACCCTCAGCCCCGTCCGTTCCACCAGCGACATCACCGACCGGTAGTGCTGATTGGCCAGTATCTCCGTCGGTGCCATCAGCGCGCTCTGGAATCCGTTGTCCGCCGCGATCAGGATGCACAGCAGCGCGACGATCGTCTTGCCGCTCCCCACGTCGCCCTGCATCAGGCGGTTCATCTGGTGGCCGCTCACCATGTCGCCCCGAATCTCCCGGACGACCCGTTGCTGGGCGCCCGTCAGTTCGAAAGGCAGCTGTTCGCGGTAAAACATATTGAAATAGCCCCCGATTTTCGGCATCTTGAATCCCTGCACCTTTTCCATCCGCACCTGCCGCTGGCCCAACAGCTGGAGCTGGATGACGAACAGCTCCTCGAACTTGAGCCGTCGCATTGCCGCCTGCAACGCTTCGGCCGACGACGGGAAGTGAATGTCATGCAGCGCCTGGGCCCGTCCCACCAACCGCTCCTGTCGCAACAGATATTCCGGCAGCGTCTCCGGAATGTAATTCTTGACCGCCCCCCAGAGCGTTTTCACGGCATTGAAAATGGCTTTCGTCCCCAGCCCGATCGAGGTGAGCCGCTCAGTGGTGCTGTAGATGCCCTGCATGCCGACCGGCTCCTGTCCTTCGATCACGATCGGCGGTTCGAACTCCGGATGGGCCATGTTCGGCCAGCCGTTGAACATCGTGGGGCGTCCGAAAAAGATGTATTCACGGCCCACTTCGAGCTTCTTCATCACGAATCGCGCGCCGCGGAACCAGACGACGTCCATCTCGCCCGTATCGTCGGTCACCACCAGCGCCAGCCGCGCCTTGTGGCCCGTCCCAATGATCCCTTTGTCGCGTACCCGTGCCCTCACCTGAATGTATTGTGTGGAGAGCTCCTCCCGGATTTCGTTGATTTTGTAGATTTTCGACCGATCCACATATCGGAACGGGATGTGCATCAGCAGGTCGCCGAACGTTTCGACGCCGATTTCGGCGGCGAGCAGTTCGGCGCGTTTCTGCCCGATTCCGGGCAGGTACTGGATCGGTCTGTCGAGGATGCTGTCCATGGTCTTTCCGTACACAAATATACTCTTTTTTCGGTCGCGCGCCGGGAGCCGGTTGCGAGGCCGAGGAAAAAGTACGGCACGGGGGTTGCACTGCCTGAAAAACGATTATATTTGTCTCTGTTATGAAACGATTTCCGATTTTTATGTCGCTTGTCGCGGTGCTGTGCGCAGTGGGCGGGGGACGAGTCCGGGGGCAGTCGTCGGCGCGGCCGTTGGCTTTCCGGGCGGGCGAAGAGCTGACCTACACGGCGGGTTATGCTTCGACGATGCTGACGACCGACGTGGCGACGGTGACTTTCCGGCTTTCCGAGGGACGTATGGAGGGCGGTCCGGCTTATCGGATTTGGGCGCAGGGGGTGACCAAACCGTTTTTCTCGGTCTTTTTCCGGGTGAACGATGTCTATGAAACGTGGCTCGATACGGCGACGCTGCGGCCGTTGTATGCCACGTCGGATATTCAGGAGGGGAATTATCGGTATCGCAGCCGGCAGTGGTTCGATTGGACGAAGGGCGAGGTGAGGACGTATGGCAAAAACCAGAAAAAGGGCTATGAGCGGGGACGGACGATGTCGATCGGGGAGTCGGACTTCGATCCGGTCGCTCATTTTTTCAACCTGCGAAACCTGCCGTCGATCGGTACGATGCAGAAGGGGGAGGCGGGATTTTTGAACTTAGTGATGATTGATACGATCCGCAGGATTCGGTACGTGTATCAGGGGCGGGAGATTATCAACGCTCCGGCGACGGGGCAGGTGCGGTGTTTGAAGTTTTCGTGTCAATTGGCGACGGGCGATGCGCAGTCGTTCAAGGATGGGAGCGAGTTTTTGATTTGGATTTCGGACGACGCGAACCGGATACCGATCTATATGGAGACTCCGATTCGAGTGGGGCGTGTTCAGGCGACGCTGACGGGTTGGAAAAATTTGGCCCATCCGTTTTCGTCGCAGCTTGTGGACGGGGGTAAGAGGAAATGACAGTTTATTGTCCAAGTGCGCGGACAGAGAACGGGGGTAGAGGCTGCCATTTGCCCACTGCGGGCACGCGGGGCCTGCCCGGCCCGAGGGCAGTCTCCTCCCGTAGCCAAAGACGCGCGCCCCGCCTAAAGAAGCGATTCAGCTATTTCGGCGATGAGCCGAAATAGAATGAATCGCGCAAGGCGCGCGAAAAAACTTGCTCACCCACGAAAAAACCGTCGCCCTCCCGCCTAAGAGGGCATATTCTGCCGGTTGGCACTCGGCCAATCCGGCAAGAATTGCCGCGGGCGACGGCAA
>NZ_CAJTUJ010000048.1 GCF_910579375.1 uncultured Rikenella sp.
ACGGAGCCGATTTTACCCGCCATGAGCTCTTCGGCGAGCTGTTGCAGGTCGGCGTCGATGGTGCAGGTGATCGCCTCGCCCGGCACCGGAAGGGTGTCGTAACGCCCGTCGGCATACGATCCTTTGGGCATGCCGTAGACGTCGACGAGTTCGACTTTCACCCCTTTTTTCCCGCGCAGGTACTGCTCGTAGGACTTCTCGATGCCGCTCTTGCCGATGTAGTCGCCCATGCGGTAATAGGGGTCGCGTTTGATGGTGGCTTCATCGACTTCGTTGATGTAGCCGAGGAGGTTGCCGGCGATCTTCCGGGGATAGGTGCGCGAGGTGCGGTATTGGGTATAGAAACCGACGAGGTGGCGTTCGTCGAGTTTGAATTTCACCTCTTTGGGGAGCTGTTTGAAGATCATCGAGGGGCGCCGTTTGGAGTACCGCCGGGCTTTGTCGAGGGCTTTGCGGATATCTTCGACGGTGACGCCCAAGGTCTCGGCGAGGAAAACGGTGTCGAAGGGTTCGACGTCGCGCGGAATGACCATCAGGTCGTAGGATTCGGTGCTCTGGACGAGGAATTCGCCGTTCCGGTCGTAGACTTCGCCGCGCGAGGGGTACTGCACCATGTAGCGCATGGCGTTGTTCCGGGCGTACTCTTTGTAGGAGCTGTCCACGACCTGGATCCAAAAGAGGCGGCCGACGAGAACGAGCACGACGAGAATGAGGCCGAGGTAGAGTATCTGTTGGCGTCTGGAGGGGATATTCATGGACTTTCGTTGCAAACTAAAGGAGGGGGAATCAGGCTTTCACTGCGGTACGAACGAGCGGGAGGTGCAAAAAGTATATGATTCCGATGCTGAATATCGAGCTGAGCACGATACGGAGTGCGATCATCCACACCGCTCCCGAAGGATCTTCGAGGATAAAAAACGGAAGGTTGAAGAGCAGGACGAGGGCGGTGACATAGCGCAGAAAACGGGATGTCCCGACGCGCCCCGCCGTAGGTATCCCTCCTTCGTAAATGAGTTCTTTGCCGAGAAAAAGCCCGACGACGGTCGGTCGCACGAATGCGAGCCACGTGGATGCGATGGTCTGCAACCCTGCCGTCCCGGACATGAAGTCCACGGCGGCTCCGCTCCCGAAGCCGAGCATCAGCAAGAGCCATCCCGGCGTATCTAACGGCAGGAGGATGATGAACATGATGTAGATGTACGGGTTCACCACGCCGCCGAGGTTGATGTTGTCGAAGACGAACTCCTGAAGAATGAGCAGGAGCAGGAAAATTGCGGTGTATTCCAAAAACCGGATCATGGTCGCCCTCCTTCTTCTGTTCCGTCCGAAATGCCGAAGTTATTGCCGCCGCTTCCGGCCACCGAGGCTGCAGTCTGGTCGCTGATGCCGGTCTCGGCATTCCCGACGGTGCTCTCCAGGGCGCGCCGCTCTTCCTGTTCGAGGTAGTGCACGGCGTAGACGCGGCGAAGCCGTGCGAGGTCGGTAAAGAGCCGCACGCGGACTTTATAGAATGTCCCGTTGACCATCTCGAAGCTCTCGACGGTGCCGATGGGCTGGTCGGGCGGAAAGATATACGAATAGTTGGTGGTCACGACGGTATCGCCGACCTCCATGTCGGCGTATTTGGGAATCTCGTCGAGGATGACTTCGCGGTGGTTGAGCCCGTCCCAATAGATGGAGCCGAAGAAGTCGCTCCCCTGTATCCGTCCGCTGGTGCGGAAATCCCGGGTGTTGAGAATGGAGACGGCGACGGAGAAGTGGTCGGAGCAGCGCACGACGTATCCGACGATTCCGTCGTCGGCGATCAGGGCCATCTCGGGTTCGACGCCATCAACGGTTCCGCGGTCGATGGTGATGTAGTTTTCGCGTTTGCTGATGCTGTTCCGGATGACGCGGGCGGGCTGATAGCGATACTGTTGGAGGAGTTCGGCGACGGGGATCGAATCGTCGACTGCGGTGTGTCCCAATACGGGCGTGACGGGCTGGGGCAGGCTCCTCAGCCGGGCGATTTCGTCGAGCAGCCGCCGGTTCTCGGCGCGCAGGCTGAAGTATTCGCCGATGTCGGCGAGTTTGTCGTAGATACCGCTGACGAGCCGGTCGGAAGCTCCGGCGATGCGGGCTTTCTGGTAGAGGTTGCTGTGGAGGAATACGCCGATAGCTATCGCTTCGAGGGCGATAAACAGGAGGACGTAGTAGATCCGTTTGAGAAAAAGAAGTAGTTTCAGCAACTCGGGTTCGTTTTTATCGTGTCGGCCGAAGCCTGTCGGGAATCCAGGGGGCGGCCTTTATTTGCGGTCGAAGAAGTGTTTGTTTCGGCACTCTTCGGGCAGAGGCGGGGACGGATTCAATGGTTTTCCCCCTGCCCGCCCCGGGCTACCGCAATCATACGGATGGCGCGCTGCTCGGCGTCGGCGGCGAGGGTACGGTCTGGTCTGCATGGGTGCCGGGCGGCAGCACGCGCGCCTGGCGTTTGTTGTTCGGTGCGGCGGGCATGGATCCTTCGTATGCGTACCATCGCGGCTTCGGTTTTCAGTTGCGTTGCCTCTCGGAATAAACGGTGCCGCTCGGCACTCGAATATTGGCTGGAACTACCCCAACAACCGGCAGCCGCTACCCTACTTTTTTTACCTTGGTGGGTTGGACGCCCGGGAGAAACGGCAACTCTCGAAGCGGAGCGGCGTGTTGCGAGCCGCCCGGTGGGAGGCGTTCGGCTCGCGCGATTCTTCGAACCGCAAGAAGTCAGCCCGACCCATCACTCAAAGTTTGCCCCGTTTTTTCAAATGCGTCTTTGACGCGCCTTGTTGATGCTGTTCGCCGCCAGCGGTGAATGCAACGAGCCCCGTCGAGTTGCAGCCCGCCGCAGGGGGTGGCGGCGAACTGCGCGACTCTGCGAGTCGCAGGAGCCCGGCCAACGGTTCGGCCCAATATACAACCCTAATCTCTTGTGTGCGGCCTGTCGCCCATCCCCCCGAGCGGCAAAGCCGCTGGGCGACAAGGCCGGCAACCCAAAGGGTCGCAAGAACCAGCCCAAAGCTCCGCCCCGTGTCCGCCTCACTGCGGCTCCGCCGCTCTTTCGCGCGCCTTGCGCGATTCATCTATATTCGGCTAACCGCCGGAAATAGCTGAATCGCTCCTTTAGGCGGGGCGCGCGGCTGTCCTACGGGAGGGTACTGCGCTCAGGCCGCGCAGGCCCCACGTCCCGTAGACAGGAAATGCTCGCGCATTTCCACTAGCAGCCTCTACCCCCTGCGCCCTACCGCATCAGGAAAGAGAAACGACCGATGTTCTTCAGCGCGATCCCCGTCCCCCGCGCCACCGCACGCAACGGGTCTTCCGAAACGTGGAACGGTATCCGCGTCTTTTGAAACAGCCGTTTGTCCAAACCCCGCAGCAAAGCCCCCCCACCAGCAAGGTAGATCCCGTTCTTCACGATATCCGAATACAACTCCGGCGGAATCTTTTCGAGCACCTTCATAATCGCCGCGTCGACCTTCATCAACGACTTATCCAGCGCATGCGCCACCTCCTTGTACGACACCGGAATCTCCAGCGGCAACGAGGTGATGATGTTCGGCCCCCGCACGATGTGGTCGTCCGGCGGATTGTCCAGATTGTCGATCGCAGCCCCCACCGCAATCTTAATCTCTTCGGCCGTCCGCTCGCCTATCTTGATGTTGTGCTGCTGCCGCATGTAAGTCTGGATGTCCTCCGTGAAAACATCTCCCGCCACGTTGATCGACTCGTTGCACACAATACCGCCCAAGGATATCACAGCCACTTCGGCCGTCCCCCCTCCGATGTCGACGACCATGTGTCCCTCCGGCGCCTCGACGTCGAGCCCCATCCCCAACGCTGCCGCCATCGGTTCGTAGATCATATAGACTTCGCGCCCCCCCGCATGCTCCGCCGAGTCGCGCACGGCACGAATCTCGACGTTGGTCGAACCGCTCGGGATGCAGATCACCATCCGGAGCGACGGACTGAACATCTTGTTCCGCGATTTGATCATCTTGATCATCCCGCGGATCATCATCTCGGCAGCCGTAAAGTCGGCGATCACCCCGTCCCGCAGCGGCCGGATAGTCTTGATATCCTGGTGCGTCTTCCCGTGCATCTGCCGGGCCTGATTCCCGATGGCCACCGGCTGGTTGGCATGCTGGTCGAGCGCAACGATCGAGGGTTCGTCGACGACGATCTTGTCGTTATAAATAATAATGGTGTTGGCCGTCCCGAGGTCCATGGCCAACTCCTGGGTGAGGAATGAAAAGAGTCCCATGAGGCGGTTTAGTGTTTGAAGTGGCGCAATCCGGTGAATACCATGGCCATCCCGTTGGCGTTGCAATAGTCGATGGTCTCCTGGTCGCGCACCGAGCCGCCGGGCTGAATGATCGTATCAATCCCTTCGCCATGAGCGATCTCGGCGCAGTCGGCGAACGGGAAGAAGGCGTCCGAAGCGAGCACCGCACCCCGCAGGTCGAACCCGAACGACTTCGCTTTGGCAATGGCCTGTTTCAAGGCATCGACCCGCGAGGTCTGCCCGATGCCGCTGGCGAGCAGCATGCCGCCTTTGGCCAAAACGATCGCATTGGATTTCGAGTGTTTCACAATTTTGTTGGCGAAGATCAGGTCTTTCAATTCCGCATCGGTAATTCCTTTGGCCGTCACCTGTTTAGCCTCGGAATCCAGCCCCCCTACCTTCGCATCCCGCTCCTGTACGGCGACCCCGCCGAGCAGCGACCGGAACTGCCGTCCGCAGGCACAGCAACCACCTGTCCCGACCTCAGCCTTGGTTTTGAGAATAATCCGGTTTTTCTTGGTTTCGAGAATGGCCAGCGCCTCCGGCTCATACCCCGGCGCCATAATGACTTCGAAGAAGATTTCGTTGATTTTTTCAGCCGTAGCCTTATCGACTACCCGGTTGGTAATCAACACTCCGCCGAACGCCGATACCGGGTCGCCTGCCAGCGCATCTTTCCACGCCTCGACCAAAGTCGGTCGCACCGCCACCCCGCAGGCGTTGTTGTGCTTCATGATCACGAATGCAGCGCCGGAAGAGTCATTGGCGAATTCGCCGATGAGGTTCACCGCGGCATCCATGTCGAGCATATTATTATAGGAGATCTCCTTGCCGTGCAGCTGTTCGAACCGTTCGGACAGATCTCCGTAGAATGTCGCCGCCTGATGCGGATTTTCGCCGTACCGCAAGTGAGTAGCTTTCTGTTCCGTAAAGCTCTGCTTGAATGCCGGAATCCCTTCGGTGCGGTTGAAGTAGTTGAAAATCGCGGTGTCGTAGTGCGAGCTCACGTTGAACGCCTCTGCCGCCAAATGCCTGCGCTGCTCCAGCGTCGTAGCGCCGTCCTGTTTGGTGATCAGGTCGAGGATATAGCCGTACTGCGCCACACTCGGCACAATCGCGACGTCCTTGAAGTTCTTGGCTGCGGCGCGAATGAGCGAGATCCCGCCGATGTCGATCTTCTCGATAATCTGCTGTTCGGTCGCTCCCGGCGTGGCCACGGTCTGTTCGAACGGATAGAGGTCGACGATCACGAGGTCGATCTCGGGAATTTCATACTGTGCGACCTGCTGAATATCGGTCTCGTTGTCCCTGCGGGAGAGAATACCGCCGAAGACTTTCGGATGCAGGGTCTTGACCCGCCCGCCGAGTATCGACGGATACCCGGTCAGATCCTCGACGGCATGGGCCTTGACACCCAGTTCTTCGATAAAGGTCTGTGTCCCGCCGGTCGAATATATCTTCACGCCGTGCTTATCTAACTCGCGAACGATCTCTGCCAACCCGTCCTTATAGAAGACGGAAATCAGCGCGCCTTTGATTTTTTTCACTGTCGTAAGTTGTTGTTTGTTTTAAAGTACAAAGATACGACATTTATTTGTTTGTCGTTCAGTCAGGGAGGGGAAGAAGGCAGGAATTTTCGTCTTTTTCCGACCTCCGCGCAGGGCGCCAGCCAAGGGACTGGGCCGAGGCTGCCATCGGGCGTTTTATTGGGCCGTCGGCAGCTGGAGGATGCGAAGCATCCGTCGAAAGTTTTTCTGGTTCTCTTTGTTCACAACCGACGCTGCCAGCGAGGGCAATGCAAACGCAGTTTGCCAATTGCCGAGCGGCGAGGAGGAAGGCGAAGCCAACGAGAACAGTACCCTCAAATCGACGCGCGCCGACGCCTTAAAAGGGAAATCGTCAAAATGCACTTGTGCGTTTTGGCAGGATTTCCCCAGGCGCGCGAACGAAGAGTTGGGCTGAGTTGATTAAGCGATACGCAGTATCGCTCCGTCCCGCCGGGGTCACCCGGACGCCGCCCGCGCAGGGCAGTTCTGTCCGGCTCGAAGCTCGACCGCGCGGAACAGAGAACAGCGTGCGAAAACCGTCGCCCGCCCGCGTAAAAAGGGATTTCGCTCATTTTGCGACAGCAAAATCGAGATGAAATCCCAGCGGGCGACGGCAAACGCGGCGGAGCGACAGCGGAGCCGCAGTGAGGCGGACACGGGGCGGAGAACTGGGGCGAGCTTTGGGCTATGCTTGTTCTTCAGGCGGGAAAACCGTATCCGGTTTTCCCGCCGCGCTGGGCCGAGCTTGGGGTTGGGCAGGGGCGGTGGATTGGGCAGCTTTTTGACAGGTTTTGGGCCGCGAGCGAATAGCTAAGTCCTCGTGACAACGGTCGGCCCGCAACCCCCGGATGCGGAGGGGATGCACAGCGTCTTTTACTGGCCGCCTCAGCCTTAATGTTCGTTCTCCGCTGGCGGCGGCTGAGAACGCACCTCGCAGAATTGGGGCGGTTGAATGGGCTGTGCTTTTGCGGTTCGTAGAACCGCCGGGCTTGCGCGCTGGGCCTTCGGCCCACCCGGGGAGCGCGCAGCCCGAAACCGAAAGACAGATTTCTCATAAAAGGGGGTAATGCTCTTGCGACTCGCAGAGTCGCGCGGGCCGCCCGTGGGCAGGCGCCGGCCCGCAATACGCCGCTTCGCGTCGAAAATTGCGATACCACCCGGGCGTCCGACCCGCTAAGGTCAAATAAAAGTAGGGTAGAGGTTGCCGGCTATTTGGGCCGAGGCGGCCAGTCTTCGAGTGCCGAGCGGCACCGTTTATTCCGAGAGGCAGCGCAACTGAAAACCGTGGGCGCGGTAGTCCGAGAGGCTGGGATCGAGGTACTGCGAACGGAAATACAACTCCAGGCCGCGGATGCCGCTCGAGGCGGCAGACCAGCTGTACCCGTGGTTGCCGACACCGTTCAGCGCGCCCGAGGGGTAGTAGCGGAAGCCCGGGGCGCGCTGCAAAAAGCGATATCCTGAAAAGATACCCCAATAAAATCTCCTCTCAGAACCTCCGGGCTATGCCCCGGCCGTTGCGGAAGATGCGGCGGTGGTATGTCCGCCCCGTGCGTTTGTCGAAGAGGCCGTAAATAGCTTCGTCCGGCACCCCAGCCACCGAATAGGTCAGACCGTCCTCCGACCCGCCGGAACGGCGGACAATCGGATGCCCGCACTCCCGCCAATCCCGCCCCGTCCAATACGCAACATAGTAGTGATTCGGGTTCAGCGTGTCCCGCTCGGCTTCCCGAATCAACGGCGTCAGATCGATCGTCACCAACCGGTTCAGGTTCGGTTCGTGGTATTGTAGATTGCTCCTCGGATCGAGCCGGAACGGTCGCCCCGCCGGCCGCACCGACCTCCCGTCCGTGAGCACCGGCAGGTAGAGAATCCCCCGTCCGATCTCCCGGAAAAGAGCCACTTTCCCCTCCCGCCTTTCCGCCCACACCGCCGGCCGCCAGCGCTCGTTGCTGAAGACCGCCAGCGCCGCCCGCTCATCCGGCCCCGCCACCGAGTCGAACGCCACCCGCGGGTTCGAAGTCGCCACATACTCCCCCGTCACCGCCCGGAAATAGGGCTGTCCAAAGCGTCGCGCCGCCTCCGCCGACCGATCGAACTCCATGCGGTAGATCCGCGGCGGCCCCGCCGCCAGCCACTCCCCCGTGTCCAGCAGCACCGGATTGCCCAGCTCGTCGAAATAGACCGCCTCGACATGCCCCCCGTCCGAAGTGCCCCACACCGGAATCATATCCTTCGTCGCCGCAATCCCCATCGCCCGCAGCGCCAGCACGAAGATGTCCGCCGCCGAGTTGCACTCGCCCCGTCCGCACGCCATCGCCTCCTCGGGCGTGAACGCCGGTTTCAGCATCAACGCCTCCGGATGGAACCCGAACCACTTCCGGATATCCCGGATAATCAGCCGCGCCACCCCCCGTATATCTTTCCGTCCCGCCATCGTGTCAATCATCGGTTCGTAGCGCGTGCGGAAGAACGTCCGCCAGTCCGTGAGCTCTTCGGTGTCGATCCGGTAGGGGAGCACGTAGCGTATAAAAACGGAGTCGGAGTAGTGCCGCGCCCACGGATACCGTTCCCTGGCGTCGAACGCCAGGTCGATGTTTCGGATCAGGTAGTCCGCCGTCATCGCCTCCTCGTCGTTTTCGGTGCGGTAGCGCACCGCCAGCCCGAGCGAGTCGAGCGCCGTCCGATAATTGCTTCCGGTGATTTCGGGCCGGTAGATCGAATAGTCCGATACCTCGCCCGTCCGCCTCTGCACGAGGTCGAACGTGCGTGTGGCGTGCCCCCGGAGGTTTTCGAGGAGGAACCTCGCCGCCTCGGCTCGCAGCGGGTCGTCGGCATAGTGCTCCGCCACCCGGTGCATCTCCGGATTTCCGGTCGCTTGGGCCGCCGAGCGCAGCCGTCTGCCCGGCGTGTCGCATCCCGCCATCAGCCACCCGACGATGCAGCCGATTCCGATAGTCAGTAGATTTTTCACCATATCGAACGCTTGAAATTTGCCTGAAAACCGTTTCGTCTCTTGAGTAGGTTTACTAAAAGATCCAAACTATTACAAATTTAATGAAAAATCGCATTTAATGCGTTGGATGGGGCGGCGGAGAGCGGATTTTCCCGGAACGGACGGGCCGGATGGTTTCCGCCAAACAGAAAAGGGTTGCAAAGTAATTTGCAACCCTTTGAGAATTAAGTAGCGAGAGAGAGACTTGAACTCTCGACCTCATGATTATGAATCATGCGCTCTAACCAGCTGAGCTACCTCGCCAAATAAATTTGTGCCTCCCCTTTGTCGGAAGACGGTGCAAAGGTAATGCGTTCGTTTCGAATTTCCAAACCCTATGCCTTCTTTTTTCGCGCTCGACCCGCCGGAGGCTCCCCGGGTGCGGAAAACGCCCGCCCGGCGAGGAGCCTTACTCCACGTAGGCCATCCGCCAGATCAGGTACCAGGCCGAACGGGCGATATCCACCAGTTTCGGGTAGTTGATCCGATCCGGCGTGTCGTTCGGCGTGTTGTAGTCCGGATGGCCGTCCGTGTGGTACCACGCGATCGGAATCCCTGCGCGGGCGAACGGCGTGTTGTCGCTCCCGCCGATCGTCCGGTCGCACGGGCGGAAGTCCGCTTCCAGCTCCGTCAGGCCGCCCGCCTGGACCGATTCCGCGTACCAGGTCTTCAGTTCCGGTTTGGCCGACGTGTAGAAGTAGCGGAACAGACGCGGCCGCGCCTCGTCCGTGTTGCGTCCCACCATGTCGAAGTTGATGTAGCAGTCGATCCGCGCCGTGTCCGCCCCCAGTCGCGAGACGTAGTGCCGCGAGCCTTGCAGGCCGCGCTCTTCGCCGTCCCAGAAGGCGAGGATCAGCGTGTGTTCCGGCTGGGTTCGCGTCGCCGCAGCGGCCCAGGCCAGCTCCAGGAGCACCGTCACGCCGCTGGCGTTGTCGTCCGCGCCCGGAAAGACGCGTCCGTCGCGCCGTCCCTCGTGGTCGTAGTGCGCTCCGACGATCACCTGCCGGGTGGTATCCCGTCCCGGAATCTTGACCAGAATATTCCGCAACGCCTCGCCTTTTCTGCCCGTAAACGGTTGTTCCGTAATCTGTTGTGAGTATCCCATCTGTTCCAGCTCCGAGCGGATGTATTGCCCGGCGATCTGCCCTTCGACCGATCCGGCGAGTCGGCCTCCCATTTCGTCCGAGGCCAGAAAACGCAGCGAGGCTTCGGCATTCCGGCGGGTGATGGCTTCGAGTCCGCGTCGGTACTCTTTCCGGGGTTTCGGCGAAGCTTCGGCCGGTGCGGCCATGCCGGTGGCGAGCGTGGTGCCGTAGAGGGCCCAGCACAGGAGGGTGGTATGTAAAGGTTTCATGGTCAATGTATTATGTGGTTCTATTGGTAGAGCAGGGTGGAGGTGTTGAAGATGTCGAGCGTCACCCACAGCGGTTCGTTGCGATCCCGCCAGGTGCCGCTTTCGATCAGCCGTTGGCGCGTCTGCCGGAACCGCTCTTCGATCGAGAAGACCGGCTGGGGATATCCCTCCGCCTCGCGCCGCTGCGAAGGCCGCACCGACCGGTCGGTGATGTCGTACCGGTCGGTCGGCTTCCGTTCCGGTTCCCAGCTGAAGCCCTTCAGCTGCAACGACTGGCCCGCAGGCACCTTGTCCAGCGGGTCGACGTATCCGTCGCCCGATCCTCCCCAGTTGAAGTACACCGGCTCCTGGTCTTCGAAGTCGATGGTGAGGCTGGCGGACGAGACGACGTACATCTCGTCCGGCGGCAGGCTGTCTTGTCCCACGAAGTAATAGTTGATGACGTTCCCGGTCAGGATAGCCCGATGAATTTCGTTCTCGCGGAACCACGCCTGAAGGAACCGCCCTTCGGCCTGGTTGAAGAGCGTGTCGGAGTGTTCGGCCTTTTGGGTGATGAACGGCGAGCCGATGAATTCGGCGTAGTCGATCTCGCCGTCGCGGCTGAAGAGCTCGATGCGATCCGCCGTGAGCTGGTTGTCGCCGTTCCAGATCACCGGCCGCCCGTAAAGGATCGCCATCGAGTCCACCGAGTAGGCTGTCAGCGAGTCGCAAATCCCCTGTACGTCCGTCCGCCACAGTTTGACGTGATGCCGTCCGCGGACGACCCGTTCGAGGGAGTCTTTGCGCGGCGCAATTCCCGACGGGTCAGGCGATAAGAGGATCGAGTCCGGTGCCGTCGGCAGCGGCGGTTCTTCGGCTCCGATCGCCGCCGCCCGCCGAATCCTGCCCGCCGCGGTCGAGTCTGCCGCCATCGCGGTTGAATCTGCCCTGGCCATTGAATCCGCCGCCATCGCCGAGCTGTCCGTCGGAACGGTGCGTGTGGTCGAATCTCCCTGCGCCTGCCGTTTTTTCAGCCCCGGTTTCGACCGCCCCGGCCCGTAGGTCTGGAAAAACAGCGTATCGGCCCGCGCAAAAGTGGAGTCCGCCGCCGGCCGTTCCGTCCGGGGCAAAGAGTCGGTTATCCATAGCGTCGAAGAGTCTGCCGCCAGTCTGTCCGGTTCGGCCACGCTGTCGTAGAGGATCACGGCCGGTCGTGCCGTGAGCATCCCGTTGCTCAGCGAGTCGTCGTAGAAGCCGTAGTCGCCCAGCCCGATCGCCCGTTGGGCGGTGTCGAGCATCTGGATGTTGCGGCGCAGGGTCACCCGCCTCCCGACGCTTTCGTAGTCCATCGTGTCGGCCCAGAACTCCTGGTCGGCGGTCATGGCGTAGGCGTTGCGCGTGAAGTGGTAGGTCTGGGTCGCGCGGACGTACTGTCCCCGGTCTGCGGTGAGGAAGTCGCGCTCCTGATCCCAAATATAGGTCTTCGCGAGGAACGTAACGATCTCGTTGTTCAGGTCGTATCCGATCGAGTCGGTGCGCATCCGGTAGTCGGTGTTCCGCAGGGCGACGTGTCCGGCGAAGGTAATGAGGGCCGAGTCGCCGTAGTAGATCCCGCGATCGGACTCCATGAGGTTGTCGCGCAGGAAGATGACTCCTCCCCGGTCGTATTTGCCGACGTTGGTGCGTGTGTCGAACTCCATTTCGTCGTAGACCCACATGGTGGCCTCTCCGTTGACGAGTTTCAGGAGGGGGGAGTAGACTTTGGCGAGGTTGGTGTGTCCGTCGTAGCTGGCGCGGTCGCCGTAGATGAAGGTGGAGTCTTTGTTGATGATGACGTTTCCGAAGCACTCCATACGGTATTCGTCGTACCGCCGTGCGCTGTCGCACTGGATGAAGGCTCCGTTGTGGTGGAAGGCGACGTGGTCGTTGAGGTAGAGGACGGTGTCGTTCGGCCCGCGTTTGGCCATCAGGTCGCCGTAGTAGTTGACGATGGCTTTTTCGCCGTTTGTTTCAGCGCCGTCGTTCCGGGACTGTGCCGTCGTTTGGGTCGCAGTTCCGGCTTGGACTGCGCCGCCGCGCGAGGTGCCGAACGGGACGAGGAAAAAGGCGGCGGCGAGGGCGGCGATCAGGTATCGTGTCGTGGGCATAGTGGGTTTCGGGTCGGTTTTTCGATGTGTGGGGCAGGGCCTGCGGGTTTACAAGGTTTCCAGCAGGGTGTGCACCACGGCTCTGGTATTGACCCCTCTGGGGCAGACCATCCGGCATTTTCCGCAGAGCATGCACGCTTTGAGTGCGTTTTTCGCGGTTTCGTACTCTCCTCGTCTGATCCAGTGCTGGACTTTGCGGAGGCTGAAGGGGGCGAATTGTCCGGCGGTGCAGGTGGCGGTGCAGCTGCCGCAGCCGATGCAGAGCAGGGTGGTGGGTTCCCGTCGGATGATGCGGTCTCGGAGAGTGGGGTCTATCCGGTCGAGGTAGATGGCGCGCGGGGCGTTGATGGTGAATCCGAAGTCCATGGTTTGTCGGGTGTTAGGCGAGTTGTCGGGTCTGTGTTTTTTGGGGTGTGCCTCCGCCCCGGGCTTCCGCAACGCAGGATCGGGCGCGCCGAACAGTGTCGGCAACCACGGATTCAACTACTCCTCCGGCACAAAAAGCAACAGCGGTTTGGATTTGAATTTCAGTGCAACTGGTCT
>NZ_CAJTUJ010000049.1 GCF_910579375.1 uncultured Rikenella sp.
TACCCTCCCGATAAGGTGCAAATAAACGAACAAATAAAAACAGGAAATTGATGGAATTGAATCGTTTGACCGCCATATCGCCCGTAGACGGTCGTTACCGCGGGAAAGTCGAAGCATTGGGTCGTTATTTTTCCGAATACGCCCTGATCCGCTATCGCGTGCAAGTCGAGATCGAATATTTTATCGCCCTGTGCGAGCTGCCCCTGGCCCAGCTCGCCGGGTTCGACAAAGGGCAGTACGGAGCCCTGCGGCGGATTTACGAAGACTTCAGCCTGAGCGACGCCCAGCGCGTGAAAGAGATCGAGCAGACCACCAACCACGACGTGAAAGCCGTCGAATACTTCATCAAAGAGAAGATGGACGCCCTGGGACTCGGCGATGAGCGGGAATTCGTGCACTTCGGCCTGACCTCTCAGGACATCAACAACACCGCTACCCCGTACAGCTTAAAGGCAGCGATGAGCGATGTCTATTATCCCGCCTTGGGCGAACTCATCGGCAAACTCTCGACCCTGGCAGACGAGTGGAGCGACGTGCCGCTGCTGGCCCACACCCATGGGCAGCCCGCCTCGCCGACCGTGCTGGGAAAAGAGATCCGCGTCTTCGTCGAACGGCTCGAAAAGCAGCGCGACATGCTCCAGACCGTGCCCTATCCCGCCAAGTTCGGAGGCGCCACCGGGAACTTCAACGCCCACTCCGTCGCCTATCCCGAAGTCGACTGGGTATCCTTCGCCAACCGCTTCGTGAACGGGACACTGGGGCTCGACCGGTCGCAGTACACCACCCAGATCGAACACTACGACAACCTCGCCGCCATTTTCGACGGCCTGAAACGCATCAACACCATCCTGATCGACCTCGCGCGCGACATGTGGACCTACATCTCGATGGAGTACTTCAAACAGCGCATCAAGGCAGGCGAAGTGGGCTCCTCGGCCATGCCCCACAAGGTCAACCCCATCGATTTCGAGAACGCCGAAGGAAATTTAGGCCTCGCGAACGCCCTTTTCGAACATTTGGCAGCAAAATTGCCGGTATCCAGATTGCAGCGCGACCTGACCGACTCCACCGTGCTGCGGAACATCGGCGTGCCCGTGGCCCATACCCTGATCGCCGTGGCCTCGCTGGTCAAAGGGCTCGGCAAGCTGATCATCAACCGCGACGCCATCGACCGCGACCTGGAAGCCAACTGGGCCGTGGTGGCCGAAGGGATCCAGACCATCCTGCGGCGCGAGAAATACCCCAATCCGTATGAGGCCTTGAAAGCGCTCACACGGACGAACAAAGGGATCACCCAGGCCGATATAACGGCCTTTATCGACGGACTCGACGTGACAGAGGCCGTGAAAAACGAACTGCGGGCTTTGACCCCCCACACCTATATCGGGATTTTTGCCCGAACCAAAGCGTAGACCATTTATTTTATTCACATTTAAATCTTTACAATTATGGACAGCTACAAATGCGACGTATGCGAATGGGTTTACAACCCCGAAGAAGGCTACCCCGAAGGCGGGATCGCACCCGGCACCCCGTTCGAAGAGCTTCCCGACGACTTCGAATGTCCGATTTGCGGCGTAGGGAAAGATATGTTCAGCAAAGTCGAGAAGTAGTGCTCGGAAGACCCGGTCGTCGGCCTTGCGTCCCTCGACCTCTCGGAACGACAGCGACAAAGGGAGGCCGGATCGGGCTCCCTTTTCCGCTTTTTACGGAACGGCCCGAGGGGCCCCTTTTCGCCCCCTGAAGTTTCGGGCCGAATGCTAAAATTCAGGCCGGAACGTTATATCTTTGTATATCCACCAACACGGAACACCCCATGGAAACCTTCCTGACCGTCATACTCTTCATTTTTGTGGGCTTTTGGCTGCTCGGCCTGTTCGGGCGGTGGACGCTTCGGTGGTGGCTCGCCCGGAAACAGCGCGAATTCCAGCAGCAGTTCGGAGGCGCCGACACCGCGGGTGGCGGCACAGGGCGGAACTTCGGTTCGAAAGGCTCCTTCCGCGGCTTTTACGCCAACTTCGGCAACCCCTCCGCCCGCCAGCGCCGGCGCAGGAAAGAGGGAGAGGTGACCGTCACCCGAACCGCCATGCGGAGCGAGCGACAGGTCGCCAAGAGCGTCGGTGAATACGTCGAATACGAAGAGGTCGAGAGCACCGTCTCGACCACCACCGTCGTCACCGACCGGCAGCCCGAACCCACGGACGGATCGGCGAACTGATCCCCCGCCCTGTCACGAGCCACACACTCCTCCGAAGACTTTCATCAACAACCAAACCGCATATGACCCATCTTCCTACCCGTTCCGGCCGACGCTGGGCCCTTTTGAGCCTCATCGCGCTGGGGACGTGGCAGACCGCGGCCGCACAGAAACAAGCGGCTGCCGACGGCAACATCGTTGCCATCTTCGGACAACAGAAAATCGAAACCACCGACGAAGGCGAAGTCTTCCACCGATTTCGCGACGGCCTGCTACTGCCCGGCGGCGTGGGCGGCGGCACCCTCTACAACGGACAGGACATGATCGCCTGGCTCTACGCCACCGACCGCTTCCGCACCCCCGCGGCCGGCGACAGCATCGGATACGTCTATCCGACCCAGAGAGAGGCCGTCATGGCCTATCAGTCCAACGTCGAGCGCAAGACAGCGGCGAATCGGCACTCCATGGCCAATCGGCTTCCGGCATGGGTCTGGAGTCCGATCGCGGCCGACTCCACCGGCCGCTTCCGCAGCCCGCAGATGCGTTCGGCCTACCTCTATACCGCTTACGACAGCCCCGACAGCCGGATCGCCCTGCTGGAGACCACCGGCGGCACGCGGACATACATCAACGGCGAACCGCACGAAGGGGATCACTACGACTTCGGTTATACCCTCACCCCGATTCGGCTGCGCGAGGGGCTCAATGAGTTTATTTATACCCCCGGCCGGTTCGGGCGCGTCGAGTCGAAACTCGTCGTGCCGAAGAAACCGGTGATGTTCACCCGGCGCGACATGACCCTGCCCGACCTGATCGAGGGAGAGAACGAGCCGAAGTGGGCCGCCGTGCGGGTCGTGAACGCCACCGAGAAGGCATTGCAGAAGCTCTCGATCCGGGCCACCTTGTTTGCACCGGACGGCGAACAGCTGGGCCAGCCGTTGGAGTACCGCACCGACGACGTGATGCCGCTGGCGGTGCGTAAGCTGAAATTCCGCCTGCCGGCCACCGGGAAACCCTTGCGGAACGGGCCCGTCGACGCCCGGCTGGAGCTCTTGCGCGACGGCGAACAGGTCGATACGATGACCATCGCCCTGCGGCAAGTCTCGCCGGCCATCCATCACGAGCGCACCTTCGTCAGCCGCATCGACGGCAGCGTGCAATATTACAGCGTGGCTCCCGCCCTGCGCACCGATCCGGGAGATACCGCGGCGCGGGCCTTCGTGCTGACCGTGCACGGCGCTTCGGTCGAGGCGCGCAACCAGGCGCGGGCCTACAAACAGAAAGAGTGGGCCAACATCGTCGCACCGACCAACCGGCGCCCCTTCGGCTTCAACTGGGAAGAGTGGGGGCGGATCGACGCCCTGGAGGTGCTCGCAGAGGCCCGGCGCATCTTTAAGACCGACCCCTCGCGCATCTACCTGACCGGCCACTCGATGGGTGGCCACGGGACGTGGTACCTCGGGACGACCTATCCTTCCCTCTTTGCCGCCATTGCGCCGTGCGCAGGCTATCCCGACATCGCCGGTTACGGCAGCGGGCGCGGCGATGCGGCCCACCGGCGTTCGCCCCTCTTCGAACCTTTCGAACGGGCCGCTTCCGCCGGACGGGTGATGACCCTCTCGCGGAACCTCAAGCAGTCGGGCGTCTACGTCCATCACGGGTCGGCCGACCGCGTCGTGCCGCCGGAACAGGCGCACATCATGCGCGAAGAGCTGGGACGGTTCCATACCGACTTCTGCTACCACGAATACCCCGGCGGCGAACACTGGTTCGGCGATGCCAGCGTGGACTGGCCGCCGCTCTTCGACTTCCTGTCGCGGCATACGATTCCGGCCGACAGTCTGGTGGACGAGATCGACTTCTATACCGCCTCGCCGGGCGTCTCGTCGCGCGACTACTGGCTCACCGTCGAACAGCAGGAGAGTCCGTACCGGTTCACCCGCGTGGAGGTGCGGCGCGAGGGAGATACCGCGATTCGGGTCAGTGCGGCCGAGAACGCAGCGCTGCTGACCTTCGACCTCCCGGCGCTCGGGATGAAGACCGAGCGGACGACGCTGGTTTTCGACGCCGACGGCCAGCAGCTCTCGGTGCCGACCTCGCGCCGGGCCGTCGTGGCTTATCGCGAAGGGCAGTGGCGCGTAGCCGACAGCGTCGACCGGCGGCAGAAATATGCCGGCCGGTACGGCGGCTTCAAACAGGCCTTCGATAACCGGATGGTCTTCGTCTACTCTACGGTCGGGACGCCCGAAGAGTGCGCCGGATGGCGTGCCAAAGCGCGGTTCGATGCCGAAACCTTCTACTACCGCGGCAACGGATCGGTGGACGTCATTCCGGACTACGCATACGAGGTGGCCAAGTATCCCCACCGGAACGTCATCCTGTACGGGAATTACGACAACAACTACGTCTGGTCGCGGCTGTTGAAAAACTGTCCGATCCAGGTGCGGAACGGCGGCATCTCGATGGGCGGACGATTGTACAAGGGGGATGACCTGGGAGCCTATTTCGTCTATCCCCATCCGGACTATCCGGACGCCTTGATCGGCGTGGTGACGGCGACGGGTGTGCCGGGGATGCGGGCGACGATGCCCAATAACTACATCTCGGGGATTACCGGATTCCCGGATCTGATGGTCTTCCGGGCCGATATGCTGAAAAACGGCCTGGCAGCGGTCGAGACGGCCGGCTTCTTCGATAACGACTGGTTGCTGGATGGGAAAGACCTGATTACCAGATAGTTTTTGCGGGTAAACGTATATGCGGCGGGCGCACGCTTCCAAAACCTTCGGAGCGTACGCCCGCCGCATATACGTTTACCCTAGAGATGCCGTGCCGCTGTGTCGCAGGAAATTGCTATCTTTGGGTAAGAAATCTTTTTAAACCTGTACCTGATTATGAAATTGAGACTTCGAATCGCGACGTTGCTCGCTCTGTTTTTGGTCGCTCCGGCGACCGTATCGGCCCAGCGCGAGACGACGCCGGTCGACACGCTGGCCCTGACGCCGCCGATGGGGTGGAACAGCTGGAACCAGTTCGAATGGGAGGTCAGCGACTCGCTGATTCGCGAGATCGCCGATGCCATGGTGGCGAACGGCATGCGCGATGCCGGATACCGGTATATTATCATCGACGACTACTGGGTCGGCGGGCGCGACACCAAGAACCGCCTTTTTCCCGATCCGGAGCGTTTCCCGCACGGGATGAAGGCGCTGGCCGACTATGTGCACGGCAAGGGGCTGAAGTTGGGTATCTATTCCGACGCGGCCGAGCTGACCTGCGCGGGGGTGACGGGGAGCCTGGGCTTCGAGGAGATCGACGCGCAGACCTTTGCCGACTGGGGAATCGACTACCTGAAGTACGACTACTGCCATGCGCCGACGGATCGAACGACGGCCTTTACGCGCTACAAGAAGATGGGCGACGCGCTGAAGAAGACGGGCCGTCCGATCGTCTTCGCCGTTTGCGAGTGGGGCGGTCGGAGTCCGTGGTTGTGGGCCCGGGCGGCGGGAGGTCACCTTTGGCGGACGACCTACGATTCGCGCGACGGCTGGCGGTCGGGAGACGGCTTTCTGACGGGGATTATGGATATTTTCGACACGCAGGAGGGGCTCGAGCCCTATGCCGGGCCGGGGGGCTGGAACGATCCCGACCTGCTGATGGTGGGGCTCTACGGCAAGGGGAAATCGTCGTCGCCGGACGCCCGCTTCCCGGGGTGTACGGACGAGGAGTACAAGACGCATTTCGCCTTGTGGTGCATGCTGGCGGCTCCGCTGATCGTGAATAACGACCTGCGCGATATGTCGGACTTCACGCGCGGGCTGCTGACGAACCGGCACCTGATTGCGGTGGATCAGGATTCGCTGGGGCGGCAGGGATATACCTTTATGCGTTCGGGCGAGTTGCAGTATCTGCGCAAGGAGCTGAAGGACGGGGTGGCGATCTGCGTCTTCAACCGGTCGGATGCGTCGGCTTCGTTTGTGTTCGATCCGGTGCGGGACGCGGACATTCTCTATCCGGCGACGGTGACGAATGCGTGGACGGGGCGGATGTCTAAGAAGGGGATTGTACGGGGTACGCTGCCTGCGCACGGCTGCGAGGTGTATATCTACAAGCGGAAGTAGTTCTTCTGTAGAGGAGATTTTTATTCGCTCCCGGTCAGGTCTTCCTTTTGGAGGGTACCTGACCGGGAGTTTTTTGCGGTCGAACTAATCGTTGATATATCCCATTGCCGCCAACTTCTTGTCGGAAAAGGATATTTCCGAAACATACCCGTCTTTCAGGAAACAGATGCGATCGCTGATTTGGAGCACATCCCGATAGAGATGATCTGTGATGATAAATCCCTTGCCGCCGTGTCTGATTTCATCCCGAATCAACGCTTTCAACGTCGCAATATGCAACGGCATCAACTGAGAAAATGGCTCGTCCAGCAGGCAGATCGCCGATGGCGACCGAACCATCAAATACGCTTCTATCAAACGTCTCTCTCCCCCCGAGAGGTGCTTGATCCGAGCGTCTGCGCAATGGGCCAGGTCGGGAAAATCGGCCGCAAAGGAGGCCAGATCTACCTGGTAATCGGCAAAAACCCGACGCACGGATAAATGTCCCGGGACAAAATGGAATTGCGGAAGATAACGCACTGACTCCGGGTGCTCGAAGACCCTTTCGAAGGATTGCCCGTCCCATCTGACGTGCCGGAATGTTCCTCGTCGAGTTCCGTAAAGCATTTGCAAAAGAGTCGATTTCCCGCTGCCGTTCAACCCGAGCAGGGCAACCACTTCGCCTGTACGCACCTGCAAATAGGCGTGTTCTAAAATCGTCCGGTCGCCGATCTGCATCCGGGCGCTGTCTATCTCCAAAAGGTGTCCCATTCCGGCAGTAAATTAGCGGCGATCAATAACAAGACAAAGACGAAGAGGTCGCAAAATTCGTAAAAGGCCCACAGCTTCAGCTTGGACAATCCCAGATTGTAATAGTAGTAGTATTCTCGCTGTTTGAGGCGATTCACGATATAGTAAACGATTGCGGCCGTCAGGAGTTTGAAATAGAGTAAGGGAGTCAGAATACCGCTTCCCCATCTGTAAAACAACCACCCGCAGCACACGCTGATACAGCTGCCGGTAAAATAGAATGATCGGAGGAAGGTGTAGTATATTTTCAACCGGTGGAGAAGGGGCATACGAACTGTTGTTTGAAACAGAGGTTTTTGTCCTGATGATAACTGGATCTTATCGGAGCCGCGATATCGGCATCCGGGACAGGCTCCGAGGCTTCGTGAAGACCTTCTCCCATAAAAGAAAAGACGCCCGAATCGAGCGTCTATCGTAGCCACAACAGGACTCGAACCTGTATTTAAAGTTTAGGAAACTTCCGTTCTATCCCTTGAACTATGCGGCCGTCACGCGCGGAGCCTCTCCCGCGTGCGAGAGAGGCTCGGATAGGCGTTATTTCCGCATCGTCCCTCCGTCGTACGCCCACCGCAGATAAACCGCTCCCCAGGTGAATCCCCCACCGAACGAAGCCAAGATAAGGTTATCCCCCTTCTTCAATCTGGTCTCGTAGTCCCACAGGCAGATCGGAATCGTAGCTGCCGTGGTATTCCCGTACTTGTGGATATTAACCATACACCGTTCCGCCGGCAAACCCATCCGATTCGCAGTGGCGTCGATGATTCGCTTATTGGCCTGATGCGGAACCAGATAGCGCACGTCTTCCGCAGTCAGATGGTTCCGTTCCATGATCTCGACCGCCGTATCCGCCATATGCGAAACCGCTGCCTTGAACACCGGCTGCCCCTCCTGATGCACGTAGTGCCACTTGTTATCGACCGTCTCATGCGATGCCGGATAGCATGATCCGCCCGCCTTCAGATAGAGGTGTACGGCTCCTGCCCCGTCCGAGTGCAGGCTGGCGTCGATCAACCCCAACCCTTCGGTGTTCGGCTCCAGCAACACGGCTCCTGCCCCGTCGCCGAAAATCGGACACGTCGTCCGGTCTTCGTAGTCGATGATCGCAGACATCTTGTCCGCTCCCACGACGATCACTTTCTTGTAAGTCCCCGCTTCGATAAACTTCGATGCGGTGGTCAGGGCGAAGATAAACCCGCTGCAAGCGGCCGAAAGGTCGAAACCGAAGGCTTTGGTCAACCCGGCTTTGTAGGCGATCAGGTTGGCGGTGCTCGGGAACGACATGTCCGGGGTCACGGTGGCGCAGATAATCAGGTCGATGTCTTCCGGATCGACTTGGGTCTTCTCCAAAAGGTCCCGCACGGCGCGCTCGCCCATATACGAGGTGCCTTTCCCTTCGCCTTTCAAAATGTGACGGGTCTTGATCCCGATCCGACTCATGATCCACTCGTCGGAGGTCTCTACCATCCGGCTGAGTTCTTCGTTGTCCAAAATGTATTCGGGCAAATATGCGCCGACGCCGGTGATGGCGGCTGTAATCTTCTGATTGCTGGTCTTTACCATGCTACCTCTTTTACTGCATTCTATTTCTTTGCTCCTTTAGCGGGAGTGAACTGTTCTTTTTGTGAACAAAAAGAACCAAAAAAACTTCAGACGGATGCTGACGCATCCTCCCGCTGCCGGCGGCCCTGTTCTCGGATCTTCTTTGGGCCGGGAGTTGTAGCGCGCTAATGCGAGCTAAACTTTGGGCGCGCTACAACCCCGACCCAAAAGCAGTCACGAAGACTGAGGACTGCGGAGCCTGAGGAGTAGCGTAGCTGTCATGAAAGTTCTTTGGGTACCTTTCTTTCAAGAAAGGTACGGTTCCGTCCGGGTTAGGAGCAGACAATAGAACGATTAAAAAAATAAAAAGGGTTTCGAGATCAGGTATAGAATGAATCGTTATCCCTTGTGAACGTGTAAAGGGATTACCTGTCGAAAGCCTTTTTAAACTGCGATACCATGTCCGTGCGCGCCGTGCGTTCGGTCAGTCGTATCATATTTTCGATCGCCTTGGCGGACGAGCAGCCATGGCCGATAATTACTGTCGAATTGATCCCCAGAACCGGAGTCCCTCCTACGTTTTCGTAGTTGAGTCCTTCGACGAAAGGATGGGTCTCTCCTCCTCCTGCGCCCGCCCCCGTCATAATCAGATGGAATCCTTCGAGCATCTTGATCACCGTGTTGCCTGCAAAGCCGTCGCAGACGATCACGTCCGCCACTTCGCCCGTCATCAGGTGCTTCCCTTCGACATTCCCCACGAAGCGGTAGTCTCCCGCCGCCGCGCGTTCCGCCATCAGCGGATAGGTGGCTTTGGTCAGCAGATTTCCCTTTTCCGGCTCTTCGCCGATGTTGAGCAAGGCGACTCTCGGTTCCGGAATCCCCAGCGTCTCGCGAGCGTAGATGCTGCCGATCATCCCGTATTGTGCCAGGACTTCCGGTTTGCAGTCGGCATTCAGCCCGACGTCGAGAATCAGAACATCCCCGCCCCGTGCATTTTTGCAGACGGTCGCAATAGCCGGCCGGATCACGCCTTCGATCTGTCCCACCACCTGCATGCAGCCCACCATCATGGCGCCGGTGCTTCCCGCGCTGGCGAATCCGGCGATGTCGCCGGTGCACAAGTGTTTGAATCCGACTACGATACTGGAGTCGCTCTTCTGCGTAAAGGCTTTGACCGGGTGGTCGCCCATTTCGATCGTTTCGGAGGTGTGGACGATCTCCACGCGGGGATCATCCGCCACGCCGTGCGTATCGCAAGCCCGGATAGCTTCGCGGTCGCCGAAGAGCACGAGGGTCGTGTCGGCCGACAGATGCGGCAAGGCCGCATAAGCCCCTTCCACAGTCACCTGTGGTGCGTAGTCGCCGCCCATGGCATCGAGGCCTATTCTCATAATCCGATGACGTTAGGTTTGGGGACGAAAGAGCGCGGGTACACCCGTGTCGTTAGTGGAGAGGGGCCGGTGGCTCTTTGTCCGGAATAGCGGTGGCAATCGGAGTTGCCGGTGTGATGGAGGTGGTGTGCGCAGCAGGGTGCCGACGAGGGTGCCAGTCTGCGCGGAACAACAAGGGGGAAGCTATTGTCCCTTAACGTCCATCGCTTTTTTGCCGCGATAGAAGCCGCATTCCGGGCAGACGCGGTGGAACAGGATCTGTGCACCGCAGTTCGAACAGGTCGCCAAGGTCGGCGCAACGGCCTTATAGTGAGTTCTTCTCTTGTCCCGACGGGTCGATGAGACCTTGTGTTTAGGATGTGCCATTTCTCTTGATTTATTTCGTTGTTTATTTGTCTTCTTTGGGTTTCAGGTCTTTGAGGGCGGCGAAAGGATTGCCCGCTCCGTCCCGATCCGTATCCGTCCCTCCTGCCAATGCGTCGAACTCCTCTTCGGAAACGATCCGGAACCGCTTGAGCATCTCCTGGTTGCAATCTTTCAGCTCCGGGTGCACCCGCTGGAACGGCAAGGAGAGCATAATGCTCTCGTAAATATATTGTCCGAGGTCCAGCGTCGCCTCTGCCGGCGAAATCCACAAGATATCCCCGTCGCTGTTATTAACCTCGCGATGCGCATCCCCGGAGTACTGTTCCCCTTCCGGAATGGTGTCGCTGATCTTGACTACCGGTTCGCCTTCGAAATGCACCGGGCATTCGAATTCGTCCAGACAACGGTCGCAGGTCAACCGCACTTCCGCGTCGATTTTCACGCGGAGTTCGATCATCGAAGCATGCTTGGTCGCCTCGACCTCCGCCATACCTCGCCCCTGCGTAATCTCCGACTCGGGCCAGCGGGCGAAGAAACGGTCGTCGATCGGGAAGGTGTAATGGTACCTCTCCCCGGTCTTAAGGCCGTGAAAATCTATGCTATATCTTGCCTGTTCGGTCATCGGAGGTCTACCCGGTATCGGGCAAAGGTAATCATAAATTCGCAATCCGCAAGCGGGGGCCGCGATTTAGCGTGCTCGGGGTCACTCGCTCCGCCGGTCGCTGGCGGCGGCGATCAGCGAGAGGTCGTACAGCACGATGGCGGTCATGGCTTCGGCGATGACTGGTACGCGCAGGGCGATGCAGGCGTCGTGGCGGCCGCGCACGACGAGGGGTTCGACGCGCTGGTCGCCGAAGTGGTAGGTTTGTTGTTCGCTGGAGATGCTGGAGGTGGGTTTCACGGCGATCCGGAAGCGGATGGGGTTGCCGTTCGTGATGCCGCCGTTGATGCCTCCGGCGTGGTTGGTGCGGGTGGTGCCGTCGGGGGCGAGGATCGGGTCGTTGTGCTGGCTGCCGCTCATCCGGGCGGCGTCGAATCCGGCGCCGAATTCGACGCCTTTCACGGCGGGAATGGCGAACAAGGCGTGGCTGAGCACGGATTCCACGGAGTCGAAGAAGGGTTCGCCCCAGCCTGCGGGGAGGCCGGTGACGGTGCCTTCCACGATGCCGCCGATGGAGTCCTGTGCGGCGATGGCGCGTTCGAGGGCGGCGTCCATCTCGGCGGGGTCTGTGCAGCCGCCGATTTCGACGAGGCGGCTCTCGATCCGGATGCCGCTGGGGGCCAGTGCTTTCTTGGCGATGGCTCCGGCGGCGACGATGCCGAGGGTGATCCGACCGGAGAAGTGGCCGCCGCCTCGGTAGTCGTTATAGCCGTGCCATTTCTGGCGGGCGACGAGGTCGGCGTGGCCGGGACGGGGTTGGGTGACAAGGTTGGCGTAGTCGCCGGAGCGGGTGTTGCTGTTTTCGAAGAGGATGGTCAGGGGGGCGCCGGTGGTATGGCCTTCGAACAGGCCGGAGACGATGCGGGGCTGGTCGGCCTCTTTGCGCGGGGTGGTTCCTTTGGCTCCGGCGCGCCGGCGGTCGAGGTCGGGTTGCAGGTCGGCTTCGCTCAGGGCGAGGCCGGCGGGTGCGCCGTCGATGACGATGCCGACGTTCTGGCCGTGCGATTCGCCGAAGATGGAGAGGCGATAGATGCGTCCGAAACTGTTCATATGCTGTCTGTTGCGTTTAACGGGTTCTGTTGCGTTCGGGGTCTCGGGTGGCTCGGGCGACGAGGTTGGCGGTTCTTCGTGGAGTGGTGCTATTTGTTCTTAATTTAAGCAATTCGCAGCCAGCGGAGGCGCAATCGAGGTTGCGAAAGTGTAATCGCCTTAGCGAGCCGAAGTCTGCGGGGCCCCAACGAGCATCGCGAGTTGTGGGCCTCCCGAGGGGAGGCGTCCGGCCCGCGCGATTCTGCGAGTCGCAGGAGCACAGCTATTCGTCCTCGGTGCGCCCCCCACGCGCCGCTGATGCGTCGCTGCGCCCGAGGCCGGCGACCTAAAGGTCGTAACAATTCCGGCACCAGCACCGACCAATTCTGTCGGGTTCGGGCTGCGCGCTCCGGGGGTGGGCCAAAGGCCCAGCGCGCAGGCCCGGCGGTTCGAAGAACCGCAGAAGCACAGCATTTTCTGTCGGATTCGTCCTCGGCGCGCCCCCCGGCGCCCGCCTACGGCGTTCGCTGCGCGCCGAGAACGGCGATTCCTCTCAGAATCGCGCTACTCGCTCTTCAAGCGGTCGAAGCCTGCGGGGCCCACAGCAACGTCAGTTGCGGGCCTCCGCTGCGGGAGGCTTCGGCCCGCGCGCCTCTAAAGGGTCGCAAGCATTCAGCCTAACTCACTGCCCAATCCACAACCTAAATCTGTCGGGTTCGGCCTGTCGCCCACTCCCCCGAGCGGCAAAGCCGCTGGGCAACA
>NZ_CAJTUJ010000050.1 GCF_910579375.1 uncultured Rikenella sp.
CGTAGTGGTGATCGACTTGAAAGAGAATGTCCGTCAGGGAGGAGCACGAAACCGAGGAATCGAAATCGCGCGAGGAGAATATATCGGTTTTGTGGATGCGGACGATTGGGTCGATCTCCGAATGTTTGAGAAACTATATAACAAAGCGAAAGAAACAAAGGTAGAGGTTGTATCCTGTGGCCTCGACTACATTGATTCGACAAATACAATATCCGGCGCAAACATCAAAACGAATCTCTTGGTCAATGGAATAATCCATGAAGAGCAACGAGAATTACTACTCATAGGAATGCAAAATTTTGCAGCCGGTAACTTGATTCGAAAATCCTTATTATTCCAGCATTCCATTCGATTTCCGGAACAAATTTTCTATGAAGATAATTATTTTAATGTCGTAGTCGGATTATACGCCAATGGTTATACCTATGTTTTTGAATGTTTATATCATATTTACATCAATCCAGACTCTACGACACGTAGACGAAACACCACACATGTCTCCCAACGAATAACTGTCTTGAAAATGATTTTAAATCATTTTCAACAACAAGGTTATTCCAAAAAATATCATAAATTTCTTAATTACTATACAGCTCTAACACTATATCTTTGTGCTTTCGAATATCTGGATCGACAAGACATGCCGAGCTATCATTTTATTCAAAAAATCCACCTCTATTTACACTCCTATCGGATCGATCGTTGCAATCCTTACTTGTTAAAACACTTTGGTTATCGAGGCACTCTGGCCGTTTGGTTACTTCGCCACCTCCCAAAAATATTTTGGCATTCCTGGATCTTATCCAACAGATTACACCTTAACACATGGCCTTTAATGCATTTATCACGCAAAAATCAAAAATCATAACCCTCACTCCCTAAACACAAAACGGACAATAGACAATAATAGACAGCATACACATCTTCCATAAGGTACCGTTTTTATTTACTGCGTTTTCTTCCTACATTTGTAGATACCCGTACAGTATCCGCTTGGAATGAAGAACATCGTCATTATTGACCACGAACCGCTGTCGGTCCGAAGACAACATATTTTTCATATAGATCAATTACTCAATGCTGGATTGCAGGTGGAACATTGGGATATGTCCCCCTATTTTTATCCCGGCATGCAGATCGTCGATACGATTCAAACCGATTACAGCTTCCGGTTTTCCACTCTGAAAGACTTACAAAGCCGCCTTCAATCAATCGATCTCTCTCACACCCTGTTCATTGTCGAAGCTTTCGACCGTTGGCCCAACCGCCATTTCTTCCGACTCTTAAGCGACAACGGGTGTTACATGATTCGTATGGAATTATACTCCACTGCGACATTGGATGAGCTACCGCTTTGGCGCAAAATTTTAGCCTCGACTCCTCGACAAATCGCTCTTGGGATCTGGCATAAAGTACAACAAAAATTATACGATTACTACAAACGTATACACAAGATAAATGGTTACAACCTTTCGATCCGCTCGGGAGGAAAACAACCGGCTGACGTATATATCAACCATCCAGACTGGGAAGCTTATCAACAGGCATTGCAATCTGCATCTTCAGAAACTTCACAACAAAAAAATGTGGTTTTTCTGGATGAATTTTTTCCACTCCATCCGGATTGTCAATATTTTTTAAAACAGACTCCGGGCGATGCACAAACCTACCGCGATAGTTTGAACCGTTTTTTCGATCGGGTTGAAAAACAATACGACGTAAAAATCATTATTGCTGCTCACCCGAAAGCAGAATATGCTCCGGATACCTTTGGCGGACGAGAAATCGTAAAATATCGCACTGTGGATCTGGTTCGCGATGCTGAATGGGTCATCATGCACAGTAGCGCAGCCTTTTCCTTTGTCGTAATGTTCAATAAACCGTTGATGTTGATCACTACCAACGGCTACACCCGAACACGGGCACAGTACCGCCATTTGTTGCGTCTGTCTCGCCTCACCGGTTTATGCCCTATCGACATCGATCAACCGAACCAGGAAATCGTACCGGCACAACATATCCCGAAAGAGATACGCAACCGATATATTTATGAATATCTGACTAGCCCCGGAATAGAAAATCGTCAAACTATTGATATTTTATTTGAGACTTTGACGACCTTGTAAACCAACCATGGACTTTCAGAGTACAATTATTTACACCCTATTCCTAATCGGATGCTGTTTGTTAGCACGTAAAACGGAAGTTAGCAATTATAATCCGGTCTGGACATTTACTACTTATATCTTTGTTGTTATTTTTTGGTCAATACGATACAAAATAGGCTATGACTACAATGGTTATGTATTTGGATTCAAATTGATCCGTCATGACGCGCACAATATGCTCGAACCAGCCTATTATGCTATCAATTGGATATTTAAAGATAGTGCAATAGGGTACATCGGTGTCTTTGCCGTCATGAGTATCATCTGTTATTATTTTCTTTTTAAATTATTTATTCGAGAACGGATTTTAACATATGGGCTTTTCTTTTCGTTGGCCTTTCAACTCCAATTCATGGCAGCAAACCAAATCCGGCAATGCTTTGTTTTGATCGTTTTTTTAAACATTGTCCATCTATTGGAAGAAAAGAAAATCTGGACTTTCGTCAAATGGTCTTTATGCTTAATGCTCTTTCATATTTCTGCGATTTTTCTATTATTAGCAATTCCATTTAGCAAAGTTCGATTTTCTAGGTTGTTTTGGTGTATTTTATTATTAGGAACCTATGTTGTTTATTTGGCTGGATTTTTCAGATTAATCGGTAATAAACTCATGTCACTATTACCACTTTATGAAAGATATCAAAATACAAGTCGAATGGAAGCCGAACAAACCGGCTTCTCCATTGTAATGTTGTTTTGGATTATTGTTGCCTTATATTTACTCCTATACAAGAGAACTATTGACCGTCCTGTCTTGTTTAATATTTATTTTTGTGGAATGATTTTTTACTGTGCATTCTTTGAGTACCACCTCATCACCCGAGTGATGGTCTATTTTACTTATCTAAATGTATTATTAGCCGGAATCTTATGTAAGCGAAATCAACGTGACGGATTGGCATTGATTGTTATTTCTTTTATCGCTTATTTGCTTCTTTGTTTAAAAATCCCGAACTTGCATGGAATACAACCTTATCAAACCTTGTTTCAAGAAAAAATAGAACGAGTATAAAATGCTTCACATTGTATATTGTATCCATGGAACCTTCAATTCCGGAGGAATGGAGCGCATATTGGCCAATAAAGCAAATTATTTGTGCCGCAAAGGATATAATATAACTATCATAACAACCGACCAACAGGGCCGCAAGGATTTTTTCCCTCTTTCTTCATCCATACAACGATTTGATCTGAAAATCAATTATACTGCTACAAAACGAAGAAATATTTTCAGTACAATTATCCGTCATTTATGGAAAACCCATGTACACAAAAAACGATTGTCCCAAGTGCTGAAAAAGTTGAAAGCAGATGTTGTAATTTCTATGTTCTGTAATGAAGTCAATTTTCTATATCAAATTAGAGACGGCTCCGTCAAAATTGCAGAAATTCATTTTGCGAAATATTTTCGTCAAAAATATGGCCGTTCCGGTTTTTGGAAATTAGCAGATTTGTATAGAGATCGAAAAGAGAGTCGATTGATCAACCGTTACCATCGTTTCATTGTCCTGACAGAACAAGATCGGCTGAGATGGGGCGGTTCGTCCAACATATGTACCATTCATAATGCTTGTACTTTTCACCCCCAAAAATTGGCAAGCTTAATGGAAAAAACTGTACTTGCCGTGGGGCGATTTTCTCATCAAAAAGGATTTGATTTTCTTATACAAGCATGGAATATCGTTGCTTTTCATCATCCGGACTGGAAGCTTCGTATCGTTGGAGATGGTGAGCTGAAAGAACAATTAAAAGGTCTGATTTCTAAACTGAAATTAGACCAACAAATTGAATTAATTGCACCAACAAAAAATATTGAAACAGAATACCTCAATGGAAGTATTTTTGTAATGAGTTCACGTTATGAAGGACTCCCAATGGTTCTATTGGAAGCCGCTTCATGTGGACTTCCCTTAATTTCTTTTGACTGTCCTTGCGGGCCAGCCGAAGTCATCCAATCAGAATGGAACGGTTTATTGGTTGATCCAGAACAAATCGAACTACTCGCTAAGGCTATTAATCGATTGATCGAAAACCCAACCTTACGTTTAGAGATGGGAAAGCATGCGTTAGAAACCGCAGCAAAATTCTCGGAAGAACTTATCATGGCACAATGGATGAATCTATTTGATGAGATTCGCCCACATTAAGACGCTATGAAGAAAAGAATCATTTTTATTACACCAACGATTAAAACCGGAGGTGGGAATCGCGTATTTTTTGAATTGGCTAATATCTTATGTCATTCATATGATATAATGATTGTTTATCCGAATAACTCGGATGAGGCGAATACCTTTCACTTGGAACCGGAAGTCCGACTTCACGTGATAGGGAAACGAGCCAAAGAAAAATGGACGAAATTGTACAATCTTTTTCGCTTGATTCGTTACATCAATCGGAACCATCAGCAAGACATCATTATATATACTGACCCGATTTTTTCCATTTTTGCTGCTAAAGGCATTAAAGTCCCACAATCATACCGATTCATTCAAGCGGATGATTATCGTATTTTTGATGATGGTATGGTTTTAGGGAAGGGTCTTATACTTAGGTTATACAAACGACTGTGTTTGTGGGCTTATCAAAAACAACACATCCACTATTTGTTCAATTCTCATTATACTTATGAACGATACTTACAAGATTCCGGATATCATAAAGTGCCTTACCTATTGATACATCCGGCTATTAACCATGATATTTTTCGGATTAAACAACGTCTGCATACTGAAACACCTAAACCATCGATTTGTTTGGTTGCACGCAAACATCCATCGAAAGGATTGGATACTTTTATTCAGGCTTTTCAATCATTACCTCCTGAGGTCTTATCACAATGTGGCCCTATTAAATTAATAAGCCATGATAATTTATCCGCATTCAAGACTCAAGGGATGGAAATCATTCGCCCAAAATCGGATAATGACATTGCAGATGTATATAATATATCTGATATTTTCATTTCTACATCATGGCGGGAAGGATTTGGTCTACCTCCTTTAGAAGCAATGGCTTGTGGATGCGCTTGTATTATCAGTAGATCAGGAGGAGTAGACGAATATGCGATTGATTTGCAAAATTGTTTAATGTTTGAACCTAAAGATGTTTTGAATCTACAAACATTAATGATGACTTTAATTCAAAATTCGACTCTAAGACAACAATTGAGTAGAACAAGCCTTAGCACTAGCAAACTGTTTTCTTGGGAAAAATCAGCAAAACAACTCATAGATATCCTGAATAAGAATTAGACATGATAACTGCCAGTATCGTCACATATAATACAAATCCGGAACTGCTACGAACGGTTATCGATTGTGCGGTAAATTCCTGTATTGAACGCATATACGTGATCGATAATTCGACTGCTGATACGCTGAAAGCATTTGTAGGCTCTCTGTCTGACAAAATCGAATATATCCACGGACAGGGAAATGTAGGTTACGGATCTGCACATAATATTGCGATGCGGCTGGCTATGGCTATCGGTGCCGAATATCACATTGTGCTCAACCCTGATATTCAATTTAAGGAAGGAACTATTGAATCTCTACAGGAATACATGGATCAAAATCCAGATATTGGACATGTGATGCCTCGCATCGTATATCCTAATGGAGAATTACAGTATGTTTGTAAAATGATCCCTACCCCTGCAGATTTGATTTTCAAACGTTTCTTACCATCATCATGGACAAGTAGGAGTATGCGTAAATTTCAGTTGAAATTTACCGATTATGACCATGAAATGAACGTACCTTATTTATCAGGATGCTTTATGTTTTTTCGGGTAAACGTACTAAAAGATATCGGCCTTTTTGATGAACGTTTTTTTATGTATCCTGAAGATATTGATATCACACGACGTATTCATGAAAAATATCGAACAATGTATTATCCGGCGGTAACCGTTATTCATGCACATGCTGCTGAATCTCGAACCAACAAAAAAATGCTGAAAATTCACATTGCGAATATGATTCGATATTTCAACAAATGGGGGTGGATATTCGACTCAAAACGAACCGCAATCAATAAAGCATTGTTAAAAGAATTAAATTATCATGAGTAAGATAGCTCTTATTGGCGGCAGCGGATTTGTCGGTACACGACTGATCGAGTTGCTCCGAAAGCAACATCAAGTCTGCAATATCGACAAACAAGAAAGTCATTTTCATCCCGACCTGACCATTATCGGTGATGTGCGTGACACCGCCAAACTCACCGAACAACTCGCCGGAGGTTTCGATGCAGTCATTCTTTTGGCCGCAGAGCACCGCGATGATGTATCGCCGGTTTCATTGTATTACGACGTCAACGTACAAGGCGCCCGAAACGTGCTCGCTGCCATGGAGGCAAATGGTATCCGGCGAATTGTCTTCACCAGCTCCGTCGCCGTGTACGGGCTCAACAAACGCAATCCCGACGAGCAACATCCCGCCGATCCGTTCAACCACTATGGGAAAAGTAAGTGGCAAGCTGAAGAAGTGCTCCGCGAATGGTACGATGCTGATCCGACACAGCGAAACCTGAATATTTTGCGGCCAACTGTAATTTTCGGCGAACGAAATCGAGGTAACGTATACAATTTGCTGCGGCAGATTGCCGGTGGAAAATTTCTGATGATCGGAAAGGGCGAAAACAAAAAGTCCATGGCATATGTCGGAAACATCGTAGCTTTCATCGAATTTCTACTGACCGTACAAACAACCGGATACCATGTGTACAACTATGTCGATACGCCGGATTTTACCATGAACCAATTGGTGGCACATGTAGGCAGCGTTCTCAAAAAACATATTCCGGCGACTCATTTCCCATACTGGCTTGGAATGCTGGGGGGGTATGGGTTTGACTTCTTGGCTTGGATTACTCGGAAAAAATTGACTGTCAGTTCAGTCCGCATAAAGAAATTCTGTGCCACAACCCAATTCGATGCCACAGCAGCTCACACAGCCGGATTCCAAGCTCCTTATACATTAGGGCAAGGACTTGAACGAACTTTAGAATACGAATTCGTCCATCCGCAACCGGACAACATCACTTTCATTTCCGAATAACCCAACCATGTTCCACCTCGCGCAATTCATAAAAGACCGTGTCACAGGGAGGCAAACCAGTATGTTTGCACCCGATATCGATGCTAACCGGAAACGACTCGCGGAAGAAATCGAAGGCAAAAGCGTGCTGGTCATCGGTGGTGCCGGGACCATCGGATCGTCGTTCATACGGGCTATCCTGCCGTTCCGACCGGGCGCCCTGACCGTCGTGGATATCAACGAAAACGGACTTACAGAACTCACGCGCGACTTGCGGTCGACGCCGGGCGGGTTTGTTCCGGAAGAGTACGTAACCTACCCGATGAATTTCAACGACGCCGTGTTCGAAAAGATGTTCCGTTCGCACGGCGGATTCGATATCGTGGCCAATTTTTCTGCACATAAACATGTGCGGTCTGAAAAAGATGTGTATTCCGTCGAAGCGCTGCTCGAAAACAATGTGCTCCGTGCCAGGAAGCTGCTGACCCTACTGGAAGAGTTCCCGCCGAGGCATTATTTCTGCGTCTCGACCGATAAGGCGGCCAATCCGGTCAATATCATGGGTGCGAGCAAGAAAATCATGGAAGATATGATTATGGCCTACTCCCATAAATTTCCGGTCACCACGGCGCGGTTTGCCAACGTGGCATTCAGCAACGGCAGTCTGCCGGACGGATGGATGCAGCGCATTGCCCGCAAACAGCCGCTCTCGGCGCCGAATGACGTGACCCGGTACTTCGTCTCGCCGGACGAGAGCGGGGAGATCTGTATGCTGGCTTGTATGCTGGGGAAAAGCGGGGAAATCTACTTCCCGAAGCTCGGGAAAGAGCAGGTGAAAACCTTTTCGTCCATCGCGACCGACCTGCTTACCGCCATGGGGTATCAGGCTGTCGAATGCACGGGAGAACAAGAAGCGATCAATATGGCCGCACAACTCGATGAGGGCGATAAGAAGTATCCTGTATATTACTCAGGAAGCAATACCACGGGCGAGAAACCGTACGAAGAGTTTTTCACCGACGATGAAACCACCGACATGACACGGCATGAGGCTTTGGGGGTGGTAACCAGTGTGCAGCCGCGGCCGATGGGGGAAATCGACACGCTGTTTACGCGACTGACCGAGGCGTTCGCCCGTCCTTCGGTTACCAAGGCCGAGATTGTGGAGATCATGAAAGAGTTTCTGCACAATTTCGAACACGAAGAGAAAGGGCTCAATCTGGATTCCAAAATGTAACGCTTCGTCGCGGAGTTGTGAGCGGCAAGCGACCGGTCGGGATTGTCCAAAAATTAGACAGTCGGTGTCAAGAAATTAGACACTCCGGCCCGAAAAGAGTTTTTTAAAACCGCTCGGGATCAGGACGTTGAATCGAACGGCACGATTCTGGCTCGGAATCAGCGAAATCAATCTCGTTTCCCTATGAGCAACTCTCTCCAACTGAAGGCCTTCTGGAACTTCCTGCAACGGAACAAGCTCTTTACCGCCATCAATATCTTCGGATTCGCCGTATCGCTCGCTTTCGTCGTACTCATCGGGCTATACGTACAGGACGAACTGTCGGTCGATGATTTTCAGGCCAATAAGGAGCGGATCTTCCGGCTCGAATACGCCGAAAGATCGAACCTGCCGCCCGCTTTGGGGGCCGCGGTGGCGGCACGGTATCCGGAAATCGAAGCCGTTACCCGCATCTACGCTTGCGACCTCACCGTCGCGCCCATAGCCGGATTCACCGCCGAGGAGAACACCGCCGACGGACTCTTCGTCGACTCTTCCTTTTTCTCCATCTTCTCCTATCCCTTTGTCGAGGGATCACCCGCTACCGCCATGCAGACCTCGCGTGACGTCGTTCTGACCCGTCGGTTCGCCCGGCGAATCTTCGGAAACGAGCCGGCAACGGGACGGACGCTGCACATCGGCAAGGACGACTTCACGGTCGGCGGCGTAGTGGACGACTTCGAACACTCCGTTTTCCGGAGTCCCGACATCCTGCTGCCGGTCGAAAAGGCGTTCGCCGTCGCGTATGGAATAGACGACCCGTCCCAGATGGCTGTCATCAACGGAAACTATGACTTCGGACTCTATCTGTTGGGCCGGCCCGGCAGCGACCTTGCGACCCGGCTCGACACCGCAGAGCTGAACCGCCTTTTTCTGGAGGATCTTCAATTGGATCTTTTCCGGTCGGGGAACATCAATCATCCGCGGCTGTGCCCGTTGAAAGAGGTCTACCTCAGTCCGATTCCCGGCCAAGGCACCCGTTCCAACACCCGCACCTATCTGCTGATTCTCGGCGCGACGGCTGCGCTGATCCTCCTTTTCGCCGTCATCAACTACATCAACCTGTCGGTGGCCCAGAGCGGTTTCCGGGCTCAGGAGGTCGCCATGCGGAGGCTCTTAGGAGGGTCGCGAGGCAGTCTGTTCGCGGGATTCATCGTCGAGTCGCTGCTGCTCTGCCTCGTCTCGTTCGGGATTGCCCTGCTGCTCGCTTCGACGGCAGAACCGTGGTTCCGAACCGTCATGCAGAGCGACATCTCGGTCGCCAAGGGCTTTACGACCGGGAATGTCGTCCTGGCGTTGGTCGGTGTCGGACTGATCGGGACGATCTCGGGACTCGTGCCGGCCTATGTGCTGACGCGTACCGAACCGATCGACATCGTCCGGGGGACTTTCCGGCGGCAGACCAAGATGGTTTACAGCAAAATCCTGATCACGTTCCAGTACGGCATCACCATCGTGCTGATCGGCTGCACGATCACGATCGGACGGCAGTTGGACTTCATGCGGCACAGCGACCTGGGGTTCGACAGCGCGCATGTAATCATCTGTAAAAATCGGTTTACCGCCTCGCAACGGGACGCTGTACGAGGCGAATTGATGTCGATTCCGGGCGTGACGGCCGTTTCGTTCGCCGACAATCTTCCGGGTATCGGTCATTATAATGGCCGGTATGGCCATTACGATCTCGACCAGCGGTTACACGATCTGGCCGGTTTCAACGGCGACTCGGCTTTTCTGAATGTGCTGGGCATCGTGCCGCTGCGGGAGACGGGCCGGGTGAATGCGGACGGGAGGCGATATTGGCTGACGGAGACGGCCTGGCGCGATCTGGAGCTGGCGGAAGACGCGACGGAATATACCCGTGGCGAAAATCCTCGCTACAACTTTGCGATTGCCGGTCTTTTGCGGGATTTTCACGCCGACAACTTCACCGAACCGATTCTTCCGGCGGTGGTGTGCGTCATTCCGGAGTACCGGGGGCGACAGGTGCTGATACGGGTGACACCCGCCGCCGGCTGGGCTGTGATGGATCACATCGCGGAGGTCTACAACCGTCATGCGGGAGGGAACTATTTCAATGGCCGTTTCCTGCAACAGGACATCGACAACCAGTATCGCACCCAACAGCGGATGGGCGAGATGGTGGGGGTATTTGCGCTGCTGGCGATCGTGATTTCGGCCCTCGGGATGCTGGCTATGGCGACCTATTTCATGCGCCAGCGGGAGCGAGAGGTGGCGGTGCGGAAGGTGTTCGGTTCGACTTCGCGGCAAGCGTTGGCCCGGATGATGGCTTCATTCCTGAAATTAGTCGGGGTGGCTTTCGTCGTGGCGGTGCCGGTGATCGGGTATCTGATGAGGGGGTGGCTGGCGGGATATGCCTATCGGATTCCGCTGTCGTGGACGATCTACGCGTTGGCGGGAGCGGTGGCGCTGCTGATTGCCGGAAGTTCGGTCTTGTGGCAGTCCTGGCGAACGGTACGAGCCAATCCGGTGGATGTCCTGCGCAAATAGGTCCGAAACGATCCGATGGCGGAGAGTTATTCCGCCATCGGATGAACGATGTCGCTGATCTCGGTCACCCGGTCTGTCCAGCCGTTCATCACCAAGGCCGGAGAATGGGTGGCCAAAATCAGCTGAAGGTTCGGATTCAGCGTCCGAACGTCGTCGATCAACCGCCGCTGCCAGTCGAAATGGAGCGATATTTCCGGCTCGTCCATAATCAGGATGAAATCCCGGCCCGACTGGATCAATACGGTGGTCAGAATGATCAGGATCTGTTTCTCGCCCGATGAGAGCTGGTGGGGCGAGATCATCGTTCCGTACTGGGTGCGGAACTGCAAGGTGTCGCTCTCGCGATCGACGCGTTTGCCGGTCGCTTCCAACAGGGCGTCGATGATATCGAAGTATTGGGTGCGACGGGTGGTCAGCGAGGTGATGTCTTCCATCGTCCGACCGGCCTGCAAGGCGGCGATGACGCGTTTTCCCACCTCCAGCTGGTAGGTCAGATAGCGGTTCTGGAGCCGGTACAGCTCCCAGTCCAGATAGGTGGCCACGGTGCCGTCGGAGAGTTTATAGATGGCTTCGCTCTCCTGCAAGGTGGTGTCGAAGGTGCTGATAACAGCCACGTGGAATGCCGCGGGGTCGAACGGGTGGTCGGAACCGGCTCGTCGGCCGTCGGCGAACTCGACTTCGATCGAACGCATCCGGCACCGGTGTCCGGCCGATACGGCGCCGCGGGTGAAGAGGTCGCTCAGACAGCGCAAAACGGTGCTCTTGCCGCTCCCGTTGCTGCCGGAGAGGATGTTCACTTCGGGCGAAAGTTCCCACACGAGGTTGCAGACGTTCCACAACCCGCGCACTTCGATCTTCCGTATGTATTCCTGTGTTGCCATTATTTTCGTTCTTCTGGATAGAACCGCGCAAGGCGGTCATTGGGGTATAAAAACGCCTGACCTCATCAAGTCTTGTCCGGGCGGCTGTGTCGGAGTTCCCGCAGCACCGCCCCGGGCTACCGCGAAAGCACAGATGCGAGATTTGTTTATGTAGGTGGCAGTGGATACAGCTGGTCTCTTTCTGTCACCGATTCTAATAGCCTAAATTTGGTTTTCGTTGTGACGTGGCTCCTTCCGAGCAACGCAATCTATCGCGCTTACGGTTCTCAGTTGCGTTGCCTCTCGGAATAAACGCGCCCAAAGGGCGTTTTTTTTGGCAACCTCTACCCTACTTTTGAGCTGAATCCTGCGGTTCGCAGAACCGCGCGGGCCGGACGCCTCCCCCTCGGGAGGCCCGCAATGTTCGCATGCTCACTGCGCCCACTCCCAGGCGTCCGACCCGAATCAATTCCAGCCTAATGCACCACTCCAATTCTGTCGAGTTCGGCCTCGGCGCGCCTTGTTGATGCAGCCCGCCGCCGGGGGTGGCGGCGAACTGCGCGACCTTTCAGGTCGCAAGCATTCAGCCTAACTCACTGCCCAATTCACAACCTAAATCTGTTGTGTTCGGCCTGTCGCCCATCCCCCCGAGGCGCTCCGCGCCTGGGCGACAAGGCCGGCGACCTAAAGGTCGCAACAATTCCGGCACCAGCACTGCCCCAATTCTGTCGGGTTCGTCCTCGGCGCGCCCCCCACGCGCCGCTAAAGCGTCGCCCTCGCCGAGGACGGCGACCTAACGGTCGCACGAGCACCGCCTGAAAATCAGGCACAGCCCAAG
>NZ_CAJTUJ010000051.1 GCF_910579375.1 uncultured Rikenella sp.
GCTGGGATTTCATCTCGATTTTGCTCACCGCAAAACGAGTGAAATCCCTTTTTAAGCGGGCGGGCGACGGATTTTTTGCGCACCACTCTTTTTTCGCGCGCCTGCGCGATTCATTCTATTTCGGCGCGAGCCGAAATAGTTGAATCGCTTCTTTTGGCAAGACGCGCGTCTTTGGCTACAGGAGGGGACTGCCCTCGGGCCGGGCAGGCCCCGCGTGCCCGCGGTGGGCAAATGGCCGCCTCTACCTCCGTTCTCTGTCCGCGCGCGGGCGGCAGGCAAGGGGCCGCCTCAGCCCAACAACTAACGCCCGCCTCCGGCCAACCAGCCCCTTTCGGCCCTCCGCCCAGAAAAAAGCACCCCGCCCCCCATCGTCCCCGCACCCGCTTATCCGAAAAAAACGTTATCTTTGTGGCAGTGTCCCATCGGGTTTCGACCCGACCGACCACATCAAAGGAGGACCGCCGATGAACCACAACGCCAAGATTCTGTACGTCTGCCAGGAAGTAGTACCCTACCTTCCCGACAACGACATATCGAGCCTTTGCCGCTACCTGCCCCAAGCCATGCAGGAGCGCGGAGCCGAGATCCGCATCTTCATGCCCCGTTGGGGCTGCATCAACGAGCGTCGGAACCAGCTCCACGAAGTGATCCGCCTCTCCGGGATGAACCTCATCATCGACGACACCGACCACCAACTCATCATCAAAGTCGCCTCCATCCCTACAGCCCGCGTCCAAGTCTACTTCATCGACAACGACGACTTCTTCAAACGGAAAGCCACCTGGGCCGACAGCGACGGCAACCACTTCGCCGACAACGAAGAGCGCGCCATCTTCTTCGCCCGCGGCGTATTGGAGACCGTCCGGAAACTGCGCTGGGCCCCGAACATCGTCCACTGCCACGACTGGTTCTCCGCCATCGTCCCCATCTACCTGAAGAAAATATTCCACAACGACCCCATCTTCAGAGAACTCAAGATCGTCGTCTCCGTTTATGACCACCCTTTTCCCGGGAACTTGGATCCCGCCCTCGGCTCCAAACTCATCCAGGAAGGCATCAAGAAAGACGAACTCAAGCATCTCGACCACCCCGACTACCTCGGCCTCATGAAATTCGCCCTCGAACGCGCCGACGGCGCAGTACTCGGGAGCAAAGAGATCGCCCCCGAACTCACCGACTTTATCCGCCAGCGCGGGATACCCACCCTCTCCTATCCCGGCACCGAAAACTACGAAGACGCATACGCCGCATTTTATGACACACTGCTCGAAAAATAACACCCACCACTTCACCCTCCTCCCCCTTCTGCTGAGCACCCTTCTCCTCCTCAGCCTCCCCTCCTGCACCCAACGCGACGACGCCTTCGGGAACGACCTCGTGCCGCCGAGCCAACACATGCGCAGCACCATCGACTCCACCGTCCTCGTGCACACCTACATCTCCACCTGCGACTCCTTGGAGACCAGCGTATCCGGCTACTACGAACCCCTCGTCGGCTCCTACATCGACCCCCTCACCGGACGGATCGACATCCAAGCCTTCGTCAACTACTCCCCCTACGGCTTCCTCCACAGCCACTACTTCGGCGAGAACCCCGTGATCGACTCCATGCGCTACGCCATCACCTTCACCGGCGCCATCGGCGACACCGCCAAGAGCGTCACCGTCGACGTCTACGAAGTCAAAGACTACCACTTCCACCAGGACAGCGCCTACTTCAGCAACTTCGACATGTCCCCCTATATCGGCGCCACCCCCCTGTTCTCCTTCGAACAGAAAGGCCCCGGCACCGCCTACGGGCGCCTGCCCGACGAATTCGCCAAACGCCTCCTCGACAACACCCAAAGCAAAGAGAACATCTACTACAACGACACCCTCTTCCACAAGAAATTCCCCGGCCTCTACTTCAAACTCCGCAACCAAGCCACCGCAGGCGAAGAAGGCACCCTCCTGAAGATGGACATGGCCCAAAGCACCATGTACCTCTTCTACCACAACACCGGCCCCAACGGACTCGACACCTTAGACCAGCAGATCCTCTTCTACAGCGACCGGACTTACGACTACATCTGCTTCACCACCATCCAGCACGACTACACCCTCTCCGACCCATCCAAAGGCGGCGTGCCAGCCACCGCCATCGGCGACACCACACACGCCTCCGAATACATGTACGTACAAGGGCTCGCAGGCCTCATGGGACAACTCCGGATTGAAAAAAGCCAACTCGAACACCTGCAACAACAAGCCGTGGAACAAGGATACAGCCACATCGCCCTCCACCGCGCCGAACTGAAAGTGCGCATGGTCGACTCCGGCTACGAACAATACAACAAATCCTTCACCGGCCTCGGCCTCTACCACAACATGATCGGGTACGAATTCCTCGACGAATACAACCCCATCCTCGACGCCATCACCACCAACAACTACACCGCCACCCTAGGCGGGAGCCTGAATCGCTCGTTAGGCATCTACACCTTCGACATCACCTCCTACGTTCAGCAACTCCTCACCGGCAAAGAAGAACGCTACACCACCGAACTGCTCCCCGCCTACCTGCAACGGAACGACACCGGCCGCAGCTGGATCTACGGTTCGAATTCGCCATACCCCCCGTTGCTCGTGCTGACCTACACCCTGATTAAATAATCCGAACCATTTTCCGGTCGCCCCGTAACCCGCCGGGCGACCGCCGTTTTTCAGACCTAAAGGCCCACCCCTTTAGGTTTTTACATGATACCCAACCCCATGCACGAAAACCTCGTCATCGTCGAATCCCCCGCCAAAGCCAAGACCATCGAAAAGATCCTCGGCGACCGCTATACCGTGAAATCCAGCTTCGGCCACATCCGCGACCTGAAGAAAAAAGGGCTCAGCATCGACATCTCCCGCGGCTTCGAACCCGAATACGAAATCTCTCCCGACAAAGTGAAAGTCGTGAGCGAACTGCGCCGCCTCTCCAAAGAAGCCCGCACCGTCTGGCTCGCCTCCGATGAAGACCGCGAAGGAGAAGCCATCGCCTGGCACCTGAAAGAGACCCTCCAGCTGCCCGACGACAAGACCCGCCGGATCGTCTTCCACGAAATCACCAAAAACGCCATCCTGCACGCCGTCGAACACCCCCGCCAAGTCGACCTCAACCTCGTCAACGCCCAACAAGCCCGTCGCGTGCTCGACCGGTTAGTCGGGTTCGAACTGTCGCCCCTGCTGTGGAAGAAAGTGCGGCCCTCCCTCTCCGCCGGCCGCGTCCAATCCGTCACCGTGAAACTCATCGTCGAACGCGAACGCGAAATCATGAGCTTCGAAAGCTCCGACTACTACCGCGTCATCGGCGAATTCATCACCCCCGACGGCACCGGCTTCAAAGCCGAACTCAACACCCGCTTCAAGACCGAAACCGAAGCCAACGCCTTTCTGAGCGCCATCGCCTCGCCCGACATCGCCTTCACCATCGGCGCCGTCGAGACCCGTCCCGCCAAACGGACACCGGCACCTCCGTTCACCACCTCCACCCTCCAGCAGGAAGCCGCCCGGAAACTCGGCTTCTCCGTCAGCCAGACCATGACCATCGCCCAGCGACTCTACGAAGCCGGGATGATCACCTACATGCGAACCGACTCCGTGCACCTGTCAAGCCTCGCCCTCGGCGCCGCCAAGAGCGCCGTCACCGACCTCTTCGGCGCCCAGTACCATAAAACCCGGCAATATACCACGAAAAGCAAAGGCGCCCAGGAAGCTCACGAAGCCATCCGGCCCACCTACATCGACCGTCGCGAAGCCGGCACCACCGCCCAGGAGCGCCGCCTCTACGACCTCATCTGGAAACGCACCGTCGCCACCCAGATGGCCGACGCCGAATTAGAGAAGACCACCGCCCGGATCGAAATCTCCGGCCGCCCCGAACACTTCACCGCCACCGGCGAAGTGATCACCTTCGACGGCTTCCTTCGGCTCTACATGGAATCCCACGACGACGAACCCGCCTCGAAAAGCGGCAGCAACGGCACCTCCGCCGAGCCCCTGCTCCCGCCACTGGTCAAAGGCACCAGCCTCCGTCGCGGCCAGGTCGTCGCCACCCAACGTTTCGCCCAACGCCCCCCGAGATACTCGGAAGCCAGCCTCGTGAAACAACTCGAAGAGCTCGGGATCGGACGTCCCTCGACCTACGCCCCGACCATCTCCACCGTCATCAACCGCGGCTACGTCGTCAAAGAAGACCGCGAAGGCACGAGACGCGACTACACCATCCTGACCCTCGCCCCGAACGGCACCCTCAAACGCACCGAGAAGAGCGAGACCACCGGCACCGAGAAGAACAAACTCTTCCCCACCGACATCGGGATGCTCGTCACCGACTACCTCTCCGACCACTTCTCCGCCATCCTCGACTACAACTTCACCGCCAAAGTCGAGAAAGAGTTCGACGAGATCGCCGACGGCGACCTCGACTGGCGCCGCATGCTCGCCGCCTTCTACGAACCCTTCCATGAAGGCGTCGACAACGCCGAAGGCGACACCGAATACGTCCGCAGCGAGCGCCTGTTAGGCATCGACCCGAAGAGCGGGAAGAACGTCTACGCCCGCGTCGGCAAATTCGGCCCCATGGTTCAGCTCGGCGACACCCCAGTAGCGGCACATAAAGGGACCCTCGCCGCCGCCATCAAGCCCTCGGACGACGAGAAACCCCGTTACGCCTCCTTGCAGAAAGGCCAGATGGTCGCCACCATCACCCTGGAAGAGGCCCTCGCCCTGTTCGAACTGCCCCGCACCTTAGGCGAATACGAAGGGAAAACCGTCGTCGTCTCCGTCGGCCGGTTCGGGCCCTACGTGCGTCACGACGGCAAATTCACCTCCCTGAAAGTTCGCGAGGGAGACGACCCGTATACCATCGACCTGCCCCGCGCCATCGCCCTGATCGAAGAGAAGCGCGAAGCCGAACGGAACCGCGTGATCCGGGTTTACGAAGCCGACGACATTCAGGTATTGAACGGACGTTGGGGCCCTTACATCGCCCATGGCGGCGCCAACTACAAGATACCGAAGCCCCTGCTGAGCAATCGAGAAGCCTCTGACTTGACCTTAGAGGAATTGAAAGCCCTGATTTCCGAGCAGCAAGCCGCCGGTGCCGGTAGCAGTGGTGCCAAACGTCCCCCCTTCCGCCGCGCCGGCCGGAGCAAGAAATAAGCGACAGACGCAAAATGAGTCCTGCGGAGCCTAAGGCATAGCGCAGCTATCATGAAAGTTTTTGGTGCCGCTTTTTACAAAAAGCGGCAGTTTCAGGCGGGACAAAGCTCGACCGCGCGCCACGCCTAAAGAGGGAAATCATCAAAATGCGCTTGCGCGTTTTGATAAGATTTCCTCAGGCACGCGAACAAAGAACGGGGCGAGGAATTGGGCCGAGGCGGCCTTGGGGTAGAGGCGGCCATTAAATCACCCGAAGGGTGCGCCCGCCCGGCGTAAGGGCAGTACCCTCCCGTAGGACAGACGCGCGCCACGCCTAAAGAAGCGATTCAGCGATTTCGGCGGTAGCCGAATTATAGATGAATCGCGCAGGCGCGCAAATAAAGTTCTCCCGCGCGCCCGGCCAAAAGAAGCGATTCAGCGATTTCGGCGGTGAGCCGAAACAGAATGAATCGCGCAGGCGCGCGAACGCAGAGCCGTGCGCGAAAATGCGGCCGGCAATAGACAGCCCCACGAAGCCCCCTTGGTCTGACTTTACGCGGGACGCCGATGTGCCGTTAAAAGGGACTTTCCCGTACTACTCGGATGGGGTTGTCGGAGAATCTTACGGTGCAGGGAACTACAAAGCCACCAACGGTCGTCTCTACAAGGTAACGGACGACGGCACCGCGGGAACCCCGCTCGCCTGGTACCCCGCCCCGGGCTTCCGCGACGCAGGCAGTTACGGGCGATTGGGCGGGCTGGGGAGCGTCGGCAACTACGGTTACAGCTGGGGTTCCACGTTCGACGGGAACAATGGCATGTACTTGGATTTCACCGTGACGGGCCTCGGCCCCAGCAGCACGACGAGCCGGGCCTACGGTTTTCAGTTGCGGTGCCTCTCGGAATAAACGGAAACGGCCATAAACATAAGATAAACACGGCCAGCTTCGAGTGTCGAGCCCCCTACCATATCCCATCAAATAACCCCGCTATGCCCCTCACCGTCGAAATCACCCTCAGCCCCGCCCAAGCCCAAGACCCCGAAGCCATTCAAGCCGCCGCCCGCCAAGCCGCCGGCATCCGCAACCCCGACGAGATCGCCTTCAGCCGCATCGTGCGCCGCTCCATCGACGCCCGGCGACACACCAGCGGCCTCCGCAGCGTCCGCATCCAACTCGCCGTCGAACTCTGGCTCGACCGGGAAGGCCGTCCCGACCCCGTCCACCTCGAATGGGGCGACGTCTCGAACCTTCCCCCCTCCCGCCAAGCCCTTATCATCGGCGCCGGGCCCGCCGGCCTCTTCGCCGCATTAGAACTCATCGAACTCGGCTACCGCCCCATCCTCCTCGAACGCGGCAAAGACGTCTCCGCCCGGAAAACCGACATCGCCGCCATCCAGCGCAACCAGCCCGTCGACCCCGACTCCAACTACGCCTTCGGCGAAGGCGGCGCCGGCACCTACTCCGACGGCAAACTCTACACCCGGTCGAAGAAACGCGGCAACTACCGGAAATCCTTAGAGATCCTCCACCACCACGGCGCCGACGAATCCATCCTCTACGACACCCACCCCCACATCGGCACCGACCGGCTGCCCCGCGTCATCGCCGCCATCCGCCAGACCATCCTGAACTCCGGCGGCCGGATCCACTTCAACAGCCGCGTCACCGACCTTCTCCTCAGCCCCGACCGGAGCCGGCTCCTCGGCGTCGTGACCCACGACGGCACCCCCATCGAAGCCCCCGTCACCCTCCTCGCCACCGGCCACTCCGCCCGCGACATCTACGACCTCCTCCACCGCCGGTCGATCCACCTCGAATCCAAACCCTTCGCCATGGGCCTCCGCGTCGAACACCGCCAGGAGCTCATCGACCGCATCCAATACAAGACCCTCGACCCCGCCCTTCCCCCCGCCGCCTACAGCCTCGTCGCCCAGGTACCCTCCGGCCTCACCGGGTCTCACGCCCCGAAAACCCGCGGCGTCTACAGCTTCTGCATGTGTCCCGGCGGCTTTATCGTCCCCGCCCTGACCTCCCCCGGCGAATGCGTCGTGAACGGCATGTCCCCCTCCGGCCGGAACAACATCTTCGCCAACTCCGGCATCGTCACCCAGATCCTGCCCGACGACTACGCCGACCTCGTCCCCCACTTCGGCCCCCTCGCCGGTCTCCGTTTTCAGGAACAACTGGAGAAGATGGGCTACGCCCAAGGCGGCGGCGCCCAGATCGCACCCGCCCAGCGGCTCGACGCCTTCGTCCGCGGCGCGAAATGCAGCGACACCCTGCCCACCTCCTACCATCCCGGCCTCACCGCCAGCGACATGGACAAATGGATGCCCCGGTTCATCAGCCAAGCCCTTCGCGCCGGCTTCCGCGAATTCGACAAGAAGATGCGCGGCTTCGTCACCCCCGACGCCCAAGTGATCGGCATCGAATCTCGCACCAGCTCCCCCGTCCGGATCCCGCGCGACCGCGAGAGCTACATGCACCCTCAAGTCTCCGGCCTCTTTCCCGTCGGCGAAGGAGCCGGTTATGCCGGCGGCATCATCTCCGCCGCCGTCGACGGCGCCGCCTCTGCCCGCGCCGCCGTCGAATACCTGCGCCGCGAACGCCCCTGACCCTCGACGTGCCGCCCGTTACAATATTATGTTGTAACTTTACAACATAATGATGCAATGTTACAACATGATGCAACATGTTGCAACATTGTAACAAAATGTTGCAACATTACATACAACAAAGCCACAGCAACTTGACAATCAAAGAGATAAAACCCGGCAAGTTATCCGGCCGCATCGCCTCGCCGACCTCGAAGAGCTACGCCCAGCGCGCCTTGGCCGCCGCCCTCCTCGTCCCCGAATCGGCCCACCCGGCCGGTTGGAGCGAGCTGCGGCGGATGGGCCTCTGCAACGACACCTCCGCCGCTCTGGACGCCATCCAGCGTCTGGGCGCCTCCGTCCGCTACGGCGACAACCGCGACACCTACTACATCGAGGGAGGCTTCCTGCGACAGTCTCCCGCCGAGCTGCACATCGGCGAATCAGGCCTCTCGGCCCGGCTCTTCACCCCCATCGCCTCCCAGAGCCCCACGCCGATCACCATCACCGGCCACGGCTCGATCCTCCGCCGGCCGGTGGCCGCCTCGATGGTCGAGCCGCTCCGGAGACTCGGCGCCACCGTGACCGACAGCGCAAACGGCTGTCTGCCCCTGACCGTCAGCGGGCCGCTGCGGGGCGGAACCGTCGAGGTGGACGGCTCGCTCAGCTCGCAATTCATCACCGGCCTGCTGATGGCCTCCCCGCTGTCGTCCTCCGAGACCCGGCTGCTCGTGCGACAACCCCGGAGCATCCCTTATCTGGCCATGACTTTGGAGGTGCTGCGGACTTTCGGGATCGAGGTTTCGCACGCCCCGGACTATACAGAATTCGTGATTCCGGGCGGGCAGCAATATCGTCCGACCGTCTGCTCGATCGAGGGGGACTGGAGCGGCGCCTCGTGCCTGCTGGTGGGCGGCGCGATCGCCTCCGAGCCGCGCGGAGCGGGAATTATCGTCGAGAACCTCCATCCGCGTTCGTTGCAGGCCGATCGGGCCATCATCACGGCCTTGGAGCGCGCCGGAGCCATACTGGCATCGAGCAGCCATCTTTGGACGGTCGGTCGCCCGGCGACCCTGCGGAGTTTCGAGTTCGACGCCACGGATTGCCCGGATCTCTTCCCGGCCTTGGCGGCCTTGGCAGCCTGTTGTAGCGGGACGACGGTTCTGCGCGGCACGAGCCGCCTGACGCACAAAGAGAGCGACCGGGCAGCGACCTTAGCGGCCGAGTTCGGGAAGTTAGGAGTAGAGATCGACCTCTCGACACCGGACACGATGTCGATTCGGGGGATTTCGACTCCGGACGGCTCCTTGACCGTGCGCGACGCCCGATTAGAGAGCCACAACGACCACCGGATCGCGATGGCGACAGCCGTAGCGGCCTTGCGGGCCGACCGTCCGGTGACCATCAGCCATGCAGAGGCGGTCGAGAAGTCCTACCCGGACTTTTGGAACGACCTCGACACGTTATACACGGCGTAAGGCGTGCACAGCTTAGGATAGAGACGTCCACAGTAAAGCTTATTTGAATGTGTAGGTAGACCCGGCCAGCGCATCCCGAAGGGTCTTTTATTAGGGTTCTTTCCGTCTTACTAAGTGGGGCCCGCCCGGACAGAGATTTGGGCGTCGGCAGCTGGAGGATGCGTTAGCATCCGTCTAAAGTTTTTCTGGTTCTCTTTGTTCACAAAGAGAACAGTTCCAGCTGGGACAATGACCGGATCGCGCGCCGCCGCCTAAAGGAGCGATTCAGCTATTTCGGCGGTAGCCGAATATAGATGAATCGCGCAGGCGCGCGGAAAATTCAATCTCGCCCCAAAATCCGTCGCCCGCCCGCTTAAAGGGCATATTCTGCCGGTTGGCACTTGGCCAACTTAGGCTGAATTGCCGCGGGCGACGGAAAACGCGGCGGAGCGAAAGCGGAGCCGCAGTGAGGCGAACACGGGGCGGAGCTTTGAGCTGGTTCTTGCGATCCTAAAGGGTCGCGCGGGCCGAAGCCTCCGACCGCGGAGGCCCGCAACTCACGATGCTCGTTTTGGGCCCCGCAGGCTTCGACCCGACAAAACCAAGAGCGAATAGCGCAATTCGCAGAACCGCCAGCCCACCCCCGAAGCACGCAGCCCGAAATCGACAAATTCGGGTAAAAGCTGCCAATAAAACGCCCTATGGGCGCGGTTCCCGCCCCGGGCTACTGCCACCACGCAGGAGGTTGGTTCGGCGGAGTCGGCGACTACGGCTACAGTTGGGCGTCAGCGGCCCGTAACATGGAGTCCTATAGCCACGGTTTGTACCTGCACTTCACCTCGAACATTCTTGTTCCGGACAACCTGAGCGCCTGTGCCCACGGTCGTCAGTTGCGTTGCCTCTCGGAATAAACGGTGCCGCTCGGCACTCGAAAGATGGCTGGAACTACCCTAAATATCCGGCAGCCTCTACCCGAAACAACCGGATGGAACTACCCTAAGCAGAAAGCAGAAACGCCCACAACCTCCAAAAGCGCTACGTCAAACCCCCTACCCTTCCGCCTGCAGCACCGACAGAGCCGTCGCCGCCAGCATCGCCACACCGTACGGAATCGCCCGCTCGTCCGCCACGAATGCCGCATGGTGCAGCGGAGCCGAACTCTCGACCCCCCACCGGAAAAACACAGACGGATAACGCACCGAATAAAAACCGAAATCTTCGGCCGTCATCCGCCGCGGAATCTCGGTCACCGCCTCAGAGCCGAACGTTTCGGCAATCGTCTCCCGAGCCAGCGCTGCCAGACGGGCGTCGTTCTCCACACACGGATAGCCCACCATCAACTCGACCTCCGCCGTACAGCCGTAAGCCTCGACCGTGCGGAGCGCCACCTCGCGGATCCGGTCGTGCGCACGCGTACGCCACGCCTCGTCCATCGTCCGGAACGTCCCCTCGACCTCGACCCGGTCGGGAATCACGTTCGTCGCCCCGTCCGCGATCACCCGCCCGAACGACAACACCGACGGCGTAAAAGCATAGCTGTTCCGGCTGACGATCTGCTGCATCGCCACGATCATGGCCGACGCCGCCAACACCGGGTCGCTGAGCTCGTGAGGCAACGCTCCGTGTCCGCCGTGTCCCTCCACCACGATGCGAATCTCGTCGGTCGAGGCCATAAACCTCCCCGCCCGCACGCCGATCTGTCCGACTTTCAGCTCGGGTGAAACATGACCGCCGATAAAAGCCCGCGGTTCGAGCCCGTCGAAGACCCCCTCTTTCAGCACCACCGAAGCCCCTCCCGGCCAAAGCTCTTCGCCCGGCTGGAACAGCCCCAGCACCGTCCCGTCGAACGCCTCGCGACGCTCCTGTAACAGCACCAGCGCCCCCAGCAGAGCCGCCGTGTGGAGGTCGTGTCCGCAGGCGTGCATCACCCCGTCGGGACAGGCAAACGGCAGTCCGGTCGTCTCGGTGATCGGCAGGGCGTCCATATCGGCCCGCAGCACGACCGGGCGGTCGGGATCGGCCGTCCGACCGTCGATCCGGGCCAGAACGCCGGTTCCGGCCACCTCGCGATACGGAATGCCGTACGTGTCGAGCACGAGGCGAATGAGCGCCGAGGTGCGGTGTTCTTCGAACGAGAGTTCGGCGTGGCGATGAATCTCGCGCCGCCAGTCTGCGACCTTCGGGGCGAGCTGACGGGCGGCTTTAAAAATATCCGGTTCCATAAGTACCGCTAAGGTACGCATTTTTCCGGGTTCAGATCAGCAAAAAGAGCAGGGCGGCGAGCGTCGATCCGCACAGAGGGGCCACGACGGGAATCCAGGCGTAACCCCACTGGCTGCTCCCCTTTGCGGGCCCCATGGGCAACAGGGCGTGCATCAGGCGGGGGGCGAAGTCGCGGACGGGGTTGATGGCGTATCCGGTGGTACCGCCGAGCGAAAGGCCGATGACCCAGACAATAAAGGCGACGGGCAGGGCACCGACGGAACCGAGTCCCACGGGGAGGGTGGTTCCGTCGGTCGGGACGAAGAGGCTGCCGTCGGTGATGTAAAAGATGGCGAAAATCAGGACAAAGGTGGCGATCAGCTCGCTGGCGAAGTTCAGTGCGCGACGCGGGAGGGCGGGCGCGGTGCAGAAGACGGCGAGCAGGGTGGCCGGGTCTTCGCAGATGCGCAGGTGGGCGTTATAGAAGACCCACACGAGGGTCGCTCCGAGGGCGGCGCCGAGCAGCTGGGCGGCCACATAGGCGGGCAGGGCGCTCCAGGCGAACTGTCCGGCGAGGGCGAAACCGAGGCTGACGGCGGGGTTGAGGTGTGCGCCGCTGAAGGGGCCGGCGACGACGACGCCGACGAAGACGGCGAGGGCCCAGCCGGTGGTAATGACGATCCATCCGCCGCGGTTCCCTTTGGTGCGGGGCAGGAGGACGTTGGCGACGACGCCGTTGCCCAATAAAATCATCAGTGCGGTGCCGACGAGTTCGGCCATAAAGGGTGACATAGGCTCCGGTATTTATGGATTGAAAGGTCTGCTCTATTGAGGGGGAAAAACAGTTTTATCAGGGTCGGTGTTTATTAGAGCCGAGGCGGCCGGTAAAGCGCCCTGTGGGCGCACCCCGGGCAACCGCTATACGACGGGCGCACTGAACGATGTCGGGTTCGGCAGTTGTAGCTGGTCTTCTTCTACAAAGGGCAACCGTGGGTGGGGTTTAAGTTTCAACGTGGCTTGGTTCTACACGAGTTATACGGATCCACGCGCGCTCGGTTTCCAGTTGCGTTGCCTCTCGGAATAAACGGGCACCCACAGGGTGTTTTACTGGTCGTATCTACCCCAATAACCGGCAGCCTCTGCCCCTACTTGAAACCGAGGCGGCCCGGTTCGAGTGCC
>NZ_CAJTUJ010000052.1 GCF_910579375.1 uncultured Rikenella sp.
GGGCCGAGCATGAGGCTTGGCTTTGGGCTGTGTGTCAGGCTGAACTTGTTGGCCGAGCTCCTCGACCCTTTGGGGTCGTTTTAGGCCCCGCCGGCTTCGACCACTTGAACTGAGAGCGAGTAGCGCGATTCCTCACGGAATCGCCGTCCTCGGCAAGGGCGACGCATTAGCGGCGCGTGGGGGGCGCGCCGAGGACGAACCCGACAGAATGTGGTGATAAACGGGCGGTGGGTTGGGCCGAGCTGTTGATCGTGCTTTTGCGGTTCGTAGAACCGCCGGGCCTGCGCGCTGGGCCTTCGGCCCACCCGGGGAGCGCGCAGCCCGAACCCGACAGATTTGGGGAGGTTGAATGGGGAGTGCTTTTGCGACCCGCAGGGTCCGCCGGGCCTGCGCGGGGTATCTTTAATGCCCGGGTCGGACATCGCAGCCCGAACCTGACAGATTTGGGGCGAGTTTTGAGCTGCGAATTGGGCTGGATCTTTGGGTTGATGTGTTGGTCGTGCTTCTGCGGCTCTTTGAGCCGCGCAGTTCGCCGCCACCTCACGCGGCGGGATGCAACTCGACGGGGCTCGTTGCGCTCACCGCTGGCGGCGAATAGTTGTAGATCAAAGACGAACCCGACAGTTTTAGCCAGTTAATGAAGTATTGTTTCGAAGGGTCGGACGCCCGGGAGGTGCTGTCAAGGTAGAGGCTGCCAGTTGTTAGGGTAGCTCCAGTCCCTTGCCCCCGCGGGCCCACCCCTTTTCTTCCGAGAGGCAACGCAACTGAAGACCGTGGCCGCGATTGTGCGCGCGGCTGGGGCTGAGGTCCTGCGAGTTGAACCACAAGAACCGCCCGTCGATACCACTGACCGCAGACGACCAGCTATTGCCGTTGTTGCCGACGCCACCCGGTTCGCCCGAGGCGTAGTTGCGGTAGCCCGGGGCGGGGCTGCTCGGCCCCCGTTTATTCCGAGAGGCAACGCAACTGAAAACCGATAGTGCGGCGGTCTGCACTGTAGGGAGCTACCCAAGTCATTGCGAAATTCAATCCGACCCCGTTCTGTGCGTGAGGAGTTGAAGACCAATTGTAACCGCGCTCACAGAAACTCATCACCATCCCCGCATTGCTTTCGCGGCAGCCCGGGGCGGGACACTCCGTTTATTCCGAGAGGCAACGTAACGGAAAACAGTGGGCGCGATAATCCGATCCGTTGGAGAACAGCCAGGAAGGGCTGAAACTCAAGTCCAGGCCGTAGATGTTGCTTGGGGCGGAAGACCAGACGAACCCGCGGTTGCCGACGTGCCACAACGCCCCCTCATCGAAAGCGCGGAAGCCCGGGGCCGAACGGCACCCGTTTATTCCGAGAGGCAACGCAACTGAAGACCATAGGCGCGGCTGTCGATGTGAACAGGATCGAGCATGCCGCATTCTAAGGCCAAATACATGCCCAGAATCGAACTGACCGTGGACGACCAGCTGTAACCGTTGTTGCCGACGTTCCATAACGCCCCCGTATCCCGATGGCGGTAGCCCGGGGCGGGGACGCTCGGCACTCGAACCGGCCCGCCTCTACCCCAATGCCGCATTAGATAACGGTGCCTCTACCCGCAAAGGATATCTCTACCTCAAAAACCGATCAGGTCTCTACGCCCCCCCCAAAAAAATACCCAAAATGATGGGCTCTCTTTAAACTTGAATGCCGGTTCTCTGTCTAACGGATCGAAAGCTCTCAAGCGAACCGGCGCAAAACCTAACGGACAGGGGGCTTAAAGGTGGTTGTTGCGGTACTCTTTGGGTGAGATGCCTTCGTGGCGCTTGAAGTAACGCCCCAGATAGGACTGGTCGGTGAAGCGGAGGCGATCCGATATCTCCTGGATGGTCAACTCGGTGGACTGGAGCAGGGCCTTGATCTCCAGGATCGCGAACTCGTCGATGATCGTCTTGGCGGTCGTCCCGACGACCTGACGGCAGATACCGGTCAGGTATTTCGCCGATATGCAGAGCTTGTCGGAGTAGAACGAAACTTCGCGCTCGACGCCGGCGTACTCGTGTACCTGGGCGATGAATTTCTTGAAGAGCTCTTCCTGGCGGTTGCCGCCCACGATCTCGCGACCGCCGAAGACGCGGTACGATTTGTCGTAGATCTCCAGCAGCAGGCAACGCAACAGCTGCTGGGCGATCGCGGTCTGGAAACGGTTCTCGCTGTCGGCGTAGACGGAGGAGGCGCTCTGCATCAGGGAGCGGATGGTCGAGGTGTAGATGGTAGGGTCGGTGTAGCAGGGGTGCTCTTTCAGGAAGGTGAAGAAGCCGAGCTCCAGCCGCATGGAGGCCTGGCCGAACATCTCGCGGGTAAAGCTGAAGAGCGAGACGGTGCAGTCGGAGCTCGCCTCTTCCAGCCGGACGATCGAGCCGGGAAGCAGGACGAGGTAGGTGTCGGGCCGGATCTCATAGGATTTCAGGTCGATCCGGATGGTGGCGTGACCGCTCAGGCCGATTAGAAAAAGGCCGCCTTCTAATTTCCGAAGGCGCGAGGCGGTCGGTTTCAGCGGGCTGGAGCCTGCAAAAAAGGTGTTTTGAACTAGAAGCATTTCCGAATTTGGCCATTTCATAAGTGTTCGATTGGGCTGATCGGCAACAAAAATAGCGTTTTCCGGAAAATGGCCGGACGGGGGTGTTCCGAAAAAGACCAAAACTAAAGACGTTTAATCGGTTTTTCTTCGGACGAAAAATGTATCTTTGCACTCTTAATATACAAATCCAAACAGGAACGCAGCTATGAACGAAAAGTTTAGCATGATGATGAAACGGATGGGTCTGATGGCTCTCTGTTGTGCGGCGGCCGTCGGGTGTCAGCAGGCTCCGCCGGCGCAAATGGTGGCGCAATATGAGGTGTTGACGGTAGAGCCGACGGACCGGACGCTGTCGAGCGTCTATTCGGCGTCGATTCGGGGGAGACAGGATATCGATATTTATCCGCAGGTGGGGGGGACGCTCACGCAGGTGGCGGTGAAGGAGGGGCAGCGGGTCAAAAAGGGACAGACGCTCTTCGTGATCGACCAGGTGCCGTACCGCGCGGCGTTGCAGACGGCGACGGCGAATGTGGCGGCGGCGGAGGCGCAGCTGGCCACGGCGCAGTTGAATTACGACAGCCGGCAGGAGCTGTTCAAGGAGAATGTCGTGTCGGAGTTCGATATGAATACGGCCAAGAATACGCTGCTGGCGGCTAAGGCGCAGCTGGCGCAGGCCAAGGCGCAGGAGGTCAATGCGCGGAACAGTCTGTCGTACACGGTGGTGAAGAGTCCGTCGGACGGGGTGGTCGGAACGCTGCCTTATCGGGTGGGGACGCTGGTGAGTGCCAATATGCCGCAGCCGCTGACGACGGTGTCGGATAATTCGGACATGTACGTCTACTTCTCGATGACGGAAAATCAGCTGCTCGACCTGATCCGGGAGTACGGGTCGAAGGATGCGGCGCTGAAGCAGATGCCGGAAATTACGCTGACGTTGAGCGACAAGTCGACCTACGCGCAGGGCGGGAAGATCGAAACGATCAGCGGGGTGATCGACCGCGCGACGGGGGCGGTGAGCCTCAGGGCGGTCTTCCCGAACAAGGAGGGGCTGCTGCACTCCGGAGGGACGGGGAATGTGGTGGTGCCGGTCACGCGGACGGGGGTCGTGGTGATTCCGCAGTCGGCGACGTTCGAAATTCAGGACAGACGGTTCGTCTACAAGGTGGTGGACGGAAAGGCGCAGGCGACGCCGGTGCAGGTGACGAGGGTCGACGGCGGACGGGAGTTTATCGTGAACGAGGGGCTGGTGCCGGGCGATGTGATCGTGGCGGAAGGGGTCGGCTTGTTGCGTGAGGGGACGCCGATCGTGCCGAAGGGACAGCAGGCGGCTCAACCGCAGCAACAGCAACCGCAGGAGTCTCAGGCGCAACAACCGGAGGCGCGGCAGGAAACGCCGGCGCAGGAGTCGAAAGCTCAGGATGCGGCCAAGGCGGAGGCCATTCGGCGGCATACGGATAAGGAATAATCATTCGGAGGAGAGGAGTCTCAAATATCAACGGGGAGGAATAATTGCATGAATCTTAGAAAATTTATCGAACGACCGGTCTTGTCGGCCGTGATCTCGATTACGATCGTCGTGGTGGGGATCATCGGGCTCTTTACGCTGCCGGTCGAACAGTATCCGGATATCGCGCCGCCGACGATTCAGGTGAGCGCCACCTATTTCGGGGCGAGTGCCGAAACGTTGCAGAAGAGTGTCGTGGCGCCGCTGGAGGAGGCGATCAACGGGGTGGAGGATATGACCTACATGACGTCGACGGCTTCCAATGCGGGGACGGTCTCCATTACGGTCTACTTCAAACAGGGGGTCGATCCGGACATGGCGGCGGTCAATGTCCAGAACCGGGTGGCACGGGCGACGGGGCAGCTCCCGGCGGAGGTGACGCAGGTGGGGGTGACCACTTCGAAGCGACAGACGAGTATCTTGCAGATGTTCGCGCTCTATAGCCCGGACGATACGTATGACGAAACGTTCCTGGCAAACTACCTGACGATCAACCTCAAACCGGAAATCCTCCGGATCACGGGGGTGGGGGACCTGATGGTGCTCGGGGCGGATTACAGCATGCGGATATGGATGAAGCCGGACGTGATGGCGCAATATAAGCTCATCCCGTCGGATGTGGCGCAGGTGCTGGCGGAACAGAATATCGAGGCGGCGACGGGGTCGTTCGGTGAAAATTCGGACGAAACGTACCAGTATACGATGAAGTACCGCGGGCGCCTGGTGACGCCGGAAGAGTTCGGCGAAATCGTCGTCCGGTCGACGGAGGACGGAGAGGTGCTCAAACTCAAGGATATCGCGGATATCGAGCTGGGGCAGGAGAGTTATGCGTTCCACGGGAAGCTGAACGGACATCCGGGGATCGCTTGTATGGTCTTCCAGACGGCGGGGTCGAATGCTACGGAGGTCAATCAGAAGATCGATGCGTTCCTGAAGGAGGCGGCCAAGAGTTTCCCGAAGGGGGTGGCGATGACGCAGCTCATGAGCTCGAACGACTTCCTCTTCGCTTCGATTCACGAGGTGATCAAGACGCTGATCGAGGCGATTATCCTCGTCACGCTGGTGGTCTATGTCTTCTTGCAGGATTTGAGGTCGACGTTTATCCCGCTCATCGGGATTATCGTCTCGCTGATCGGGACGTTCGCATTCATGGCGCTGGCGGGGTTCTCGATCAACCTGATTACGCTCTTCGCGCTGGTGCTGGTGATCGGGACGGTGGTGGACGACGCCATTATCGTCGTCGAGGCGGTGCAGGCGAGGTTCGATGTGGGGTACCGGTCGTCGTATATGGCAAGTATCGATGCCATGAAGGGGATTAGCGGGGCGGTGATCACCTCGTCGCTGGTCTTTATGGCGGTCTTTATCCCGGTCTCGTTCATGGGGGGGACGTCGGGGACGTTCTACACGCAGTTCGGGTTGACGATGGCGGTGGCGGTCGGGATATCGGCGGTCAATGCGTTGACGCTCAGTCCGGCGCTGTGCGCGCTCCTGCTCAAACCGTACACCAATGAGGACGGCAGTTCGAAAAACAACTTTGCGGCGAAGTTCCGGAAGGCGTTCAATGCGGCGTTCGGGACGATCAGCGAAAAGTATAAGAAAATCGTGCTGGTCTTCGTGAAACATCGCTGGCTGACGTGGGGGCTGCTGATCTGCTCGGTGGCGGCGCTGGTCTACCTGATGGAGACGACCAAAACGAGTCTCGTGCCTCAGGAGGATCAGGGGACGATTATGGTCAATGTCAGCACGGCGCCGGGGAACTCGCTCCAGACGACCAATGAAATCATGGGCCAAATCGAACAGCGGCTGCTGACGATTCCGCAGGTGCAGAATTTGCAGGTGGTGTCCGGGTACGGGCTGATCTCGGGACAGGGGAGCTCGTTCGGGATGGCGATCGTCAAGCTCAAACCGTGGGACGAACGGGAAAAGAAGGAGGATGCGGTCGATGCGGTGATCGGACAGATCTATGCCCGGACGGCGGATATCAAGGATGCGCAGGTCTTCGCCATGTCGCCGGGGATGATCCCGGGCTACGGGATGGGGAACTCGCTCGATATCCAGATGCAGGACAAGGCGGGCGGAGATATCAATACGTTCTACGGAACGGTGCAGCAGTTCCTCGGGGCGCTCAACCAGCGGCCGGAGATCGCGATGGCTTACTCGACGTTCGACGTGCGCTATCCGCAGTGGATGGTGGATGTGGACGCGGCCAAGTGCAAGCGGGCGGGGACGACGCCGAATGCGGTGCTGAGCACGCTGGCGGGATACTACGGGGGACAGTATGTCTCGAACTTCAACCGCTTCTCGCGGGTGTACAGGGTGATGATGCAGGCCGATCCGAAGCACCGGATGGATGAGAAGTCGCTCGACAATACTTTCGTGCGGCTGGCTAATGGCGAAATGGCGCCGCTGTCTCAGTTTGTGACGCTGACGCGCGTGTACGGGGCGGAAACCTTGAGCCGGTTCAATATGTACAACTCGATTGCGGTGAGTGCGATGCCGGCGGAGGGATATAGTACGGGGGATGCTATTCGGGCGGTCGAGGAGACGGCTGCGGCGGCACTGCCGATCGGATATGGGTACGACTTCGGCGGGATTACGCGCGAGGAGAGCCAGCAGAGCGGACAGACGGGGATTATCTTCGCGATCTGTTTCCTGATGGTCTACCTGATCCTGTGCGCGTTGTACGAAAGTTTCGTCGTGCCGTTCGCGGTGTTGCTCTCGGTGCCGTGCGGGCTGATGGGGACGTTCCTCTTCGCCAAAATCATGGGCCTGGAGAACAACATCTACTTGCAGACGGGGCTGATCATGCTGATCGGGCTGATCGCCAAGACGGCGATCCTCCTCACGGAGTATGCCACGGAACGCAGGCAGGCGGGGATGAGTCTCATCGCTTCGGCGGTCAGTGCGGCCAAGGCGCGTCTGCGGCCGATTCTGATGACGGCATTGACCATGATCTTCGGTATGTTGCCGCTGATGGCGGCTACCGGGGTCGGTGCCAACGGGAACCGGTCGCTGGGTAGCGGTGTCGTCGGCGGGATGGTGATCGGGACGCTCGCGATGCTCTTCGTGGTGCCGTCGCTCTTCATCGCCTTCCAGTGGTTGCAGGAGAAGATCAAACCGTTGCAGACGGAACCGACCGAGGACTGGCAGATCCAGGAAGAGATGGAGGAGACCGAAAAAGAGTTGAAGGAGGCCGGAATCGATACGTCGAAAAAGTAGTGACGCGACGGAGTGCGTTCAAAACCAAGTAAATTCCAACGTATGAAGAGAATCATCGCGATGTCGGCGGCTACTCTGATCCTGAGCGGCTGCGGCATCTATAAAAAATATCAGCCGACGGAGGAGGTGCCGGAGGGTTTGTACGGGGCAGGGCTGTCGGAGGGGAAGGATACGACCAATTTCGGGAACTTGTCGTGGAGGGAGGTCTTTACGGACCCGTATCTGCGGGACCTGATCGACTCGGCGCTGGTGAGGAATACGGATATGCGGACGGCGACGCTGAGGGTGGAACAGGCCGAGGCGGGGCTCAGGGCGGCGAGGTTGTCGTACCTGCCGTCGATCGCCTTCACGCCGGAGGCGGCGGTCAGCAGCGTCGATACCAAACGGGCGGTGCAGACGTACAACATTCCGGTGGCGGCGAGCTGGGAGATCGACATCTTCGGCAAACTGACCAATGCCAAACGCAAGGCGAAGGCCGGCTTCGAACAGAGTCAGGAGTACGAGCAGGCGGTGAAGACGGGACTGGTGGCGGGGGTGGCCAATGCGTACTACACGCTTTTGATGCTGGATGCGCAGCACCGGATTGCGGTCGAAACGGAGGCGATCTGGAAACAGAGTGTCGAAACGACCCGCGCGATGAAAAAGGCGGGGATGGTGACCGAGGCGGCGCTGGCCCAGACGGAGGCGACCTATTACGGGATTTGCACGCAGGTGCTCGATCTGGCCGAAAAGATCAACCAGGCGGAGAATTCGATCAATCTCCTGCTGGCGCGGACGCCGCAGGGGATTGCGCGGGGACGGCTCGCGGAACAGCGGATGCCGGAGACCTTCTCGGTGGGGGTGCCGATCCAGATGCTGGCCAACCGGCCGGATGTGAGGGCGGCGGAACTGTCGCTGGCGCAGGCTTTCTATACGACTAACGCGGCAAGGGCGGCGTTCTATCCGAGTATCACGCTTAGCGGGAGCGCGGGGTGGACGAATAGTGCGGGAAGCATGATCGTCAATCCGGCCAAGTTCGTCGCGTCGGCGGTGGCGCAGCTGATGCAGCCGATCTTCGCACGGGGAGCCAATCGGGCCAACCTCAAGATCGCCAAGGCGGAACAGGAGGTGGCGCAGCTGACGTTCGAACAGACACTCTTGCAGGCGGGGGTAGAGGTGAACGAGGCGGTGGAACAGTATCAGACGGCGAAGGAGAAGGCGGACTACTACGAAAAACAGGTGGCGTCGCTGGAGACGGCGACGAAAAGTACGCAGTTGCTGATGAAGCACGGCAATACGACCTATCTGGAGGTGCTGACGGCGCAGCAGACGCTGCTGACGGCGCAGCTCAGCCGGGTGGCCAACCGTTTCTCGGAGATTCAGAGCATGATTACCCTCTACCGGGCGCTCGGCGGGGGACGGATGTAGGCGTCGGATTTATGCGGCGGGGGAGCTTTCTGCTTCCTGCGCCGGGACGGCGACCGGCTTGAGGGCATGGCTTTCAGGGCGGTCGCCGTTCCGTTTTCGGGGCGGTCGTCTCCGGCTTCTTAGGGGAGGCGGTTTGCGAGGGACAGCGGCCGGGCGGGAAAATATACCTATATTTGTTGTTCGGACGGGGGCGGCGAGACGGGAATGGGATGCGGGGAGGCTGTTGCGGCGGAGGAACCGAATGCCGTTGCGGCGGGGATCGGTGTGGCGGGGGACGTGTTGGCCGTCGCGGCGTTGGCCGGTGTGGTGGGACGAAAATTTTACGGAAACAAAGAGGATTATACGCGGATGAGAGAGTTTCGGATACGCGATCTGTTGTTCGTGCTGCTCGGTTGCACGATCTTCGTGCGGTGCGCTTCGATTGCGCAGCCGCAGGGAGGGCCGCGCGACTCGTTGCCGCCGCTGGTGGTCGGGACGGTGCCGATGCAGCGGACGGTGAATTTCGACGGGAAACGCATCGTGCTGAATTTCAACGAATATGTCGCTCTGCGAGACCAGCAGAAGGAGATGCTCGTCTCGCCGCCGTCGCCGACGGGAAAGCAACCGCAGCTGACGGTAAAGGGGAGGTCGATCGTGGTCGATTTCGAGGAGAAACCGGACAGCGGGACGACTTATCGGATCGATTTCGGAAACTCGATCGCCGATAACAACGAGGGGAATCGGCTGGGAAACTACGCCTTTATCTTCTCGACGGGGGCGGAGCTGGATACGCTCATCATGAGCGGTTTGGCGGTCGATGCGCAGACGAGGGACTCGGTGGTCGGGGCGATGGTCTTCTTCTTCGATGCGGAGGCGGACTCGGCGGCGTACGATTCGGTGATGTTCAACGCGCGGGCGAGGGCGATCTTCCGAACGGACAGTTCGGGGCTGTTTCTGGCCGATATTCTGCGGGATCGGGATTACCGGATCTATGCGATGCTGGACAAGAACGGGAATCAACGCTATGAACCGGGAAAGGACTATATCGCGATGCTCGATTCGGTCTACAACCCGACGCGGATGCCGGATTTCGATATGTGGATCGACCCGGCGGAGGGACGGCGAGGCCCGAGGAGACGAATCGAACCGCCGCAGCTGGTGTTCGAACTCTTCCTGGAGGAGCCGAAGCAGAGGACGATGATTCTGGAGCAGAAACGGCCGATCAGGCAGCAGTTGCAGATCGTCTTCAACAACAGGGAGCGGCAGCGGATCGTCTCGTTCGTGCCGGAGGGGATCGATTCGACGTGGCTGAGGAGGGAGGACGGGATCAAGGGCGATACGGTCTGGTACTGGATCGAACCGCCGACGAAACAGGAGGCGGAGCTGTTGCCGGATACGGTGAGGGTCAGGATCGAGTATATGACGCAGGACAGTGTCTGGCAGCCGCAGGTGCGGCGCGAGACGCTCTCGTTCGTGCATCGGGTCTTCGACCGGAATGCGCCGCGAAGGGTGCAGCGCTCGAATACGGCGTATGCGGACAGTGTCCGGAAGGTGCGCGAGGAGCGGCGACGGGCGAAACGGGCTGAGCGGTTGCAGAAAAAATGGATCAGGGTGGCGAGGGTGATCAGCCGGCGGAGGGGCGATCCGAAACGGACGGATGCGGAGCTGCTGGCGGACAGTACGCTCTTCAAACAGGTGGATGTCGATACGACGCAGGTCGAAAAACCGAAACGGGGGGAAGAGGAGGCGGGGGCGCCGAATCTGTTCGGGTTCAATGTCCTGGCGGATAATCCGTTGATTCCGGACAACCATATCCGGATGGTGTTCGACTATCCGTTGCGGAGGGTGGACAGCAGCCGGATTCGGCTCACGAGGCTCACGGCGGGGGCGGCGGCGCTGCCGAGCCGAGACCGGCAGACGGTGGCCACGGAGGCGACGGTGCAGAAGGTCGAACAGCCGGAGGCTTTCACGGTCGATTTCGATACGGTTTCGCGACGCATGCTGACGATTCGGGCGGACTGGAGGCCGGACGAGGAGTATGCGCTGCTGATTCCGGATAGTGTCTTCCTCGATGTGGCGTTCCAGGCGAACGATACGCTGAAATCGACGTTCCGGGTGGCGGATACGAGCCGGTTCGGAACGGCGATCATCCGGTTGTCGGGCCTTGCGGAGGGGGATAGTGTGCCGGGGACGGAGTATATTCTGGAGTGGCAGACGAGGGACGGTAAGACGGTGAGGAGGGTGACGCATGCGGTGAGGGGAGGGGTCTATAAGTTGCAGTATCTGCCGCCGAATCGCTATCGGCTCCGGGTGACGGAGGATCGCAATGGAAACGGGGAGTGGGATACGGGCAGTCTGGTCGATCGGAGGCAGCCGGAGAGGATCCGTTTCTGGGAGCATCCGGTCTCGGGGCGGGATATTCTGGCGAAGGAGAATTGGGATGTGGGGGTGGAGGTGGAGGTGGATGAATTGTTCGGGCGGTTTTGATGATACATGGGAATGAAAATCAATAGGTTGAAATATCTGGTCTGGTCTGTGGCCGTCGCTCTGGGGGCGGGCTGCGGGACGGTGAGGGGGCAGGAGCGGGGGGTGCCGTCGGAGACGCTCAGCGCGGCCTGGGCGCCGGTCAAGGTGGATCACTATATCGGTGTGAGGGGGGGATATGCGATGGGGTCGATCCGGTTCGAACCGACGAGGCAGACGAAAATGAAGATGGGGCTGATGGTGGGGGGGATTTCCTATAAGTTCGATGTCCCGGCGCAGAAGTATGTGGGGTGTATCGAGGCGGATATCAACTGGTCGCAGAAGGGGTACAGGGTGCATCGCTATTTCGATTCGGAGGAGGTGTCGGAACGGGTCTGGAGTGTGATCGAGGTGCCGATTCTCTGGCAGCCGTATCTGCCGTTGGGTAAGGGGGGATCGAGGTTCTATCTCAGCGCGGGGCCGTATGTGAGCTATGCGCTCGATTCGCGCTTCAGGGAGTTCAACGAGGTGACGGGGGAGGTGATCGAGAAGGGAAAGTATGAGTATGATCCGACGAGGGACAATCGCTGGGAGTACGGGGTGACGTTCGGGGCGGGGTTTCTGGTGGCGATCCGGCGGTTTTCGATCTCGGCGGAGTTTCGCTATAACATCGGGTTGTCGGATGTCTATAAGGGGGTGACGAAGTATGAGGGCAATCCGTTCCGGTCGCCGGCGGATCAAATGGCGATTACGCTGGGGGTGAATTACAAAATCAGGATGCACAAGTAGGGCGACTCTGTGGCGTGAGGGGCTTGTTTGGGCTGACACAGCCGATTGGCCGCGGCGGGGCACGTCATGGCGCGTGAACACCGGGTTGGGCCACCGGCAGCTTGAGGATGCGTAAGCATCCGTCTAAAGTTTCTTTGGTTCTTTCTGTTCACAACCGACGCTGCCAGCGAGTGCAATGCAAACGCAGTTTGCGAATTGCCGAGCTGGCGAGGAGGAAGGCGAAGCCAAAAGGAACAGTTCTATCCGGGGCAGTGATCAGACCGCGCGCGATTGCTGAAGTGGGAAATCGTCAAAATGTGCTGGCGCGTTTTGACAAGATTTCCCCCGGCGCGTGAACAAAGTGGGGTAGAGGCTGGTAGTTGAAATGCGTAAGCATTTCCCGTCCACGGGACGTGGGGCCTGCGCGGCCCGAGCGCAGTTTCCTCAAACTAAATCGCGCGCCCCGCCAAAAGAGGGAAATCGTCAAAATGTGCTGGCACGTTTTGACAAGATTTCCCCCCAGGCGCGCGAAAAACTTGACCCCATCCACGAAAAATCCGTCGCCCGCCCGCCTAATAGAGCATATTCTGCCGGTTGGCGGAGAGCCA
>NZ_CAJTUJ010000053.1 GCF_910579375.1 uncultured Rikenella sp.
AGCTGGTCGTCCACGTCCTACGATTCGGGCGACCACTACCGTGGCGTGTACTTGTTCTTCCGCGTGACGGAACTCTACCCCAGCCACATGACGTACCGGGCCTACGGTCTTCAGTTGCGGTGCCTCTCGGAAGAAACGAGGAATGCTTGCGATTCGAAGAATCGCACGGGCCGAAGTTCCTCCCCATTCACCACCCCAATTCTGTCGGGTTCGGGCCGCGCGCTCCCCGGGTGGGCCGAACGGCCCAGCGCGCGAACCCGGCGACCTGCGGTCGCGATAAGCACTGCCAAGTTCGGGCTGCCGCCACGGGGGGAAGCCGCTCTGCGGCTTGGCGGCAAGCCCGGCGATTCTCACGAATCGCGCTACTCGCTCTCGGCCTCAAGCTCCGCCCGAAAACAAGCCCGACCCAGTTCTTCGCCCCGTGTTCGCCTCAATGCGGCTCCGCTGTCGCTCCGCCACTACCGTCGCCCGCGGCAATTCTTGCCGGATTGGCCAAGCGCCAACCGGCAGAATATGCCATCTTAGGCGGGCGGGCGCGCCCAAAGGGCGTTTTACTGGCCGCCTCTACCCGATTCTCTTTTCGCGCGCCTTGCGCGATTCATCTACATTCGGCTACCGCCGAAATAGCAGAATCGCTTCTTAAGGCGTGGCGCGCGTATGTTCTACTAGAGGGTACTGCCCTCAGGCCGGGCAGGCCCCGCGTGCCCGCGGTGGGCAATGGGCCGCCTCGACCCAATCCTTTGTCCCGCCTCGAACTGTTCTTTTTCTTCAGAAAAAGAACCAAAAAGACTTCCGACGGATGCTGACGCATCCTCAAGCTGCCGGCGGCCCTAACCAATGCGAAAACCTCGCCCCTGCCCGCACACCTTAAAAACACACAAAAAGAACGGGTTGCGCCTCGCACTGAGACCCAACCCGTTCCAAATAGATGATTTCGTAAGCCTGACGAACGCCCTACTTCTTGAAATAGCGGTTGTACAACCCCTCGAAGCCCTTGCCATGCCTAGCCTCGTCCTTGCACATCTCGTGCACCGTGTCGTGGATCGCATCCAGCCCCAGCTCCTTCGCCCGCGTTGCGATGCGTTTTTTGTCTTCGCACGCCCCAGCTTCAGCCTCCATGCGAGCTTTCACGTTGGTCTTCGTATCCCAGACCACCTCGCCCAGCAGTTCGCAGAACTTCGCCGCATGTTCGGCCTCTTCCCACGCATAGCGTTTGAAAGCCTCCGCAATCTCCGGATACCCCTCGCGATCCGCCTGCCGGCTCATCGCCAGATACATCCCCACCTCCGTGCACTCGCCCGTGAAATGCGCCTTCAACCCGTCAAACACCTCCGCATCGACCCCTTTGGCCACCCCGATCACATGCTCGTCCACAAAAGTCAGCCCTCCGGCCTGTTCCACATACTCCTTGAATTTGCTCTTCGGCTGTTTGCACTGCGGGCAGAATTCCGGTGCTTCGTCCCCTTCGTGAATGTAGCCGCACACCGTACAAATGAATTTCTTTTTCATACTGAATCGTTTTGTTTGTTTGGTTTGGAAATGGTTATTAATTGTTCTGAGAATTTTTCTTTTCGCACTCCCGGCAAACCCCTCGACAGTAGAGCTGCACCGCCTCGATCCGATGCCCCTCCGCCACCGGCAGCCGCGGCACCTCGTCGAGAAAGAGATCGTACACCCCCCCGCAAGCCGTACAATACAGGTGCCCGTGCACCGACATATCCCCGTCGAACCGCGAACACCCCGGTTCGATCGTGAGGTGCGCCGCCGCCCCCCGCTCCACCAGCAGGTTGAGCGTATTGTAGACCGTCGTTTTCGACAGCGTCGGCATCTGCGGCGCCAACGCCCCGTAGACCTCCTCCGCCGTCGGATGCGTGCGATGCTTCAGGAGGTAGTCCATCACCGCCACCCGCTGCACCGAAAGCCGCACCCCGCATCGGCGCAACACCGTCGCCGCATCTGCATCGAGTCGTTCCATAATTTGTAATAATTACAAATCTATAACGAGTACAAAGTAAAATTATTTTGTCGAGTCCTCCAAATTTTCTTTCGCTTTTCCTCCGAAATAATTATCTTCACCTCACACCCGCCGAAACACACCCCCTCTGCGGCCCTCGAAAGCCGTCTTTTCCACCCATCATTCAACCTCTCATGAAACTGCAAATTTTTACGCTGGCCTTTTTATCTTTAGCCCTGCCTTCGTGTCAGAAAAGCACTCATGCCTCTCCGGAATCATCGTTTCCCCTATCCGTCGTCGACTGGCAGGCCGAAAATTTCGGACAACTTTCCGACATCCTCGCATACACCGAGTGTATCGAACTGGAGAATACACCCGAAGCCGCCTTTTCTACCATCGACTGCATCGTTTGTCAGGACGACCGCTATTTCATTTTCGACAAATACGGCTCGAACAAACTGCTGATGTTCGACGACCGGGGCCGTTTCGTCCGGCAAATCGGCCGACCGGGCCACGGCCCCGGCGAATACGTCCGCCTCGAATCCTTTTCGATTCGGAACGACACCGTTTTCGCTCTGGACGCCAACGGGCAGAAGATTTTGGTCTACGACATCGACGGCCAACATCTCCGTGATATCCGCATTGCCGACCTCGACTTTCCCGATGCGTTGGCATGGCTTTCCGACGGCTTTTTGTTTTACCGAGGTCTGTATGACGAAGAATCAGCCGAGGATGTAGTGGCCCTTTTTCGCACGGACAGCCAGGCCGGTTCTGTGGAACCCTATTTCGGGTACAACGAACAATCGTCCCGCGTCAGCTTCGGCCAGCCATTGACAGAGTCCGACTCTTCGATCGTTTTCAGTCGTTACCTGAACGACACCGTTGTCCTGTTCGACCGTTCGGGACAGATTGTTAAAGGTATCTGTTTCGATTTCGGCACACGGCGTATTCCTGATTCCCGGCGCGGCCATATAGCAGGACAGGAATTGAATGACTCACCTTACGCCTTTCTTTCTTCGGCTCTGATTCCCGCCGGCTCGAAACTCTGCGGGGTCGTCTGCGAAGCCGGCGAACGCATGGTTTTCGCCTACGATTCCCTGACGAAGCGTACCTACATCGACCGGACGGGGCGAACGATACCCGCCCTGCCCTCCAACTTCGCGGCACAAGATTCGACGGGCCTTGTCTCCTGGCTGAATTACGATGTCAAGGATCATTTTCTCTCCTCTTTGGGGGAAGAGCGAATCCGGGAACTGTTGCCCCGCATGGAAGAGGGAAGTGTTTATCTGCTGTTATACCGATGGAAATGAAAATCTCAACTATCGCTTTCTATCTATGCCTTATTCTCTGCTTGTGCTCTTGTGGTAACAGCCGAAAAAAAGACGCTGTCCTTTTGGCCGAGTTGACCCGTTCGGAACTTATTTTGCCCCCTGCTCCTATAACGAATCAGCCTCGCATCCTCGTGTACGTCGGCGAGGGAGAGTGCGGCGTCTGTTCGCTCCGATTACCGGAATGGTATGCAAAAATCAACGAATTGCGCCAAACGGGTATCGACTCCGTACAGGTTCTTTTCGTGGTCGAAGAACGAGAGATGCCCCGTATGGAAGCTGCCGTAGCAGAATCTCATATCGCGCGCATCCGAGAGATTGTCGCCATTCGACCGGACAGTGCCAGATTATTCTTAAACACCAATCCCATACCGTCTGATTACCGTTTCCACACCTTCCTTTTGGACAAAGAGAACCGCGTCGTGCTCGTCGGCTCGCCGATCGGGAACCCCAAGATGTGGGAGCTTTATAAAAGTACCATCGCCCGCCTCGCCGCCCACGGCGGCACCCTTCCCGACAAGCAGACGAAGATGCCTTTGGGGCAGTGACGGCCGGATACATATTATCGAATAATTTTAAAAATAAAATAATTCGTCTGAAATTAAAAATATTCGATCGAAATATTTACATTTGGAGTACAGTCCGATTTAAGATTGGGCAGTAAAATTATTTTTTCACTTTTTAAATTCATGTTGTCATGAAGAAATTAACCAAAATCCTGTTGGTTGCCGGTGGTGCAGCCCTGATTTGCGGTGCGTCGGTGATGACCTATCTCAAAGCGCAAACGCCAATGTCGGCACAGGACGAACTCACGCTTGCCAACTTGGAAGCATTGGCCGTTTTACCTCCGTTTGGCCCCGATTTAGGAGGTTGGGGTATTGGTGGAGAAGCCGGTAGAATCGAATGTTACAACGTGCTCTATTATGCTGGCATGGGACGTATTACCGTTACGAAGTGTTCAACCTGTACGGAAGAAACTTGCTCCGATTATACCAGCCGAGCCAAATGTCGTAAGTAAATCATCTGTTGCTTGAAAGGCGTGACGTATTCAAGATATACGTCACGCCTTATAATCACTCTCCTTCGATGAATCGCAAAATTATTTTACCCTGCCTCCTGCTGTCCCTTTTGGGCTTCGCCTGCAACCCGACAACGACCGTTCCGCAAACGGAGATCGACCTTAACCGCCTGCCGACCGTCGAATTGCAGGCTGAATCTCGTCCGCTGGACAGTGTCCTGTGGGCTCCCGACTGTATTTTCGCCTTTGACGACTATGTTATCGTTGAAGAGGGCAAACGCTCGACCGGCCTATTTCAGTGCTTCGATGCCCAAAGCCTCGATTTTCGGTTCGCCTGTGGCACGCGAGGCAAAGGGCCTAATGAGCTGCTTAATCCGTTGGGCGCCTACGTCGTTTCGAACGACTCCACGTTCAGTCTGTTGGACAACGGCATTGAAAAAGAGTTTCGAATCGTTGATAAGCATCTTGTTCTGACCCGTAAGGCGCCCATCGTAATTTACGATGCCGTGAACGGATTGACCCGAATCGGTCGCGACCGATACTTCATGAACGGCCGTTCCGACGGTTCCGAGCCGGAACACCTTTTCTATGACGACGGTCATATCATCGATTGCGGCCACTATCCCGAATCGCCCTACGAAGACCACCGACGGTTCATTCTGGAATTCAAGACCAACGCCGGCCACATTGACGGCGATACGATCTATAGTTTTTATAACAACCGGAACCTGATTCGTAAATACGCCCCTGACGGTCGCCTGCTCGAAGAGAGTTATCTCTCTGGAAAAGAATGCAAGACCCCCGACTACGACCGCTATCACTCCGGCCAAGCATCCCAGTTTTTCGGCTCCTCCTGTATGGGTGATTCCGTTTTTTTAATCGCCTTTTACGACGGTGTTCCGAATGCCACTGTTTACGCGGGCGATTACGATCCGGAATTTCTCCTCTGGCGCTGGGATACCGGCGTGCAGTGTCGCCTGAAGCTCGACCGGCGGTACCAGCGTCCCGCTTTCACCCTCTCCGAGAAATTACATCGGCTTTACGTGTTGGACTTGCAACAACCCGACCGCATCGACACTTATGATTTGAACTCTGTGCTATAACCGACGACCATGCGACGACTATTTTGCTTGATTTTTCTGCCGTTCGTTTCGGCCCTTGTCTGTTGTGGCTCCGATTCGTCCGACCACGACCGGCAAATATTAAGGGAGTTCACCGCTCGACCGATTTCGTGGAACGATTCGTTGAGTCGGCAATTGCCGGGTTCGCTTCGACAGGCTGAGAAACCCCGAATTGTAATCGTGACTGATTCGTTACAGGAGTGTACAGCCTGCGCCATGGACTTAAGAAATTGGTACATCCAAAACGAAGATCTCTCGAATCGGAATTTATGTGTAACCATTCTGTTCATTTTACACAAACATAAGACCCTAGCACCTGATTTAGCCATGACTTTGACCGACTTCGGATTCGGGTACATCTTGGATTCGACGGGACAATTTATGGCTGACAATCGCATTCCCACCGACCGCCGTTTCCACACCTTTTTGTTGGACAAAGAGAACCGCGTCGTGCTCGTCGGCTCGCCGATCGGGAACCCCAAGATGTGGGACTTATATAAGTCCACCATCGCCCGCCTCGCCGCCCACGGCGGCACCCTCCCCGACGAACAATAGCCCCGCACACCTCCGCCCCCTCCGTCGCCGCCCGCTCCCCCGCCGGCGGCGACAGTCTTTTTTAACCCCCGCCACCGTTTCGCCACCCCAAAATTTGTGTAATACGAAAAAGGAAAATATCTTTGTTAGCAGAAAAACAACGCCCGGAGCCGCCGTGGACGGAGGCATCCTCTCCCAGACCACCGGCGGTTCTCCTTTCCCGCACCCAACGCGACACACGACTCGGCTTACAAAATACAAATCATTCAAAACAACCAAACCTATGAGTAAACTCTGGAGCTCCTCCATCGGGAAGAAACTCGTAATGAGCCTCTCGGGCCTGTTCCTGCTCGTCTTCCTGCTCGTCCACCTCGTGGCCAACCTCTTCTTCTACGGAGGGGAAGACGCCTACAACGCCATGTGCGAATTCATGGACACCAACCCCGTGATTCAGGTCATGGTACCGGTGCTCGCCGCCGGCTTCGTGATCCACATCGCGTGGGCCACCGCCATCACCCTGAAGAACCAGACCGCACGGCCCGTGAAGTACAAAGTACAAGACCTCTGCGCCTCCTCGACCTGGGAATCGCGGAACATGTACGTCCTCGGGATCATCATCCTCGGCGTGCTCGCCTGGCACCTCACCGACTTCTGGAGCCACATGCAGCTCCAACACTTCATCGGCGGCGAAGCCGTGAACAACCCGTACGAGCTGCTCATCCAGACCTTCGCCAACCCGATCGTCTCGATCCTCTATATGGTTTGGATCATCGCCCTGTGGTTCCACCTGCGCCACGGCTTCTGGAGCGCCTTCCAGACCGTCGGACTCAACAACCAGGTCTGGATCCGTCGCTGGCAATGCGCGGCCCGGCTCTACGCCTTGATCGTAGCCGTCGGCTTCATCTCGATTCCGATCGCCGTGCTGATCCTCGCCATCTTCGGCAAATAGACCATCCGGGAAACTCCTATTTTCAGAACCCAATCATTCCGAAAAGCACATGAGCAACAAACTCGACTCAAAAATCCCCGAAGGGCCGTTGGCCCAGAAGTGGAGCAAACATAAAGCAGACATCAAAGTCGTCAGCCCGGCCAACAAACGCAAACTGGACGTGATCGTCGTCGGAACCGGCCTCGCCGGGGCATCGGCCGCCGCATCGCTCGGCGAGCTGGGCTACAACGTCAAAGTCTTCTGCATCAGCGACTCGCCGCGGCGGGCACACTCCATTGCCGCGCAAGGGGGGATCAACGCAGCCAAGAACTACCAGAACGACAACGACTCGGTCTACCGCCTCTTCTACGACACGATTAAGGGGGGGGACTATCGTGCCCGCGAAGCCAACGTTTATCGGCTGGCCGAGGTGGCCAACTCGATCATCGACCAGTGCGTGGCACAGGGGGTACCTTTCGCACGCGACTACGGCGGACTGTTAGACAACCGCTCGTTCGGGGGGGCGCAGGTTTCCAGAACGTTCTATGCACGCGGCCAGACCGGGCAGCAGCTTCTGCTGGGGGCTTATGCCGCGCTGAACCGGCAGATCCAGAAAGGCTCGGTTAAATCATATCCGCGGCATGAGATGCTCGACGTCGTGCTGATCGACGGCAAGGCGCGCGGGATCATCACCCGGAACCTGGTGACCGGCGAGATCGAACGGCACGGGGCACACGCCGTGCTGATCTGCTCGGGAGGGTACGGCAACGTCTTCTTCCTCTCGACCAACGCCATGAACTCCAACGGGTCTGCGGCTTGGCAGTGTTATAAGAAAGGGGCGATGTTCGCCAACCCGTGTTTTACGCAGATCCACCCGACCTGTATCCCGAAACACGGCGAACAGCAGTCGAAACTGACCTTGATGTCGGAATCGCTGCGGAACGACGGCCGCATCTGGGTGCCGAAGAAGAAAGAAGACGTCGAAGCGGTACGTTCGGGCGCCAAGAAAGCCTCTCAGATTCCGGAAGAGGATCGCGACTACTACCTGGAACGCCGCTATCCGGCTTTCGGGAACCTCGTGCCGCGCGACGTGGCATCGCGGGCAGCCAAAGAGCGGTGCGACGCAGGGTTTGGGGTCAATGAGACGGGTCTCGCCGTCTTCCTCGACTTCTCGACCGCCATCAACCGCCTCGGCAAGGAGGTCATCGCACAACGCTACGGCAACCTGTTCCAGATGTACGAAAAGATCGTCGACGTGAATCCGTACGAGGAGCCGATGATGATCTATCCGGCCGTGCATTATACGATGGGGGGGATTTGGGTCGACTACAACCTGATGACCACCGTTCCGGGCTTGTATGCCTTGGGCGAAGCCAACTTCTCGGATCACGGCGCCAACCGTCTGGGGGCTTCCGCGCTGATGCAGGGGTTGGCCGACGGGTATTTCGTGATTCCGTACACCTTGGGCGACTACCTCTCGCACGACATCCAAACCCCCAAGATCGACACCAACCACCCGGCTTTCGCCGAAGCGGAACAAGCGATCTGGGACAAGATCAACAAACTGTTCTCGATCAACGGGAAACGCTCCGTAGACGACCTGCACAAGGAGCTCGGGAACATCATGTGGGAATATGTCGGCATGGGTCGTACCAAAGAGAGCCTCGAAAAGGCGATCACGGCGATCCAGGCGCTCCGGAAGGAATTCTGGTCGAATGTCCGCGTGCCGGGCAAAGAGGGCGAATTCAATCAGGAGATCGAAAAGGCACTCCGCGTGGCGGACTTCATGGAGATGGGCGAACTCATGGCGCGCGACGCCTTGAACCGCAACGAATCGTGCGGCGGCCACTTCCGTGAAGAGTTCCAAACGCCGGAGGGCGAGGCGCTGCGCGACGACGACCACTATGCTTATGTGGCGGTCTGGGAATACAAGGGCCCGGACGCGGAACCGGAACTCCACAAAGAAAAACTGGTCTTCGAAACGGTTCATCTCGCTCAACGTAACTACAAAGACTAACCACACTGTTTTACCCATCTTAAAATCGTTCTTTCTGTCCCTGACTGGAGGGTACTGTTCTTTTTGTGAACAAAAAGAACCAAAAAAACTTCAGAGCGCATCCCTACGGGATGCTCTGGCCGTGTCTGCCCGATTGGTTGGGCTGGATTTTCGGTGGGCGCGCTAATAATGGGCATAGAACCCCATGCGCGCCGCGCCTGAAAATCCCAGCCCAACGACACAAGGCGGAGAAAACCCGTGGTCGTCCCACCGGGACGACCTCTGCAAAAGTTCTTTGGGTACCTTTCTTTCAAGAAAGGTACGGTTCTATCCGGCATAAAGACAGCAAAGAATTGATTTAAAAAATAAGATCAGCTTGTTATGAATTTGAAATTGAAGATATGGCGTCAGAAAGACGCCCATGACAAAGGTCGTTTTGAGGAATACCACGTAGAGAACGTATCCGAGGGTAGTTCCTTTTTGGAGATGCTCGACATCCTGAACAACGACTTGATCCACGCCGGGAAAGAGCCCATCGCCTTCGACCACGACTGTAGGGAAGGGATCTGCGGGATGTGCTCCCTGTTCATCGACGGTCGCGCCCACGGCCCCGACGACGACATCACCACCTGCCAGCTCCACATGCGGAAATTCAAAGACGGAGATACCATTACCATCGAGCCGTGGCGTTCTCGCGCCTTCCCGGTGGTGAAAGACCTGGTGGTCGACCGTTCCGCCTATGACAAGATTTTGCAGGCCGGAGGGTATATCTCCGTGAACACCGGCGGCGTGCCGGATGCCAATGCGATCCCGATTCCGAAGAAAGACGCCGACGAATCGATGGACGCCGCCGCTTGCATCGGGTGCGGCGCCTGCGTGGCCACTTGCAAGAACGGGTCTGCCATGCTCTTCGTGGCTGCCCGGGTGAGCTCGCTCGCCTTGCTGCCCCAGGGGAAAGTCGAAGCCGCACGGCGCGCCAAAGCCATGGTCGCCAAGATGGACGAACTCGGCTTCGGCGGATGTACCAACACCGGCGCCTGCGAAGCGGAATGTCCGAAAGGGATCTCGATCGCACACATCGCCCGGTTGAACCGCGAATTTTTGTGCGCCAAGCTGAAAGACTAACCGTTTGATTTTCTTCGCCAAAGAAAATCAAACTCCGTAAAAAACGAGGCCGTTCCTGTTCGAGTAACAGGAACGGCCTCGTTTTTGTATATCTCCCGTTCGGACAGCGGCCGAAACCGATGTCGGCCATCGCATAGTCCGGGAAAAACCGTATTTTTACAAACGTTTAATAGAAACGCGCCTCTCCCCATGAAAAAACGCCTACTCTTCGCACTCGCACTCCTGCCGGCGATTCTGGTCGGCTGCCAAAAGAGTTCGTCGTCATCGCCCACCCCGCCGAATCCCGCCCTGCCGGAAATCGTCGCCGGAACCATCCCCGTCGTCTTCCACGTGCTGTACGAGAACTCGGCCGATCCGGAACAATACCCCTCCGACGCCGTCATCCAACGCCGGCTCGCGGAGCTGAACAAATTCTACTCCTCCACCCTCTTCACCGACCGGACACTGCCCGGCGTGCCGAGTCAGAAGGTCGGTCTGACCTTCGTGGCCGCCACCCACGACCCGAACGGCAAACCGCTCGTCACACCGGGGATCCATCGCGTCGTCTACTCCGGCTCCGCCAACATGAGCGCCGAAAACTTTCTGTACAGCAACTCGCAGAGTCAGCGTAACCAGAATATCTTCTGGAACCCGAACTACTACGTGAATATCTGGCTCTTCAGCTTCCTGCAAGACCCCGGCGCAGCGAACGACGAAAGCGAAGTCACAGGCATCTCGTTCCTGCCTTACTGCACCACGACGCACACGCTGTTCGGCCTAAGGGGCAATGAAGCCAGCGCACCCGGCGAGTCCTATTTCCACCGGCTGCCCAACTACATGCACGGCATCGCATTGAACAACCGCAAGTTCCAACCGGAAGCGGGGATCGATCCCGAAGACCAATACACGTGGATTTCCGACGAAGGGATGCTTACCTTGTGCCACGAAATGGGCCACTACTTAGGTCTGCACCACGCCTTCGACGAGACCCGGAACGGCTGTTCCGATCCGGACAACGCCAGCGACGACGGATGCGAAGACACGCCGAAATACAACCGGACTGCTTATATGACCGATATTCAGCCTTGGCTGACGGGCCAAAGCACGATCAGCGAGCTGCCTTACCATCCGTTCGAGCGTCAACCTTGCAAAGCTGGTTCCGGCCTCGTTATTTCGACCAACGTAATGGATTACTACTTCGGTTATCGGACTCAGATTACGGCGGATCAGCTGGCCCGAATCAATTTCGTGATGCAGTACAGCCCGCTGATTCCGCGGCCGACGGCGGCTACCAAGGCGATCCGGCCCGAGGCCCATCAGCTGGATCCGAACGCCACGCTGCCGGAACCGACTCTGATGCGGTGTTACGCACCGAAGCTCTCGTTACAGCCGTAGAAGGGCTCTATGACCCGCACATGCCATCGGCGCGCTCCTCTCTTTAGAGTACTTTAGGGAAGCGCGCCGATTCTGTTTGTCCGGGCATTCATCCGTCGGCGAATGCAGCTATGCCGCAGCCGCCCCGGGCTTCCGCGCTCGGGATACGGGCGCGTTGAACGGCGTCGGCAATTACGGATACAGCTACGCGTCTACGCCCGGCGGGACGAACAGTCTGTTCATGTGGTTCAATGCGCAACATCTCGATCCCTGCGATGCGTATTATCGTGCCTACGGTCGTCAGTTGCGTTGCCTCTCGGAATAAACGGGCAGGAGGCCCGCGGGGGCAAGGGGTGGGAGTTACCCTAATTGCGTTTTGAGTTGAATCCCTGCGGTTCGAAGAACCGCGCGGGCCGATAGCCTCCCCCGGCGTAGGCCTGCAACGTCGCGGTGCTCGTTTCCGGCCACGCTGGCTCCGACCCTTAATATTCACTCTCGACTAAAGTGGGTCGGGCGACCGGGAGGTGCTGTCGTGGGGTAGAGGCGGCCAGTAAAAGGCGCTGTGCATCCCGCCCGTGGGCAGGCGGCCGGCCCGCGCGACTC
>NZ_CAJTUJ010000054.1 GCF_910579375.1 uncultured Rikenella sp.
CCCGACGAGCAGCCGCAGCCCCTACAGGAAGCTCCGTATCGCCAGCCGATAGGAATCGAGCCCGAAGCCCATGATCGACCCTCTGCACCTCGGCGCGATCAGCGAGACATGGCGAAACTCCTCCCGCGCCAGGATGTTCGAGATATGCACCTCCACCGTTCCCAGTCCGCATCCCGCCACCGCCCCCACCGCATCCGCCAGCGCCACCGACGTATGCGTATACCCCCCCGCATTGAGCACCACCCCGTCGTAAATTTCCCTCGCCCCGTGGATCGCATCGATCAACACCCCCTCCACATTCGACTGGACATAATCCAGCTCCGCCACCCCCTCGAACTCCGCCACCAGCTCCGTCAGGTAATCCTCGAACGTCCGCGAACCATACACCTCCCGATCCCGCACCCCCAGCAAATTGAGATTCGGCCCGTTGATAATCAATATCTTTTTCATGAATTCTCCGATGAGACGTCAAATTTAGTGCAAATTTAGGTAATTTAGCCCCATCCGAACGTATTTTCGCCAGCCCCGCGCCCCGGCAGCACAACCACCCGCGCCCGGCAACCCACCCCGAACCATGAACACCCCCACCCCCGCCACCGCCTGGCAACAAGCCCTGGACAACTACCGCGACTACCTTCGATTCGAGCGGAACCTCTCCGCCCACAGCATCGACGCCTACCGCCGCGACACTGAACAGCTCTCCTCCTTTCTGCTCACCCGTTCCCAGCCCGTCGCCCCCGAGAACGTCACCCCCGCCGACATCGAATCCTTCATGTCCCACCTCTACGACAGCGGCGTCGGCGACTCCACCCAGGCCCGCACCCTGAGCGGCATCCGGAGTTTTTTCTCCTACCTGCTCCACGCCGACCGTATCGACACCCTCCCCACCGAGCTCATCGACTCCCCCCGTATCTCCCGCCGCCTGCCCGACACCCTCTCCTACGACGAGATCCGGCAGATGTTCGACACCATCGACCTCAGCACCCCCCTCGGTCACCGCAACCGCGCCATCCTCGAAGTACTCTACAGCTGCGGCCTCCGCGTCAGCGAGCTAGTCACCCTCCGCCTGAGCGACCTCTTCACCGCCGACCACGTCATCCGCGTGACCGGGAAAGGGAACAAACAACGCCTCGTCCCCATCGCCCCCCCCGCCCTCCGTCAACTCGAACTCTACCTCTCCCGGCGCCACGAACAACCCGTCCAGTCCGACTCCTCCGACATCCTCTTCCTCAACCGCAACGGCCACCAGCTCACCCGCGTGATGATCTTCACCATCATCCGCCGCATCGCCGCCGCCGCCGGCATCACCAAGACCATCAGCCCCCACACCCTCCGCCACTCCTTCGCCACCCACCTGCTCCAGGGCGGCGCCGACATCCGCGCCGTACAAGAGCTGCTGGGCCACGAATCCATCCTCACCACCGAGATCTACACCCACCTCGAACTGCGCGACCTTCGGAGCGCCCTGGAGCTCCACCCCCTCGCCCACCCCTCCGCGAGCGACAAAAAAGACCCGCTTGACACCGAAGAAAAACAAGACACAACAGACTAAAAATAAGTTTATTATAGAATACAATTCCCCATTGGAATCCGTAAACCCCTCCGAACTCCCTTTTGAGTCGGAGGGGTTTATGTTCTTCATTTGTACCGGCAAAGAAGCCCAAAACGCAAACCACCATGAGACCCTTACGCAGCGACGTCAGCACCCATGGCCGCCGGATGGCCGGCGCCCGTAGCCTTTGGCGCGCCAACGGCATGAAAGAAGAGCACTTCGGCCAGCCCGTGATCGGCATCGTGAACTCCTTCACCCAGTTCGTGCCCGGCCACACCCACCTGCACCGCATCGGCCAGGAGCTCAAACAGCTCATCGAAGCCGAAGGGTGCTACGCCGCCGAATTCGACACCATCGCCATCGACGACGGCATCGCCATGGGCCACGACGGAATGCTCTACTCCCTTCCCTCGCGCGACCTGATCGCCGACTCCGTAGAATACATGTGCCAGGCCCACACCGTCGACGCCATCGTCTGCATCTCGAACTGCGACAAGATCACCCCCGGGATGCTGATGGCCGCCATGCGGCTGAATATCCCGGCCGTATTCGTGAGCGGCGGGCCGATGGAGGCGGGGATCGTGGGCGGAGAGGCCTATGACCTCATCGACGTGATGGTCAAAGGCGCCGACCCGAGTATATCCGACGCCCAGCTCTCGAAAATCGAGCGCCACGCCTGTCCCACCTGCGGCTCCTGCTCCGGGATGTTCACCGCCAACTCCATGAACTGCCTTACAGAGGCCTTGGGACTTTCGCTGCCCGGGAACGGAACCATTGTCGCCACCCATACGAACCGCCGGAAACTCTTCGAAGCAGCCGCAAAACTGATTGTCAAGAACGCCCGCGACTACTATTTCAACGACAACGACAGCGTTCTTCCGCAGTCTATCGCGACCAAGCAAGCCTTTCTCAACGCCATGAGCCTCGACATCGCCATGGGCGGGTCGACCAACACCGTGCTGCACCTGTTGGCTGTGGCACAGGAGGCCGGCGTAGACTTCACCATGCGCGACATCGACGCCTTGTCTCGAAAACTGCCCGTGCTGTGTAAAGTGGCCCCCAACCACTCCTCCTATCACATACAGGAAGTCAACCGCGCCGGCGGGATTATGGCCATCCTCGGCATCCTGCTTCGCGCAGGCCTGATCGACGGCACCGTGAAACGCGCCGACGGCTTGACCCTGGCAGAGGCTGTGGCCCGGTACGACATCGCCAACCTCGGAGCCAGTGCCCGGGGCGAAGAGACCGAACGCTACCTCTCCGCCCCCGGGAACCTGCCCGAAGTCAACACCCACTTGGGGTCTCAGGACGCGATGTACCCCGACTACGACCGGAATCGGGCCACGGGGTGTATTCGCGACATCGAACACGCTTATATGAAAGACGGCGGACTGGCGGTGCTCTACGGAAATATTGCGAAAGACGGGTGTATCGTGAAGACCGCCGGCGTCGACGCCTCCATCCTCGTATTCGAAGGGACAGCCCGCGTTTTCGACTCCCAGGAACAGGCCAGCAAAGGGATATTGGACGGGACAGTCAAGGCAGGAGACGTCGTGATTATCCGCTACGAAGGGCCGCGGGGCGGGCCGGGGATGCAGGAGATGCTGTATCCCACCTCCTACCTCAAGACCGTCAAGCTCGACAAGGCATGCGCCCTGCTGACCGACGGCCGTTTTTCCGGCGGGACATCGGGACTTTCGATCGGCCACTGCTCGCCCGAAGCCGCCGCCGGCGGCCTGATCGCCGCCGTCGAAGACGGCGATCCCATTCGGATCGACATCCCCAACCGCTCCATATCCCTGGCCGTCTCCGACGACATTTTGGCCCGGCGCATGGAACGCATTCAGTCGAACGGCGGCTTCCGTCCCCAGCGGGAACGCACCGTGAGCAAAGCCCTGCGCGCCTACGCCCACATGGTCTCCTCCGCCGACAAAGGCGCCGTCCGGATCGTCGAATAGCCCCACATCAACCACCAGAGCGACAGAATCATGAGATATACCGAAAAAGCCCGCATCAGCGGCGCCGAAGCCCTCCTCTCCTCCCTGATCAACCAGGGCGTCGAGACCGTCTTCGGCTACCCCGGCGGGAGCATCACCCCCGTTTACGACCGGTTGCAGGACTACCCCGAACTGCGTCACCTCCTGACGCGGCACGAGCAGGGTGCCGTCCACGCCGCCCAAGGCTACGCCCGCGTCTCGAACCGCACCGGCGTCTGCATGGCCACCTCGGGACCGGGGGCGACCAATTTGCTGACCGGGATCGCCGACGCCATGCTCGACTCCACCCCGATCGTCTGCCTCTCCGCACAGGTGCCGTCAACGGCCTTGGGAACCGACTTTTTCCAAGAGGCCGATATGATTAATATGACCGTCCCGATCACCAAGTGGAACTACCAGGTGACCCGCTTCGACGAGATCGTACCCACCATCGCCAAAGCATTTTATATCGCCGGATCGGGACGTCCCGGCCCCGTGTACATCGAATTCACCAAAGACGCCTTGACCGCCGTCGGCGACTACCGGTGGGAACCCTGCACCGGCATCCGGAGCTACCACCCCAATCCGGCCATCGACCCCGACGCCGTGCGCGACGCCATCGCCCTGCTCAACGAATCCGAGCGACCCTTGATCCTCGTGGGGAACGGCGTGAAAATTTCCGGTGCCGAACAGGAAGTACTCCGTTTGGCCGAAGCCGGAAATATTCCCGTAGCCTCGACCCTGATGGGCCTTTCGAGCATCCCGAGCGACCATCCTTTATATATCGGTATGGTCGGCATGCACGGGAACGTAGCCGGCAACCTCATGACCCAGGAGGCCGATCTTCTGCTCGCCATCGGCATGCGCTTCAGCGACCGCGTGACCGGCAACCTGAAGACCTACGCCCCGAAAGCGAAAGTGATCCACATCGAGATCGACCCCGTCGAGATCGACAAGAACGTCCGCACCGACCTCGCCCTGCTCGGCGACGCCCGCGAAGCCCTGACCGCTTTGCTCAGCGCCGGCGATATCGTCCGGAAACCGCGCGAAGCCTGGTTCGCCTTAGCCGCCTCCCATGCCGCCGTCGAAGAAGAGCGCGTCATCCGGCGTCAATTGCAACCCGAACGGGATACACTGACCATGGGCGAGACCGTCCGCGCCGTGGCCGCAGCCTCCGGCGGCGAAGCCGTCGTTGTGACCGACGTCGGCCAGCACCAGATGATGGCCGCCCGCTACTCCCTCTACAAACACACCCGGAGCTTAGTGACCTCCGGCGGCTTGGGAACCATGGGTTACGGTCTGCCCGCCGCCATCGGCGCGAAAGTCGCCCTCGACGAAACCGCCCGTCGGGATGGAGAGGAACACGGGCGCGACGTAGTCGTCTTCCTCGGCGACGGCGGCTTCCAGATGACCATCCAGGAGCTCGGCACCATCATCCACTGGGGAATCCCCGTTAAAGTCATCGTTCTGAACAACACCTTCCTCGGGATGGTACGCCAGTGGCAGCAGCTGTTTATGGAGAAGCGCTACAACGCCACCGAGCTCGTAAACCCCGACTTCGTCCGGATCGCCGGTGCCTACGATATTCCCGCCCGTCGCGTAACCGAGCGGAGCGAGCTGCAGGCAGCCGTTCGGGAGATGTTCGCCACCCCCGGCCCCTACTTTTTGGAAGTCGCCGTCGGGAAAGAAGACAACGTTTTCCCGATGATCCCCGGCGGCGCCTCGTTAGACGACCTACTCTACAGCGAGTGACCGGCATCATTAGGAAAGAGATTCTCAATAGTCCACTGCGGACACAGACAGAGTCCCTTGAGTCCTGCGGAGCCTAAGGAGTAGCGTAGCTATCACGAAAGTTCTTTGGGTACCTTTCTTTCAAGAAAGGTACGGTTCTATCCGGACCAAAGCTTGACCCGCGCGCGATCGCTGAAGTAGGAAATCATTCAAACGCGTGTTTCGCGTTTGAATAAGATTTCCGCCAGCGCGCGGACAGAGAATAGGGGTAGAGGCGGCCAGTCAGCAAATGCACGCGCCGCCGCCTTAAGAGGGCAATCGTCAAAATGCACTTGTGCGTTTTGACAAGATTTCCCCGGCGCACGAACAAAGAATGGCGCGCGGACAAAAAAGGCTTGCGAACAACGCTCGCCACCGCCCCATGTACAAAAACGCCCATGTATAAAAAAAGTTTATACATTTTGCAGCAATCTTTAAACAAAAAGTATAAAGTTGCAACAATGTTTAAACATTCCGTGAATAACAGACCTTACGAACTGAATACCAACCCCTTCGATTACAACATTACCCGTAATCGACCAACCAGAGAGAAAGCTATGTCCCCCAACCGCGACACCGACCCCACCATACGCGAATACATCGTGACCGTCTTCACCGAGAACCAAGTCGGCGTACTGGGCCGCATCACCTCCATCTTCACCCGTCGCAAGATCAACATCGAGAGCCTGAAAGTGAGCGAAACCGCCGTGAAAGGGATCAGCATGTTCACCATCCACGCCTTCACCAGCGAAGACACCGCCCGCCGCGTGCTGAGCGGCATCGAACGCATCGTCGAAGTGCTCCGCGCCGACAAATACCGCGCCTGCGACGTCACCACCCAACAGATCGCCCTCTACAAAGTCTCCCCCGACGCCTTCCGCCACAGCGGCGACACCCCCCTGAAAGAACACAACGCCCGCGTGATCGAAATCAACCCCGCCTACATCGTTCTCGAACGCACCGGCACCAAAGAAGAGATCGAATCCCTGCGCGACCACCTCCAAACCAGCGGCATGCTTCTTCAATTCACCCGCTCCGAGAACCTCGTCCTGCACGACCCCTCCGTGGAAAACGTCCTCGGCCAGCTCGCCGCAGGCGAATGACCCGGCACCCTTCGCCCGAACCGATTTTTCATGTAATAAACAGGTACGGCACATCGCAACTTCGCCGATAAATCCCTACCTTTACCCCACACACCGAAACCACAAAAAACAGACATAAAAAAACAACCACAAACAAATGGCAAAAATCAACTTCGGCGGCGTAGAAGAAAGCGTCGTCACCCGCGAAGAATTCCCGCTGAGCAAAGCGAAAGAGATCCTGAAAGACGAAACCATCGCCGTCATCGGCTACGGCGTTCAAGGGCCCGGCCAGGCCATGAACCTGCGCGACAACGGCTTCAACGTCATCGTCGGCCAGCGCAAGAACTCCAAGACCTGGGACAAAGCCGTCGCCGACGGCTGGGTACCCGGCCAGACCCTCTTCGAGATCGAAGAAGCCTGCGAAAAAGGCACCATCATCCAGTTCCTCCTCTCCGACGCCGGCCAGATCACCCTCTGGCCCACCGTCAAGAAACACCTGACACCCGGGAAAGCCTTGTACTTCTCCCACGGCTTCGGGATCACCTATAAGGAAAAGACAGGGATCGTGCCCCCTGCCGATGTCGACGTCATCCTCGTCGCACCGAAAGGATCGGGAACCTCGCTGCGTCGGATGTTCGTGGCAGGTCGCGGGCTGAACTCCAGCTTCGCCGTCTTCCAGGACGCGACGGGCAAAGCGAAAGACCGCGTTCTCGCCTTAGGAATCGGCGTCGGCTCAGGCTACCTCTTCGAAACCGACTTCAAACGCGAAGTCTACTCCGACCTGACCGGCGAACGCGGCACCCTGATGGGCGCCATCCAAGGGATCTTTGCCGCACAATACCAAGTACTGCGCGAGAATGGGCACACCCCCTCCGAAGCCTTCAACGAAACCATCGAAGAGCTCACCCAGTCCCTGATGCCGCTCGTAGCCGAAAACGGGATGAACTGGATGTACGCCAACTGCTCCACCACCGCCCAGCGCGGCGCCCTGGACTGGTGGAAACCCTTCCGGGATGCGACATTGCCGGTATTCCAGAAACTTTATAGCGAAGTGGCTAATGGGAACGAAGCGCAGCGTTCGATCGACTGCAACTCGAAACCCGACTACCGCGAAGGGCTCGAAAAAGAGCTCAAAGAGTTGCGCGAGAGCGAGATGTGGCAAGCAGGGATGACCGTGCGCAAATTGCGTCCGGAGAACAACAAATAGATAGTTATCTATCTGATTTACAAACGATTATGGGGTGTATTCCGATCGGAATACACCCCATAATGCTATTTATCCCTCCCCACCCTAACTGCGCCGGAACCTCCCATCCTCCTCATCCCCCTTCTCCCACCCCACCAGCACCACCCTCCACCCCTTCCGTTCCGCCCGTCCGTAGTCCCCCGCCCGATCGTAATCGACCTCCAATTTGCTGACCAGCTTCTCGTCCTCAACCTCCTCACACCTTCCCTGCGGCAGCGCATCATAGATCCGGTTCATCCCCTCCTCCGTCAGCCGATTCCCGTAACACTCCAACGAGACCAGCCGCTCATTGCCGCCCACCACCAGCTCCGTCAGCCCATTCTTATCGCACGCCAGCCGTTCCAGCAACCCGTTCCGGCTCACATCCAGCACCTTCAGTTTATTCCGGTAACACAACAACCGCTTCAGCTTCGGATTCCGCGACACATCCAGCACCGTCAGCTCATTCCCATCGCACTTCAACTCCTCGAGCGCCTCATTTCCGCCGAGCTCCAGCCTCCCGATCCGATTCCGGTAACACCACAACCGCTCCAACTTCGGATTCCGCGACACATCCAACTCCGTCAGCCCGTTATCCGAGACCCACACCTCCTCCAACTCCGGATTGTGCGTCACATCCAACCCCCTCAGCTCCGCATGCCGACACGACAACCTCCTCAACCTCCCGTTCCGGCTCACATCCAGCTCCGTCAGCGGATTGCCCTCACAATCCAACTCCTCCAACTCCGGACAATGCGTCACATCCAACGCCGACAGCTCATTACTGCCGCAGTTCAACACCCTCAGCCTCCCGTTCCCGCTCACATCCAGCTCCGTCAAATTGCTCCCCATACACTCCAGCACCTCCAGCTCCGGACACCCGCCGACCTCCAGCCTCCGAAGCTCCGGCCAGTTCCCCCCCAGATCCAACACCCTCAGTCTCCGATTTTTCGACAGCTCCACCCCCTCCAATCGATTAAAATCCGCCTTCAGCACCTCCAACTCCGGACACCCGCCGACCTCCAGCCCCCTCAAGTCATTCCCCGAACAAATCAATATTTTCAGCCGCGCCAGAGCCCCGACCTCCAACTCCGACAAGCGATTATGCGAACAATCCAACACCTCCAGCCTCGTCAACCGCCCCAGCTCCGGCAGCATCCCCCCCATCCCCCCGCACTCCCACCTCCTGAGCCCCTCGCACCCCTCCATCGAGAGCTCCGAGAAACCAGTCTCCTCCGCCTCCTTCCTCCCGCACCCGAACTGCCACAACTCGCCCTCCTCTCCCACGATCCGGATCCGATACCTCCCCCTCTGTCGATACGTATGCCCGCAATTCCCCCCCTCCAGCGTCTCCGGCATCCTCTCTCCCCGCTCCACCGTCCCGTCCCCCCAGTCGATCATATAGCGTCCCGTTCCCGCCATCGCGAACCGGAAGCGATTCCGTTCCGGCCGATTTTTGTACCTCCTGACATACCGTGCCGTAAAGGCCAGCGTCCACCTGTTCAGCCCTTTGTCCATACTCGTTTTCTCCCATCCGTTAGAGTTCCGAGAGCTCCAGCCAGCGCATCGACTTGACATCGATTTCGTCGATCAGCGCCGCGATCCGTTCCGACTCGGCGATCAGCTCCTCGGTAGACAGAGAGCCGCTGCTCATCGCCGCCTCGATAACCGCCTTCTCCGCCTCCAGCCGCGGAATCTCCTCGCCCAGCAGCTCGAACTCCCGTTTCTCGTTGAACGACAGCTTTCCCTTGACCCGCTCCTTCGGCCTCTCCGCCGCCGGCGCCGCCCCCTTGGGAGCCGCCGCCACCGCCTTGGCCGTCGCCGCCCGCTCCGCCTCCCGCTCCCTTTGCCGGCTGCGGTAATCCGTATAGTTGCCCGGAAAATCCTCGATCCGCCCCTCGCCGTGGAACACCAGCAGGTGATCCGCCACCTTGTCCATGAAATAGCGGTCGTGCGACACCACGATCAGACACCCCGAAAACGCCGCCAGATACTCCTCCAGCACATTGAGCGTCTGGATATCCAGGTCGTTCGTCGGCTCGTCCAGCACCAGGAAGTTCGGATTCGCCATCAGAATCGTGCAGAGATAGAGCCGCCGCCGTTCACCCCCGCTCAGCTTCGCCACATAGTCGTACTGCGCCTGCCGCGAAAAGAGGAACCGCGTCAGCAACTGCGACGCGCTGATCTGTTTGCCGTCGCTTAGAGTGATATTCTCCGAAATGGCCGTGATGACGTCGATCACCCGCGCCTCCGGATCGAACTCCAGCCCCTGCTGGCTGTAATAGCCGAACCGCACCGTCTCGCCGACGTCGATCACCCCGCTGTCGACCGGTTCGAGACCGAGGAGCATCTTGATGAAAGTCGACTTCCCCGTGCCGTTGTTCCCCACGATCCCCATCTTCTCGTAGCGCGCGAAGAGGTAGCTGAAGTCATCGAGAATCACCCGCTCACCGAACCGTTTGAAGAGGTGCAGCGCCTCGAAAATCTTCTTCCCGATATAGGTCTGCCGCACATCCAACTGCACCTCCGCCTCGTTTCGCCTCACGTGCGCCTTCTCCTTAATCTCCTGAAAGGCGTCGATCCTGTATTTCGCCTTTCCCGACCGCGCCGACGGCGTGCGGCGTATCCACTCCAACTCCCTGCGGTAGAGGTTTTTCATCCTCGCCACCGTCGCGTCCGCCGCGTCGATCCGCTCCTGCCGTTTTTCGAGGTAGTAGCTGTAATTGCCTTTGTAGCTGTAGATTCGGCGGTCGTCGATTTCGAGGATTTCGTTGCAGACCCGGTCGAGGAAGTAGCGGTCGTGGGTCACCATCAGCAGACTCATGCGCCGCCCGGCGAGGTATTCTTCCAACCATTCGGTCATTTCGAGGTCGAGGTGGTTGGTCGGCTCGTCGAGGATCAGCAGTTCGGGCTCGACGATCAGCGCCGCGGCCAGCGCCACCCGCTTGAGCTGGCCTCCCGAGAGCGTTTCGACCCGCTGTTCGAGGTCGGTGATCTGCAACCGACTGAGAATCTGCTTGGCCCGCTGTTCGAAGTCCCACGCCCCGAGCGCCTCCATCCGGGGGAACAGGGCGTCGAGCGCCGCCGTGTCGTTCCGGGCCAGAGCCTGTTCATACTGCGCCAAAGTCCGGACAGTTTCGTTTTCGCCCTGAAAACAGGCCTCCAACACAGTCGTCCCGGTCGGAAACTGCGGATTCTGTTCCAGATAGCCGACCCTCAGGTCGCGCCGGAAAACGACTGCGCCGCTGTCGTAGTCCATCCGGCCGGCAATGATATTGAGCAGGGTGGTCTTTCCGGCCCCGTTTGCGGCGATCAGGCCGATGCGCTCTCCTTCGTTGATGCCGAAAGCGATGTTTTCGAATAGGGTGCGCTCGCCGAAGGATTTGGTGAGCGACTCGACTTGCAGATGGATAGCCATATTTACAGTTGCGGTATTTCGTCGATGAAGCGGTAGCTCCGGGCGGCGTGGTCGATCTGGCAGCAGTAGTGACGCAACCCATTGGTCACCACTAAGTAAGGCACCCCGAGCCGGATGTTGTAGTGTGCCACCTGGTTGAATACATCCTGTGTGATGGTCACTCCGGCGGCTTTGCATTCGACGACGAGCTGCGGTTCGGCCTGCCGGGAGTAGACGACGATGTCGGCGCGCAGGGCGAATCCGTCGATACGGAGGGGTTGTTCCTGTACGATGCGGTAAGGGTCGATGCCGCGACTGCCGGTGAGAAAGCGGATAAAGTGCTGCCGTACCCACTCTTCGGGGGTGAGTACGAGCCATTTGCGTCGCAATGCGTCCCAGACTTCGGGTTTCGGGCCGGCGGCGCGGAGCCGCAGGTCGGCGGCCGGGAGATTCAGGGGGGGATATTTGTCGGGATCGAGCATCATGAGGTTGCAAAATAACGAAATTTTCGGGGCTTTTCTGCTCTCTTCGGAATCAGGCGTCGGAAATCCGGCAGGAGTAGAGGTTTCCATTAGCTGTTGGGGTAGAGGCGGCCAATCGGGAGTGCGGCACGCACCGCCTGCTCGGCGGACGCGTTCGCGCCACGGCGGGCGGCCTTTATTACTTTAAAGTAACCGCGCGCCACGCCTTAGGAGGGAAATCGTCAAAAAGCACGGACGCGTTTTGGCAAGATTTCCTCGGCGCGCATCGAAGAACAGGGCTGTCGGCAGCTTAAGGATGCGCAGCATCCGTCGAAAGTTTTTTTGGTTCTTTTTGTTCACAAAAAGAACAGTACCCTCCCGTAGAACATACGCGCGCCACGCCTTAAGAGGGAAATCGTCAA
>NZ_CAJTUJ010000055.1 GCF_910579375.1 uncultured Rikenella sp.
GCATGGGGGGCGGATTCGATCGTCTGCTTCGGCGGGGTGAACGGGGCGGTCTTCACGGAGGCGTTGGATCGGGCGTGGGCGCTGGCGGTTGCGCCCGAGAACGATAGTCTGCGGCGAGTGCAGCGGACTTATATGGAGCAGGAGCCGGGGTGGTATCGGTTCAACGACCGGGTGTTGATTTTCGACACGGCGGCGGAGCGGTGGTTGGTCTCTTCTGAGCGTGCGCCGCAGGGTGCACGGGCGGGAGCGGGGGCGACGCCGATGCGGTGGGGGACTTCTCCGGGTGTCTTGTTGTTCAACGGGGAGCTGAAGCCGGGGATCAGGACGCCGGAGGTGTGGCTGTGGCGGCCGTGACGGACGGCGGGGCCGGTGGCTGTCGGTGGGGAGTTTTTGCCGACAAAAAACTCGACAACCAAACTCTTTTCACGATATGAATACATTCGACACCGGAGGAGCGGCACAACGTTCGCGGATCTATCCGTGGGTGGTGGTGGGTTTGCTGTGGGGCGTGGCTTTGCTCAATTACATGGACCGGCAGATGCTCTCGACCATGCGCGATGCGATGCAGGTCGATATCGCGGAGTTGCGTTCGGCAGCCAATTTCGGTCGCCTGATGGCGATCTTCCTTTGGATATACGGTTTCGTCAGCCCGGTGGCAGGGGCGGTGGCCGATCGGATCAGCCGGAAGTGGCTCATCGTGGGCAGTCTGTTCGTCTGGTCGGCGGTGACGTTCGGCATGGGATATGCCGAGACGTTCGGACAGCTCTATGCGCTGCGGGCGGTGATGGGGGTCAGCGAGGCGCTCTATATTCCGGCGGGGCTGGCGATGATTGCGGACTGGCATCGCGACCGGTCGAGGTCGCTGGCGGTGGGGATTCACATGACGGGGCTCTATACGGGACAGGCGATCGGCGGATTCGGCGCGACGGTGGCGGCGGCCTTTACGTGGCACACGACGTTCCACTGGTTCGGGGTCATCGGGATGGTCTATGCCTTGGTGCTGGTGCTCTGTCTGCATGAGAACCGTGCGGCGGTGGTTGCGCGGCGGTTGAATCGCGAGGCGGTCAGGGGCGAGGAAAGTGTTGCGGGGCGGTTCCGGGCGTTGCTCAAGGGTTTCGGGCTGCTGTTTTCGAATGTGGCGTTCTGGGCGATTCTGTTCTATTTTGCGGCGCCGAGTCTGCCGGGGTGGGCCACTAAAAACTGGTTGCCGACGCTCTTCTCGGACAGTCTCGGAATCTCGATGGACAAGGCGGGGCCGATTGCGACGATCACGATTGCCGTATCGTCGTTCGTGGGGGTGATCGTCGGGGGGATTCTCTCCGACCGGTGGGTGCGGCGGAACTTGCGGGGGCGGGTTTACACGGGGGCGATCGGGCTCGGGATGACGATTCCGTCGCTGCTCCTGCTGGGCTTCAGCCATAGTCTGGCGGGAATTGTCGGGGCGGGGTTGTTGTTCGGGGTGGGGTATGGTATTTTCGACGCCAATAACATGCCGATTCTCTGTCAATTCGTTTCGGATCGTTACCGGGCGACGGCGTATGGTATTATGAATATGACGGGGGTCTTTGCGGGGGCGGCGGTGACAAGCATACTGGGGCGATGGACGGACGGGGGAGATCTGGGGATGGGATTCGCGTGGCTCAGCGTGATCGTGGCGGCGGCGGTGGCCATCCAGCTTTACTTCCTCAGACCGAAGACGGACAACATGGCGGACTGAGGTAGCGGGAGAATGGGCGGATAAAAATCAGGCAGGCTTTTGAGGCCTGCCTTCATTTTTTTACGATCGTACTGTTTTTTCGACCGGTGGATGCGCCGGACGCCGACCGGATGTCCGTGTGCGGCGATCTCCTCGTTGCGACTGGCCCGTCGGTTGGCCCGGAGGTAGTCGTTTTCGGTGATTCGTCTTTTCATGATTCGTTGTGACAGGTTTGTCTGCCTGTTCGGCAGAATGCAAAGATAAAGGATTTTTTTGCAGAGGCTTCCGCCTTGGCGCGCGAACAGAGAATGAGTCTTGCGGAGCCTGAGGCGTGCGGACAGGGGGGTAGAGGCACCCATTTAAGGCTGAGGCTGCCATCTTTCGCGTGCCGAGCGTCACCGTTTATTCCGAGAGGCAACGCAACTGAAAACCGTGGCCGCGGCTACCCTTATAGTCGGAACTGAGATATTGCGGGCCGAAATTTAAATCCAAACCGCTGAAGCCACTTATGTCGGAAGACCAACCGTAGCCACCGCTGCCCACATGTAGCAGATTGCCTAACCGGCCATTGTTTCCTCCGTCGCGGAAGCCCGGGGCGGGGTGTTCCTTATTCCGAAATCGGGATGCACGATACGCTCTGTAAGAATTGCAGAGCTGCCGAAGACCAGTTCCAACCCCTCGGACGGGCCGGGCACAACGAAACAGGACAGAGACACGTCAGATAATGTGCATCTTTGGTTTAGTTATTTGATTTTACTTTAATTTTGCGGCGCGGTATTCTACTCGAACCGGAAAATATCTTTATTTTGCGATACCCCCATCCATGAGTGCTTGTTCGGCCGCGAAAATTTTTCTACTTTTGTAACGTCGTGTGCAATAATGTGCCCGGCATACATGCTGAAAGTGTTTTCGCACTGTCCTTCAAAGAGAATGTAGCAGTTTTCGAAATGTAAGAGGACAACGAACAGCACTCATTTCTTGTTTAGTCTATGGCTGGGACGTGTTCTGCGTGTCCGTACTCCATGTCTATTCGAGTGTGGGGTATTGCGTCGTTTATTTTTACATGGGTTCTGCTACAACCTTCTTTGGGATAAACGAAATCAGCTCCACACTTTCTCTTTTTTTAAGAACGCTTCCGGGGAGTCGGGAAGCAAAAATCAGGAACTTTTTATGAAAAAAGTTTTATTATTGGCTGTTTTTACAGCAGGAGTTGTCTTTGGCGCTAATGCACAGGACAAAAAGGTTTCATGGGGTGTACGCGCCGGAATGAACTTGTCTAACATCCACGACAAGTACACGGGAGAGCTCGGGACTGGTGAGAGCAAGTCGGATTATGAACAGGATTTCAAGACCCGTGTAGGATTCAACCTCGGGGTCGTTATGGATTGGAACATTACCAAGAATTTCACGATCCAGCCGGGACTCTATTTTACGACCCGCGGGGGTAAACTCAAGGAGAACGACGACGATTTCAAGTACAAGGAAACATGGCGTGCAAGCTACCTTCAGTTGCCGATCTTGGCCTCCTATCGGTTTAGGGTTTCTGATAAGGTAAAATGGCAGATCAATGCAGGTCCTTATATCGCATGCGGCCTCGGAGGTAAGGTAAAATGGGAGGGTACTTATGCCGGGGAGACCGAGAAGGGAGATTATAAATTGTTCAAAACGACGGATTCCGATGATGATGAAGAGGTCGGCGGCGTGAAACGTTTCGATGCCGGACTGAGCTTCGGGACGGGTGTTTCGATAAACAAGGTGTATATCGGGGTATCTTACGATTTGGGTCTTGCCAATATTCTTAACGACAAACAGTGGGGCAAGGATTATAAAGCGAGAAACCGCAACTTTGCCATTACTGTGGGATATAACTTCTAAAAACGCATTACGCGTCGATAACAAAGATAGCGGGCTGCTGCAGCTCGCTATCTTTATTTATTGATTGAATACGGGAAAAAGGGAGGAAAGGTCGGAGGCCGATCAGCTTGCTGAACGGGTAGCGCCCCCTAACGGCTAAAAGGCTGTTAGAGGTATTAGGCTGCCCCAAAAGAAATTTAGTGGACACCGACGGGGCAAGCCCGTGTTTAGTCTGTCACCGGCAAGATGTCAGCGACGGGAAGAGGGGCTGCCGAGATAGCTACAGCGCCCTGTTTCATCTTCGGATGAAACAGGGCGCTGTTTTGTTTAAAATTCTGCTCGGCAGACTATTTCGTCTCGTCTTTGTGGAGGTGTACGTCCATTTGCGGGAACGGAATGTTCAGGCCGCGTTCGGTAAAGGTCTTGTAGACCCGCTCGTTCAGGTCGAAATAGACGTTCCAATATTCGCCCGATTCGACCCACGCCCGCACGACGATGTTCACCGAGCTGTCCGCCAGCGCCGTCAACGCAACGAACGGTGCCGGATCTTTCGCCACCCGTTCGTCGGCCTCCAGCAGCTCCAGCAGCACCCCGCGCGCCACATCGTAATTGTCGCCGTAAGCGATGCCGAATGTCCAGTCCACCCGCCGTCGCGACTCGCGCGAGTAGTTGTTGATGATCCCCGTCGAAACCGGCCCGTTCGGCAGCAGGATCGTCTTGTTGTCCGCCGTGTTGAGCAGGGTGTGGATCAGCTGGATCTCTTTGACCGTCCCGCTCTGTCCCTGGGCTTCGATGAAGTCGCCCACGCGGAACGGACGGAAAAGCAGAATCATCACCCCGCCCGCGAAGTTCTGCAAGGTGCCGCTCAGGGCCATACCGATCGCCAAGCCGGCCGAAGCGAAGAGGGCGATGAACGAGGTGGTGTCGATCCCCAGAATGCCGATCGTGATGATGATCAGGAAAAGCATCATCGTGATCGTCACCAAACTGATCAGAAAGGCTCGCAACGATACGTCCACGTTCCGCCGCGTCATGATCCGATCCATCATCTTCCGGACGCGCCGGATCAGCCACCGGCCGACCCAGAAAATCACCAGCGCGATCACGATCTTCAGGGCGATCGAGACGGCTCCGTTGGCGACGGTTTTGAAGAGGTCCTGGGCCGACATGCTCGACAGGTTCTCCATCCATTGGCTGAACGAGGATTTCACGCTGTCGGCCTTTTCGATCACGATCGGATCGGTCATCAGTTGGGTAAAAAACGGAATCATATCGAAATTGGTTTATATTTCTGAAAACGAGGCGTTTGGGTTGTGATAGGTTGTTGGGGCGGCCACGTTTGTACGTGGTGCTTTGTCTCTCTGTAAAGGTAGCTATACTTTTTCGTTTTTTCCTAATTTTGACTTGCTGCTTGATTTTTGATTCGCATGCCGATGTCGAAACTGGCCTGCTTACAGGGGTGTGCTTTTGTGATTCGGGTCGAAGCCTGCGGGGCCCAGAGCAACGTGAGTTGCGGGCCTCCGCTGCGGGAGGCTTCGGCCCGGGCGGCTCTGCGAGCCGCAGGAGCACCAATAGGGTAGAAGCTGTCAGTTGCTTAGGGTAGCTCCAGCCAGCTTTCGAGTGCCGCGCATCCCCGTTTATTCCGAGAGGCAACGCAACTGAAAACCGTTGGCACGGTTGTCCGAGTAGCCGGGCTGAGCCGCATTCATCACGAAGCGCAAAGAGACGCCGTACGCCCCGAGAGTCGAAGCCGACCAGACGGAACCCTCGTAGCCGACGTGGCTCAACGCACCTGAGATGCAGAGGCGGTAGCCCGGGGCGGGGCTTTCGGCCATGTCGGGGCAGGCACGGAGGCGCCCCAATGTCAGACGTGCCCCTGTTTCTGTTCAGCCTGTTCCGCGGAATCCCCGGTCGGGGTGGAGGTCTGATGTCCGGCCGCTTGCGAACGGCTATTGACCACCCGATCCGTGATGTAGACCGTGAAAATCGGGAGCATCATCATGCCCGCTGCGGCCAGAAAAACCGAAAGAATCTTTCCCACCGGCGTCACCGCCACGATGTTCGACCCGACCGTCGTCAAATCCATCGTCGCCCACCACAACGCATCCGAGTAGGTCTTCACATCCGGATTGAGCCCCCGTTCCGCCACGAAAAAGATCAGACTCGTAAAGTAAGTCGTCGCCGTCAGGATAGCCAGGTACGAAACCATCAGACTCGTCGCGCTCCGGTGGGTGAACCAGCGGGTGATCACCACCAGCCCGTAGCCCCCGCGCAGCAACGGCACGAACCCCAACAGGTAGTGCAGCTCGTGCGGAATGTTCCACTGCGCATAGTGGACGATGTTCAGAAACGGGATCGAGAACAACAGCAACAGGAAATTGTGCTTCACGAAGCGGCCCTTGCGCGGGGCGATGACCCACCGAACCAGAAAGTCGAGGATGAAAATCGAACAGACGACCAATTGGATCGTGAGCGTCATCGGACTGGCCGGCCGGTAGCGGCCGACCGTCAGGATGTCGTACGACAGCGACGCGATGATCGCCAGCGAACCCAGCAGAACAAGGATGTTGAGCCAGTCGATGATGCGTTTATCGACCGGAGTGAGTCGGATATCTTTCATAACGGACGACGATGCGTTTATTTCTGTCCTCAGCCGCAAAAACAGTGCCATCGGACAGCGGCGTAAGCGGTGAAATTGCGGGCCCGGACGGCGGATAATTCCGAAACGAGCCGTAATTTTGCGGTGCGATCGACAGCCTCTTATGATAAAAGCCCTCTTTTTCGACATCGACGGCACGCTGGTCAGCTTCCGCGACCATGCGGTGCCGGTCTCGACCCGGCGCGCGCTCGAACAGCTCCGGCAGCGCGGCGTGAAACTTTTTATCGCTTCGGGACGTCACCCCTCCGATATCTTTCCCGTTTGCGATTTCCCGTTCGACGGCTATGTCGCTCTGAACGGCGGATACTGTCTGGCCGGACGCGACGAGGTGGTCTTCCGGCGGGCGATCCCCGAGGAGGATGTCGAACGGCTGATCCGGTGGCAGCAGGGGCCCGACGCGTTCGCCTGCGTGCTGGCCGGCGAGCGCGAGATGTGTCTGAACTTCGTCGATGAGCGGGTCGAGCGGATCCGGAAGCTGGTCAGGACGTCGCAGCCCGCCCGGCTCGTCTCGGCGGAGGAGTGGAGCGAGGCGGCCCGACGGGGAGTCTTGCAGCTGATCGCCTTTTTCAGCCCGGAGGAGGAGCCGCGGCTGATGCGGGAGGTGTTGCCGGGCTGTCGGCCCATGCGGTGGAATCCGCTCTTCGCCGATGTCGTACCGGCGGGGGTGGACAAGGCCGAGGGGATCGACCGGCTGCTGGCCCGGTTCGGCATCGGGCTCGACGAGACGATGGCCTTCGGCGACGGTGGCAACGACATTCCGATGTTGCGCCATGTGGGGACGGGGGTGGCGATGGGCAATGCCGACGGGGCGGTGAAAGCGGAGGCGGACTATGTGACGACGTCGGTGGACGAGGAGGGGATTGCCCGGGCTTTGCGTCATTTCGGGCTGATCGACTGAGCGGAAAGGGGCCCGGCGGGCGGAAACCGTAGGGGCCGATGGCGGGTTTACGGTTCGAAATTCCTATCTTTGTCTTCCGAGGGCTCTTTTCTCGGGGCCGTTTCTGTGAAATACCAACTAAAAACCAATACTCTTTCTATGATCTCGATTCATCGATTGTTGAAAACGACGCTGCTCGCCGGTCTCTTTACGGCCTGTGCGTCGGGTACCGTTCAGCGGGCCGACTATCAGGTTATTCCGTTGCCGCAGCAGGTGGCCGGGGTGCAGGGGGCCGATTTCCGGCTCGACAAAAATGCGAAGATTCTCTATCCGGAGAATAACGAAGCACTGAAACGGAACGCAGAATTCCTGGCCGAATACGTCGGTCAGATGACGGGGCTCCGGTTGCAGACGGCACCGGGGACGGGAACGGATGCGCGGGGGAATATCGTGCTCGCGACGGGGCTCGCGGCGGAGAATCCCGAGGCGTACCGCCTTCAGGTGACGGCCGATGGGGTGATCATTACGGGAGCTTCCGAGGCGGGTGTCTTCTACGGGATTCAGACGCTCCGCAAGGCGTTGCCGGTGACCGACGGGGCGGCGCTGCTGCCGCAGGTCGAGATCAACGATTGGCCGCGGTTCGGATACCGCGGGGCGCATCTCGACGTGAGCCGCCATTTCATCGGGGTCGACTCGGTGAAACGGTTCATCGACATGTTGGCGCTGCACAATATGAACCGCTTCCACTGGCACCTGACGGACGACCAGGGGTGGCGCATCGAGATTCGCAAACACCCGCGCCTCACGGAGGTGGGCTCGGTGCGCAAGGCGACGGTCGTGGGACACAATACGGGGGTCTACGACAGCGTGCCGCACTCCGGGTTCTATACCCAGGACGAGGCGCGCGAAATCGTGGCTTATGCGGCCGAACGCCACATCACGGTGATTCCGGAGATCGACCTGCCGGGGCACATGCTGGCGGCGCTGACGGCCTATCCGCAGCTGGGCTGCACGGGCGGGCCGTACGAGGTGTGGGGACAGTGGGGCGTGGCGGACGATGTGCTGTGCGCGGGGAACGACTCCACGCTGCGGTTTATCGAGGATGTGCTGGCCGAGGTGGTCGAAATCTTCCCGAGCGAATATATCCATGTCGGTGGGGACGAGTGTCCGAAGGTGCGCTGGAAGGCTTGTCCGAAATGCCAGGCGCGCATCAAGGCGCTGGGCATCAAGGGGGATGCGAAACATACGGCTGAGGAGTATTTGCAGAGTTTCGTCATCAACCACGCCGAAAAGTTCCTGAACGCCCGCGGGCGGCAGATCATCGGATGGGACGAGACGCTCGAAGGGGGGCTGGCGCCGAATGCCACGGTGATGAGCTGGCGCGGCGTCGAGGGCGGTATCGAGGCGGCCCGGCAGGGGCACCAGGCGATCATGACGCCGACGACTTACCTCTACTTCGACTACTACCAGAGCAAGGATGTCGACCGGGAACCGATGGCGATCGGCGGGTATGTGCCGGTCGAAATGGTCTACAACTACGAACCGGTGTCGCCGACGCTCTCGCCGGAGGAGGCGAAGTATATCATCGGGGTGCAGGCCAACCTCTGGACGGAGTATATTCCGAATTTCCGGCAGGTGGAGTACATGGAGCTGCCGCGGATGGCGGCGCTGGCCGAAATCCAGTGGAGCGATCCGACACAGAAGAATTACGAGCTCTTCCTGGCGCGGTTGCCGAAACTGGTGCGGATTTACGACCTGTTGGGGTATAACTATGCGACGCATGTGTTCGACGTGAATGTCTCGTTCCTGCCGAATCCGGCGGAAGGGGTGCTCGACGTGGCGATGTTCGCGATCGACAGCGCGGATATCCATTACACGCTGGACGGCAGCGAACCGACGGCTTCGTCGCCGAAGTATACCGACACGCTGAAGATCGACCGGCCGGGGACGCTCAAGGCGGTGGTGATCCGTCCGACGGGGGCCAGCCGGGTGTTTACCGAAGAGATCGCTTTCAACAAGGCGAGCGTGAAGCCGATCACGATGCTCCGGCCGATCAACAAACAGTATGAATATGCCGGTGCGGGGACGCTGGTGGACGGTCTGCGGGGGAACGGCAACTACAAGACGGGGCGGTGGATCGCCTTCTGGAAGAACGATATGGAGGCGGTGATCGACCTCCTGCAACCGACCGAAATCTCGCGGGCGCAGATCGAAACGTGCGTGGTGAAGGGGGACTGGGTGTTCGACGCGCGCTATTTCGGCGTGGAGGTGTCGGACGACGGCGTGACGTACCGGAAGGTGGCCGAGGCGGAGTATCCGACCTTGGGGCAGAAGGATCGGGACGGCATTTACGAACATGAATTGACGTTCGATCCGGTGACGACGCGGTATGTGAAGATCGTCGTGAAGCCGGAGCACAGTATGCCGGAGTGGCATCCGGGCAAGAACAGTCCGGCGTTCGTCTTCATCGACGAGATCAGTCTGAATTAGCGCGATTCGTCGCGGGCCTGATAGACGAAGGGCGATTCCGAACCGGTTCGGAATCGCCCTTCGTGGCATATGGAGGTGTTTGAGTTTGGTTGTCGTGGAAGGGGTGTTAACTTGCTTAGGGTAGAGGCTGCCCTTATTTTTTAGGGAAGACCCGGCCCTTTGCCCACCGCGGGCACGCGGCGTTTATTCCGAGAGGCAACGCAACTGAAGACCGTGGCCGCGATATTGCGAGCTGCTTGGATCAAGGTATTCGGTGTAAAAAGCCATGACCTGAGTTGTGGTGCTATTCGTTACCAACGTAGATGACCAACTGTATCCGATGTTACCGCCCCCATTAGCTATACCCCCATAGTCCGTCCGGCCGAAGTCGCGGTAGCCCGGGGCGGGCCTTTGTGAACCTTAATAGCCTCGTGCTAAAGCAGGCACAGGGCCATGGCGGCTCCGGCCTGAGCCACTTCGTATTTCAGGGTGGTGAGGTTGTCGCTCAAGGCGTACCACTCGGAGAGGGCCAGCAGGGCGTCGATGGCGGTCAGTTCGCCCCCCTTAATGGCTTTTTCGATGAGTTGCGGGTAGTTGTCCGACGCGTGAGCGGTCTGTCGGGTCGCCAGGGTGGAGGAGAGAATCCGGAACCGTTCGTACAGGGCTTTCAGACGTGCTTCGGCCTGCGTGGCGACGGCTTCATGCCGGGCTTCGGCCGCATCCCGGGCGGCTTTGGCTGCCCGGGTGCTGCCGATGTTCTGCCACAGCGGAAGCGAGATGCCGGCCAGCAGTGCGTTGGTGCCTTTGTGGCCTTCGATTTCGACTTTGTAGCCGACGGTCAGTTTCGGCAACCAGGCTTGTCGGCTCAGTTTCAGGGTGCGACGGGCGATCAGGGTGTCGATGGCGGCGGCTTCGAGTTCGTAATCGGCGGCCAGGGCGGCTTGTACGAATTCGTCGCGTGTGCCGCTGAAGGCGAAGGTCGGGTAGCCTTGTGCGGCGATGGCGGTGCCGCCGTTCAGCTGGGCCAGCGCTAAAGCGGCTTCGGCGTGTTCGGCTTCGGCGACGGCGAGATTGTCGGCGGCTTCGGTCAGCAGCATCCCGGCGTTGCGCAACTCGATCAGGGTCGTGCTGCCGTTTTCGATCCCTTTCCGGTAGAGCTCGACGGCTTGGCGCAGGGCGTCGCGCCGACGGCTGAAAATCTCGATCCGCTCGGTGGCGTAGACGAGGCGCAGATAGGCGTCTGATACTTCGCCCATCACGGCGCGTTGGGCGGTGCGGTGCTCCTGCTCGGCTTTCGAAATGCCTAATTTGCTGATTTTATTGCGCTGGTGGTAGACGGTGGGGAAGTCGAAGGCTTGTTCGAAGGCGAGTTCGTAACGGGTTTCGCCGACGAAATAGTATTCCAGTGCCACGGACGGATCGTCAGGAGCGAGGCCGGTACGCAGCTGGCGCACGGAGGCGGTGTGCTCTTTCTCGGCGGCTGCGAGTTGGGGGCTCCGTGCGGCGACTTCACGCAAAAAAGCGGCGTAGTCGGCGGTTTGAGCGGTTGCGATTCCGATGGCTCCGGTTGTGGCGAGCCAAAGGGTGAGGAAAATATGACGCTTTTTTTTCATCGATCGGGGTCTCGTTTGTTTTCGTTTTGCAAAGATAATCGGCTGCTCTCAGCTACGCAAGGGCGTGAGTTCGCACGGCCCGGGAGTTGGGCTGCTACCGCGGCGTTATTGAGGTAGAGGCTGCCGCAGAAATGCGCAGCATTTCCCGTCCCCGCACCCGTTGGGTGTTTTGTTAGGGTTGTCTCTGCCTTACTAAGTGGGGCCCGCCCGGCCCGAGGCCAGTTTTAGGAGGGTCAAAGCTCTTCCGCGCGCCTCCGCCTAAAGAGGGAAATCGTCAAAATGTGCTAGCACGTTTTGACAAGATTTCCCAAGGCGCGGCGAACAAAGAGCTGGGCTGAGGCTGCCATTAAACCACCCGAAGGGTGCGCCCGCCCGGCGTAAGGGCAGTACCCTCCGTTAGGACAGACGCGCGCCCCGCCTAAAGGAGCGCGCGAAATCCGTCGCCCGCCCGCGTAAATAAGGGATTTCACTCGTTTTGCGGTGAGCAAAATCGAGATGAAATCCCCGCGGGCGACGTTTAGGAATAGACCGCCTATCTTTCGCGTGCCGAGCGACGCCGGCGGAGCGATAGCGGAGCCGCAGTGAGGCGGACACGGGGCGGAGAACTGGGTCGAGCTTGGGGCTGTGTCTGTTCTTCGGGC
>NZ_CAJTUJ010000056.1 GCF_910579375.1 uncultured Rikenella sp.
AAAAGGAACCGAAAAAACTTTCAAGGATGCTGCGCATCCTAAAGCTGCCGACGGCCTTAACCAAGGCGGCAGCCTCGGCCCAACCCTTTACTTTAATAATCTGTTCCACTAACCTCCGATGCCGAGCTGCTTGTAAGCATCGTGTGCCGCGAGCTGTTCCGCCTCCTTTTTGGAGCGGCCGTCACCATAGCCCGCTTTCTCGCCGTCGATCCAAAGCTCAGACTCGAAATGGGGAGTCAGTTCGACGTGATCGGCACACTCCCGACTGCGAAACGCAATATTTCGGTGATGCTTCTGCCCCCACTCGATCATCCGACTCTTGAAATCTTTTTCGGTCTGCTCCAGCGCCTCCAAATCCACGTGGCGAGCGAACACCGACTCGATCAGCACCCGTCCCGTGGTCTCGTACCCCCGATCTAAATAGAGCGCCCCGACCAACGCTTCGAACGCGTCACCGTAGATGTTGTTCCGGCTCGCCACTAAGCTCGACGGGTGAGCGACGATCACGTCGTCGAGACCCAGCTCCAACGCCACCCGATTCAGCGTCTCGCGACTCACCATCCGCGAACGCAACTTGCTCAGAAATCCTTCGTTGGCCTCCGGATACTCGATAAAGAGAAGTTCCGACACCACCGCCTCGATCACCGCGTCGCCCAGAAATTCCAGACGTTCGTTATTGACCGTCCGACCGTCGTCCACCGTAACCGATGCGGAACGGTGCACCAAAGCCAGTTTGTAGAGCTCCACGTTGTTCGGAACGATGCCGAAGATGCGTCGTATCAGGCCGTAATAGAGCCGGTCGGAGGATGAAGACCGGCGAAAAAGACGATGCCAGATCATGAGGTGTATCGATGAAAAGAGCCCGGGCTGTCGCACGAAAAGCGCGACAGCCCGGACGAAATGTTAAGAGAAGCGGGTTTCCACGCAATCGGAAAACTACCGCACTTTTTTGAAAATCACGGTCGAGTTGTGCCCCCCGAAACCGAACGTATTGCTCAACGCGCAATTGATCTCCCGCCGCTGTGCCTTACCCAGCGTGAGGTTGATTTTCGGATCGATATGCGGATCGAGTTCGGTCACGTTAATGGTCGGCGGTACGATCCCCTTGTCGATGGCCATGATACAAGCCAGCGCCTCGATAGCCGCAGCGCCGCCCAAAAGGTGCCCGGTCATCGATTTGGTCGAACTGATGTTCATGTCGTAGATATGCTCCCCGAAAACCGTCTGGATCCCGGTGAGTTCCGGCCCGTCGCCCGCCGGGGTCGAAGTCCCGTGGGTATTGATATAGTCCACCTCTTCGGCAGCAATCCCCGCGTCTTTCAAGGCTTCGCGCATGGCGCGCGCAGCGCCCGAGCCTTCCGGATGCGGAGCGGTCAGGTGGTAAGCGTCCGCGCTCATCCCCCCGCCGACCACTTCGGCATAAATTTTCGCGCCACGGGCCTTGGCGTGTTCATACTCTTCGAGCACCAGAGCCCCTGCGCCTTCGCCCATCACGAAGCCGTCGCGACCCGTGTCGTACGGCCGCGAAGCGGTAGCCGGGTCGTCATTTCTGGTAGAGAGCGCCTGCATAGCGTTGAACCCTCCGATCCCCGCCTGATTGATAGCGGCTTCCGAGCCTCCCGATACGATGACGTCGGCTTTCCCCCACCGAATGAGGTTCAGGGCGTCGATAAAGGCATGGTTAGACGACGAGCAAGCCGAAACCGTACAGTAGTTGGGCCCGCGGAACCCGTATTTCATCGAGATATGCCCTGCGGCGATATCCGCGATCATTTTCGGGATGAAGAACGGGTTGTATTTCGGCGTCCCGTCGCCGTGGGCGTAGTTCATGACTTCGTTGAAGAAGGTCTCGATGCCGCCGATCCCCGAAGCCCAAACGACCCCTACCTGATCCAAGTCGATAGCGTCGATCGCTTTCCCTTCGGCATCGGTGAGCCCCGCATCTCCGAGCGCCTCTTTGGCTGCGACCAGCGCGAACTGGGTGAATCGGTCGTATTTGCGGGCCTCTTTGCGGTCGAAGTGTTCGTTGGGATCGAACCCTTTGACTTCGCAGGCGAATTGGGTTTTGAATTTCGAAGCGTCGAAATGGGTGATCGGAGCGGCTCCGCTGACCCCTTTTTCGAGGTTCTCGAAGTATTCTGCGGCGTTGTTCCCCAGCGGGTTGATCGTTCCGATACCCGTTACTACTACTCGTCTCAAGTTCATAAAGGATTTAAGTTGAATGGGAGTGATCCGACCGAAAGACGGCGGGCTACGTGCGAAAGCCGCCGGCGCCGCGGTTCGGGTCAAAACAGAGACTGTTCCGAACGCTATATTGCTAAAGTGTCCGAAACAGTCTTATACTGAGTCTACAACCGAATCGGTCGCTTAGTTCTTTTTGCCTTCGATGTAGGTGATGGCGTCACCCACGGTAGCGATCTTTTCAGCGTCTTCGTCCGGAATCGAGATTTCGAATTCTTTTTCGAATTCCATGATCAGTTCGACGGTGTCCAGCGAGTCAGCGCCCAGATCGTTGGTGAAGCTGGCGGTAGGAACCGCTTCCGAAGCATCCACGCCGAGTTTATCGACGATGATTTCGACTACTTTTGAAGAGATTTCAGACATAGTGTTCTTAATTTAGGTTTGACAATCTAAGTGCGTGTTTTCGGATCGAAATGTTGTCCCGACGCAGGACAAAAGTATGGTTTTTTTCTGAAATTCGGGCGGCGGGTCTGTTTTTTTTGTACTTTTATTTGCCGAATTCAACACAAACGACTCATTATGATTAACATAGCGATTTTCGCATCCGGTTCGGGGACGAATGCGGAGGCGATCATGCGGCATTTCGAGGGTTCGACGCGGGGACGGGTGGCGTTGCTGCTCTCGAACCGCGAGGACGCCTACGCTTTGAAACGGGCTGAGGGGTTCGGTGTGCCGACGGCGGTCTTCACGCGCGAGGAGTTCGGCGAACCGGGGGGACGGGTGGCATCGTTATTGCAGGAACACGGGATCGACTTTATCGTCCTGGCGGGTTTTCTGTGGCTGGTGCCTCACTATCTGACGGATGCCTATGCGGGACGGATCGTGAATATCCATCCGGCGCTGCTGCCGAAGTTCGGCGGGCGGGGGATGTACGGCGACCGGGTGCACCGCGCGGTGATCGAGGCGGGAGAACGGGAGTCGGGCATCACGATCCACTGGGTCAACGAACGGTACGACAGCGGGGACACGATTTTTCAGGCCACGGTGGCGGTGGACGCCGACGACACGGCGGAGACGCTTGCCGCGAAAATTCATGTGCTGGAGCACCGCCACTTTCCGACGGTGATCGAAGAGACCATCGCCGGTTTGCCGCCGATCGACACAAAACAGAACACCAAATAAGCTGACCGAGACAGAGATGGATTCCGTGACAACCATATTGCGCCGTTATCTGCTGCAACACCTTCCGGTGACGCTGGAGGGGGTGGGGACGTTGCGGACTTTGCGCAGCGGGGCCCAGTTCGCGACCGGGCGTCGGCTCGATCCGCCGCGGCGGATGCCGGAGCTGGTGCCGGAGGGAGAGCCGCTGACGGACGACGAGGGGGGATATACGGAGGGGGTACCGTTCGTGGAGATCATCGCGGCGGAGCTGGCTGTAGACCTGGCGACGGCGGCGGCATGGGAGGAGGAGTGGCGCGCCTCGGCCTGCGCGGAGGCCCGGGCACAAGGGCTGGCCGAGGGGTCGATGTGGCTCGACGGGGTCGGGACGATCGCCCTGCGCGAGACGGAGGGTTACGACGGCTATCTGCAACGCACGGCGGAGTTCTATCCCGATCCGGAGTTTCTGGAGCTGCTCAATCCGCTGCCGACGGAGCCGCTGGTGCTGCCTGTGGGGCGGTGGCTGGCGGACGGCAACGGGACGGCGGCGGAGACGGAGGCTGCCTACGCCCGAGGAGGGTATGACCGGAGGCGGAGCCAGAGGCGTCCGGGGCCGGGGCGACGCGGCGGCGGACGGCGGGGGCCGAGAGTGGCGCCGCCGAGAGAACGGAATCCACACAACTACACCGTCTCGTTTTTGGCGGTATTGATCGCTCTGGGGGCGTTGGGATATGTCTGCTATTACGTGTGGACCTACACCGACTGGCTGAGCGACCTGCTGCCGCGGTAACGCGACATCGGACTCGTCCGACTATCTTCATTTTTATGGCTTACTATTTCGCATCCGACGTCCATCTGGGACTCTCCTACCGCGACGAAGATCCGCGGGAGCGGGAGCGGCTGTTCGTGGCGTGGCTCGATGCGATCGAAGCGGACTGCGAAGGGCTTTTTCTGGCGGGCGACATTTTCGACTTCTGGTTCGAATACCGGCGGGTGGTGCCCAAGGGTTTCGCACGGACGCTGGGCCGGCTGGCGGCGTTCTGCGACCGGGGGATACCGGTACACTTTTTTGTCGGCAACCACGACTTGTGGATCGGCGACTACTTTGCGACCGAGATCGGCATGACAGTACATACGACTCCGGAGGTGTTCGAACTGTACGGAAAACGGATTTTCGTGGCGCACGGCGACGGGCTGGGGAAGAGCGGCGACTGGAAATACACCGTACTGCGCCGGATTTTCCACTGCCGGTGGCTGAGGCGGGTGGCGGCGGCGGGGCTCCATCCGAACACGATGATGCGTTTCGGACGGTGGTGGTCGTCGCACAACCGGCACGGGAGGACGGAGGGGGTGGCGCACGTTTTCCGGGGCGAAGAGGAGCCGATCGTGCGCTTTGCGCGGGTCTACGCCGCGGATCATCCGGAGACCGATTATCTCGTCTGCGGGCATATCCACACACCGATCGTACATCGGCTGGGGAGCCGGTGCGAAGTGGTGATACTGGGCGAGTGGATCGAACGACCGGCTTATGCCCGGCTGTCGCAAACGACGGAAGGAGACGGGGTTCGAATGGAGCTCGTCGCATGGCCGACGGGCGGTTCTCTATAATATCTTTATTCCCGAGACTTACTTTAGAATTTGAAGCGGGCCAGCAGCGTAACGCGGTGGTTCTGCGAATTTTCGTACCGTTCCGTCGGCCGGTAGTGGGCATCAAACGCCCGGCCCCACGAAGCGAGGCTGTACATATACTCCAGCCCGAACGAGAGCTGTTTGTAGTGGTACCACAGGCGCGGCGAGAGCCGGAAATACCAGTCGATCCCCTTGTCCGGAATCTCCGCCTCGGCCAGGTCGATCTCTCGGCCCGACCCTAAATTCTTCGTCCAGCCGGTCAGCAGGCCCGGCTGCCAGCCCTTCATGATCTTCGTTTCGAATCCGAGCCACATGGCGATCGTCTGCGTGGTCGTATAGCCGTAATCCGTCTCGCCGCGCTCCACATCCCTCAACCGCGGCCCGTATCCCCCCAGCATGCTGAGCGTCGAGAGGTCTTCGCCCCACATCGCGAAAGCGGTCAGTTTGTGTCCCCCGCCGAACGTATGGAGCCCGAAAATCGAGGCATTGAAAGCCGCCACCCGCCGGTGCGTCCGGATCGAATCCTCCGTCAGGTTGCGCGGCCGGATCGACTTCACGGCTCCACTGACACTCACCTTCGTCCGGTTGTCGCCGACCGACAGCCGCAGGGCGAAATCGGGCACCAGCCCATAGGCCTGCGCCTCGCCCTCCTTGCCGGTATAAAAGCCCGCCGCCGCGCTCAACCGAACGATTTCGCCCAACTTCCGGGAATACCGGATTTGCGGGATACGCGACTGGGGGTTGAGCGGCGTTCCGGCTCCGTGCGCCACCGTGTTCGGAAAGACCTCCTCCGGCACCGACAGGTTGTTGGTCTGGCCGATCATCAGCTGGCTCCGCTCCCAATTCAACGAGATATAAGCATGCCGCAGCCGCAGCACGCCGATGTTGCTGCCCGACCCCATGAAATCGGTTTCGACGTATCCGGCAGCCTCTCCGCCGAGGATGTCGGCCGCCGTGGCGGTGAAACGCAGCCGCGAATTGGCCACCCCGAACCGCAACGAATTTTCCCGGTGCAGATCCTGCCCCTGCGCGTTGTATTCCGGCGCGAGCGGGAAGTAGTAGAAAATGCCGCTGTTCGAGGCTTTCGAGGTGTACGAGTCGTGGAACAGCTGGGCATCGATGCGCCCCCCGAACTTGAATTTCACCCGTTTTTCAGTGCTGTCGGCAGCCCGGACACAAGCGATGCCCAGCAGGGTCGAAATAAAAACGGCAAGGATTCGTTTCATGCTTCGGAAGAGATTGAGAATCGGGTGCAAAAATAATATTTCCCGGAAAAAGAGCGACCCGCCGACCGAAGCCTAAAAACCGTAACTTTGTTCCCGTTATGATCGACCGCCAGACCGTAGACCGAATTTTCGCCGCCGCAGACATCGTGGATGTGGTGAGCGACTTCGTGACCTTGAAGAAGAAAGGGGTCAACTACCAGGCCTGCTGTCCGTTCCACAACGAAAAGACCCCCTCGTTCGTCGTCTCGCCCTCCAAGGGGCTCTACAAATGCTTCGGGTGCGGCAAAGGGGGCAACGCCATCAGCTTCGTGATGGAGCACGAAGGGCTGAGCTACGTCGAAGCCCTGAAATGGGTGGCCAAGAAATACGGCATCGAAGTCCGCGAGAAGGAACAGACCCCCGAAGAGCGCCAGCGCAACGACGACCGCGAGAGCATGATGGTCGTCACCTCGTGGGCCAACCAGTACTTCGAATCCCAGCTGCGGACGCCGGAGGGGGAGAGCATCGGCGTGAGCTACTTCCGCGAACGGGGGTTTACCGACGCCACGATCGCGAAGTTCCAGCTCGGCTATTGCCCCTCCAAGGGCGACGCCATGACCCGGGCCGCGCTGAGCGAGGGGTATCAGGAATCCTTTCTGGTGGGCACGGGGCTCACCATCAAACGGGAGGCAGCCAACGGCGGGGGATACTACGACCGTTTTTGCGGACGGGTGATGTTTCCCGTCCATTCGCTCTCGGGGCGCGTGATCGCGTTCGGCGGACGGACGCTGCGGACGGACAAGAAGGTCGCCAAATACCTCAACTCGCCCGAGAGCGAAATCTATCACAAGAGCAACACCCTCTACGGCATCTACTTCGCCAAGAAGGCCATCACGCAGTTCAACCGTTGTATCCTGGTCGAGGGCTACACCGACGTGCTCCAGATGCACCAGTCGGGGGTCGAGAACGTCGTGGCCTCGTCCGGGACGTCGCTCACGGTGGAGCAGATCAAGCTCATCAAGCGGTTCACCAAGAATGTGACGGTCATCTACGACGGCGACGCGGCGGGGATCAAAGCCTCGATGCGGGGGATCGACATGATTCTGCGCGAGGGGCTGACCGTGCGGTGCGTGCTGCTGCCGGAGGGCGAAGACCCGGACTCTTTCGCCCGGGCGCACAACGCCACGGAGCTGCAAGCCTATATTGAGGAGCAGGAAGAGGACTTCATCTCGTTCAAGACCCGGATTCTGCTGGGCGACGCGGCCGAAGACCCGATCAAGCGGGCGGAGGTGATCTCCAGCGTGGTGGAGTCGATCGCCACGATTCCGGAGGCGATCACGCGGTCGGTCTTTATCCGGGAGTGCGCGCGGAAGCTCGAAATCGACGAAGACATCCTGATTCGCGAGGTCGCAAAAAAACGAGTCACGATGGTGGACGGTCAGGCGGGGCGCGAGGTGGCAGAGAACCAGCGGCGCAAGGAGCAGTTCCTGCAACGGCAGGAGGGCGATCCGACCGCCGCGCCGTCCTATTCGCCGGAGGGGCTGTTCGCCGAGCCGACGGCACCGGTCGATCTCGCCCCGAAGCTCAGCTTCGCCGAACAGGGACTCAACCGCGAGCTGGAGCAGTTGGAACGGGAGTTGGTGGGCTACCTGCTTAAATACGGCGGCGAGAACTTCGACTTCGAGATGTCGCCCGCCGAGATCGTCTCGCTCAGTGTGGCCGAGACCATCATCGGCGACCTGGAGCTCGACCGCATCGAGATGCACAGCCCGCTCTGCCGGCAGATTTACGAAGAGTACGTCCGGATCTACCACGAAGAGAACCGGGCGCCGGAGGTGAACCGTTTCATCAACCACCCTTCGGCGGAGGTGGCGTCGCTCGTGGTGGATCTGCTGACCCAAGAGGAGACCTATGCCCCGAGCCGGATGTGGGAGCGCTACGAAATCCGCGTCTCCACCGAGCGCGAGCGGCTCGGCGAGGCCATACCCAAGGCGATCACGATCTATAAATCGAAAGTGGTCTGCTCGATCATCGCCTCGCTCCAGAAGGAGCTGCTCGGCATCCAGACCATGGAGGAGGCGCAGGAGATCATGCAACGCCTCGGCGCGCTGAACGAACTGCGGAAAAGCATCTACGAAAAATACCTCCGCACCGTCTGATTCCGGAGCGGCCCTCCCCTTCTTTTTTCCGCCCGCATCGCCTCCGGATGGCTGATATTTCCGGCAAAATGTCTATCTTGCGCGTTTCAACCACCGAACGAAAATCAGAGACAGGCGATGAAAGTCTTCAAATTCGGCGGCACCTCCGTAGGTTCGGCCGCCGGTCTGCAAAATATCCGGGAGATCATCGGCCGGGAGCCGGGCCGCGTAGCGGTCGTAGTCTCCGCCCTGGGCGGCATCACCGACCTCCTGTTAGCGACGGGCGCGGCGGCGGCCCAAGCCGATCCGACCTATCGCGACCAGTACGAAACCATCTGCCGCCGGCACCGGGAGGCGATCGCCGAGAGCGTGCCGACGCATTTGCAGGCAGAGACCTCGACACAGGTCGAAGCGCTGCTCGAAGAGCTCGGAAACATCCTCCGCGGCATCTTCCTCATTCAGGATCTCTCGCCCAAAACGACCAACACCGTCGTCGGCTACGGCGAACGGCTCAGCTCGCTGATCGTCAGCCGGATCATCGACGGCGCCGTGCTGCGCGACGCGCGCGCTTTCATCAAGACCGAGCCCTACTTCAACAAGCATATCGTCGATTTTACGCTGACCAACGAGCTGGTGCGCTCCACTTTTGCGGACGATGCGCGGGTGAGCGTCGTGCCGGGCTTCATCTCGTCGGACAAGACCACCGGCGAGGCGACCACGCTGGGACGCGGCGGTTCGGACTACACGGCGGCCATTATCGCGGCGGCGGTGGGGGCCGAGGCGCTCAACATCTACACCGACGTGGACGGTTTCATGACGGCCGACCCGCGGGTGATCGACAAGGCCTACCTGATCGAATCGCTGACCTTCGTCGAGGCGATGGAGCTCTGCAACTTCGGCGCGAAGGTCATTTACCCGCCGACGATCTTCCCGGCTTACAACCGGAATATCCCGATTTATATTCGCAACACTTACCGGACGGAGTGTCCGGGGACTTACATCTCCCGCGAGGTGACCGTCCCGGTGGCCGGGCGGGGCGACATACACAAGGCGATCAAAGGGATTTCATCGATCAACGACAGCTGCCTGCTGACCATCCGCGGGCTGGGGATGTGCGGCGTGATCGGCGTCAACTACCGGATATTCAAGGCGCTGGCGAAGGCGGGGGTGAGCGTCTTCATGGTCTCTCAGGCATCGAGTGAGAACACCACCTCGATCGGCGTCCGGCGCGACGACGCGGAGCGGGCCCGGGAGGTACTGAGCACGGAATTCGCCCAGGAGATCGCCACGGGCGAGATCGACGAGATCATGCTGGAGTGCGACCTCGCGACGGTAGCGATCGTCGGCGAGAACATGCGCCACTGTCCGGGGATCGCCGGCAAGCTGTTCGGGACGCTCGGACGGAACGGGATCAACGTCATCGCCTGCGCACAGGGGGCCAGCGAGACCAACATCTCGTTCGTCGTCAAGGTCGAAAGCCTGCGGAAGACGCTGAACGTCATTCACGACTCGTTTTTTCTGTCGGAGTATCAGGTGCTGAACCTCTTTCTGACCGGCGTAGGACTCGTAGGAGGCTCGCTGATCGAGCAGATTCGCTCGCAGCAGGAGGAGCTGTTGCGAACGAATGCCCTGAAGATAAACGTCGTAGGTATTTCGAACTCGCGGCGCAGCATTTTCGACCGCGAGGGGATCGACCTGTCGCAGTATCGCGAACGGCTGGAGACAGAAGGCATTCCCACCACGCCGCAGACCATCCGCGACCGGATCGCGGAGATGAACATCTTCAACTCGGTCTTCGTCGACTGCACGGCCAGCCCGGAGGTGGCGGAAATCTACGGGGATCTGTTGGGACACAACGTTTCGGTGGTGACGGCCAACAAAATCGCCGCATCGTCGGCTTACGACCACTATGCGGCGCTGAAAAACACAGCCCGGACGCGGGGCGTCAAGTTCCTTTTCGAGACCAACGTGGGGGCGGGGCTGCCGATTATCAACACGATCAACGATCTGCGACACAGCGGGGATACGATTCTGGGACTTCGGGCGGTGCTGAGCGGGACGCTGAACTACATCTTCAACGTCCTGTCGGAAGAGGTTCCCTTCAGCCGGGCGGTGGCGATGGCCAAGGAGGCGGGCTATGCCGAGCCCGACCCGCGGATCGACCTCAGCGGGACGGACGTGGTGCGCAAGCTGGTGATTCTGGCCCGCGAGTCGGGCTACGCGGTGGAACAGGCGGATGTGGTGAAAAACCTGTTCGTTCCGGCCTCGATCTTCGAGGGTTCGACGGAAGATTTCTGGGCCAAGGTGCCGCAACTGGACGAGGAGTTCGAACGTCAGCGGCGCGTGCTGGCGGCAGAGGGGAAACGGTGGCGGTTCGTGGCGTCGATGGAGAACGGCCGCTGTTCGGTAGGGCTCGAAACGGTCGAGGCGGGACATCCGTTCTATGACCTGGAGGGTAGCAACAACATCATCCTGATCCGGACGACGCGCTACGACGAGTATCCGCTCCAGATCAAAGGGTACGGCGCGGGGGCTTCGGTGACGGCGGCGGGGGTCTTCGCAGACATTATGTCGATCGCCAACATTCGATAATTTGGCGGTTTCACAGAAAAACGCTACTTTTGCCGTGCGAAAGCGGTTCTGACCCATGGTGTAATGGTAACACAGCAGATTTTGGTTCTGTCGTTCCAGGTTCGAGTCCTGGTGGGTCAACACTTTTTTTGCGGATTTTGTTGCTGGTTTCGATCAGACGCATTAAATTTGCAGCGAATCCTCCTTTGAAAGGGATTTTATTGACCCGTGGTGTAATGGTAACACTACAGATTCTGGTTCTGTCTTTCTGGGTTCGAATCCTAGCGGGTCAACACGCCTGATCAGGCCGACGGCATCCTATTTAGCGGTAGGATGCCTTTTTTGTTGCCTGATGGCAGAAGTATTTTCGTTCTTTGTTTTCAGAAGGCGGTCACGAACAGGCATATCATGTTTGAGGTCGAGAGGGGGACTGAGGTAATCGAGGGTAGAGGCGGCTGGTTTGTGGGTAATTCAGGGTAGAGGCAGCCGTGGGGGCAGAGGCAATCCGGTTCGAGTGCTGAACGGCACCGCCCCGGGCTACCGCGACGCGGGGTACTTCAATGCTCCGGGCAGACTGAGCGGTGTCGGTAACAACGGGTTCGGCTGGTCTTCCGCGACGAGCGGTATCTACGGCTTACATTTGAGTTTCTACGTGACGTGGCT
>NZ_CAJTUJ010000057.1 GCF_910579375.1 uncultured Rikenella sp.
CCCCGTGCTGAAAGTCGAAGTAAACTACAAAAATCCAGCCTATTACGACGACCGGCTCACCGTCCGCACCACCCTGCGCGAGCTTCCCGGCGTGAAGATCCGATTCGACTACGAAGTCTTCCGCGAAAACGGCGAACGAATCACCACCGGCTCCGTGACCCTCGCCTTCATGCACGCCGACACCAAGACCGCCTGCCGCCCACCGCAAGCCCTATTGGAAAAACTCGCCCCCTTTTTCCGCTAAACCGCCCCACATTTCGACAAAAAGCATTACCTTTGCTAAAATTTATTAACCGGTACCCATTATGTCGTTCATAGATGAAAAAATCGTCGCCGAAGGCCTCACATTCGACGACGTGCTTCTCGTTCCCGCCTACTCCGAAGTCCTGCCGCGCGAAGTCAAAGTCGCTTCACGATTTTCACGCCACGTGCCCATCAACACCCCGATCGTTTCGGCCGCCATGGATACCGTGACCGAAGCGGAACTCGCCATCGCCATCGCCCGTCAGGGCGGGATCGGTGTCATCCATAAGAACATGCCCATCGAAGCCCAAGCCCATCAGGTGCGCAAAGTGAAACGGGCAGAAAACGGGATGATCTACGACCCGATCACCATCAAAGCAGACGGCACCGTCGGCGAAGCCAAAACCCTGATGCACGACAACAAAATCGGCGGGATACCGGTGATCGACGACGACCGCAAACTCATCGGGATCGTCACCAACCGCGACCTGCGGTTCCAGACCGACGCCGCCAAGCGCATCAAGGACGTGATGACCAAAGACAACCTCGTGACGACCCACAATCCGGACCTGAGCGAAGCCGCCAAGATCCTGCTCAACAACAAAATCGAGAAACTGCCCGTGATCGATGACAACGGGAAACTCGTCGGCCTGCTCACCTACAAAGACATTACGAAAGTACAGGACAACCCGAACGCAGCGAAAGACTCCAAAGGACGGTTGCGCGTAGCGGCAGGCGTCGGCGTCACCCACGACACCATGGAACGCGTCGCGGCACTCTATGAAGCCGGCGCAGACGCCATAGTGATCGACACCGCACACGGACACTCGCGCGGCGTAGTCGAAAAGCTCAAGGAAGTAAAAGCGAAATACCCCGATCTGGACGTCGTTGTCGGGAATATCGCCACCGCAGAGGCCGCCAAGATGCTCGTAGCCGCAGGAGCCGACGGCGTGAAAGTCGGCATCGGGCCCGGTTCGATCTGCACCACCCGGATCATCGCCGGCGTCGGCGTACCGCAGCTCAATGCCGTCTACGACGTGGCATCGGCCTTGAAAGGCAGCGACGTTCCGGTGATTGCGGACGGAGGGATTCGGTATACGGGAGATATCGTCAAGGCAATTGCCGCCGGCGCAGACTGCGTGATGGCCGGTTCGATGTTCGCCGGCGTGGAAGAGTCTCCCGGAGAGACCATTATCTACAACGGTCGTAAATTCAAGACCTACCGCGGCATGGGCTCGTTGGAAGCCATGCAAAAAGGGTCGAAAGACCGCTACTTCCAGGACGCCGAAGACGACGTGAAGAAGCTGGTGCCGGAAGGGATCGCTGCCCGCGTGCCGTATAAAGGACAGCTCGCCGAAGTGATTTATCAGATTATCGGCGGTTTGCGCGCCGGCATGGGCTACTGCGGCGCGAAAGACATCGAAGCTTTGAAAGGCGCAAAATTCGTTCGGATCACCGCATCGGGAATGCAGGAGAGCCATCCGCACGACGTGACGATTACGCGCGAAGCGCCCAACTACAGCAGACAAGATTAGCCTCCTATTTTTGAGCCCTTCTATATTTTCAGAAAGCGCATTTCTCTTTGTTCTGGAGAAACGCGCTTTCTGATTTTTTTACTTTCCATCTTTCCTCTGTGCCCTCTCTCGGGCTCTGCCGACACATCGTCCAAATCTCCGCTTTCCGCCCCGGGCAACCGTAGCTACAGCTCGGGCACACCGGGCGGCATTGGCGGCAGCGGTTACAGTTGGCTTTCCTCAGCCAGAGAACCCAGCGGCGTGTTCTTGAACTTCGGCACGCAGTACCTCAATCCCAGCAGCGTGGACTATCGCGGCTACGGTTTTCCGTTGCGGTGCCTCTCGGAATAAACGGGTCAGACCGCCCCGGGCTTCCGCGGCTATTATGTAGGAACGCTAAGCAATACAGGTAGCAGCGGATTCAGCTGGTCTTCCGCCACGAACGACATTTACGGTCAATATTTTGACCTCGCCATAACTTCACTCTATCCGAGCAATTCGAGCGGTCGGGCTCACGGTCTTCAGTTGCGGTGCCTCTCGGAATAAACGGTACCGCTCGGCATTCGAACCGGGCTTCCGCGCACCTACGACAGGCAACCTGTGGAACATGGGTTGTCATGGATTTTGCTACTCTTCAACCGTCATCGGCTCCCAAAGCTTGTTTTTGAGTTTCGACCCGACCATACTCAACCCCGACAGCAAAAACCATCGCGCCCACGGTCTTCCGTTGCGTTGCCTCTCAGAATAAACGCGCCCAAAGGGCGTTCTACTGGCCGCCTCTACCCTAAAACTGCCCCAATACCTGCCAGTCTCTACCCTACTTTAGTTTGATCTTGGCGGCCGAAGCCTGCGGGGCCCACTGCAACGTTAGTTGCGGGCCTCCGCGGCGGGAGGCTTCGGCCCGCGCGACCTGTTGGGTCGCAAAAACTCCGCCACCAGCACCGCCCAAATCGGCTAAATTCAGCGACAAGTCCGGCGGTTCTACGAACCGCAAAAGCACAGCCCATTCGTTCTATACGCGACAACAGTTCGCTGCCAGCGGGGAGTGCAACGAGCCCCGACGAGTTGCAGTCCGCCGCTTGGGGTAGCGGCGAACTGCGCGACTCTGCGAGTCGCAAAAGTTCAGCCCCAAATCCAAACCCCAAGCACAGCCAAAAGTAAAGCCCAATACTCCGCTCAAAGCCACGCCCCATACTCCACCCCGCGTGCAAAAAAGCTACAACTCCATCGACATCACATCCCGCTCATCGATCCGCTCCCCATTGAGATAGACCTCGATCGAGATCGGCGCCACCCGACGCAACATATCCGACACCCCGCAATAACGCTGTTGCGACAACGCCACCATTTTCAGCGGTTTGGCCGGCTCTATCCCCTCCCCTTCGAACCGATACCTCAACCTCATCGCCGTGTACAGCGACGGCACCTCCTCCGTTTTATCCGCCTCCGCCTCGATCTCGATCCGCGTGAAATCGACCCTCATTTTGCGCGCCAACGAAGCGATATCCATCCCCGTACACCCCGCCAACGCCACCAGCAACAACGGCTTCGGCCGCGCCCCCAGATTCATACCCCCCATCTCTTCCGACGCATCCACCACAATCGTGTGTTCGCCGATATGCGCATCATACTGCATCCCCCCCTGCCAATTCAAAACAACCTTGTCCATAACGAATTCTTTTGATTGAGAAAAATAGCGTATCAAAAATACGACCGAAAACGACACCTTGTACCCCCCCCGAAGAAAAACACCGGCCCCGCACCAAAAGAACCGCCTTATAGCCCAATCAGCCGGACATAAGGCGGTTCTCATTCATTCGGTCGGAAAACTCCGGAACCTCACCTAACGGATATGGTTGAAGCACCGCCGCTTCTTAGCCCACTCCTCCGCACTGTTTGTCGGGTTCTCCAATGCATCGAGCTGAGCCACACACGCCTTGATATCCTTCATCAGCAAATCCGCCAAATCGATCCCAACCCCCTGCCGCGCCACGATCCGCATGATGATGACATCCTCCATATCGGCCGGCATCGTATAAGCCGGCACCTGCCAGCCCTGGATATGCAGCCGATCCGACAAATCGTACAGCGTCCATTTCCGATTCGGATCCTCCTTCAGTTTCCAGATAAAGAGCGGGTTCGGCATCTCATCCGAGAAGAATTCGAAAATCCCCATCTTTCGGAGCTCTTCCCGCAGGTAGAGACAGACATTCAGCGAGCTGGCCTGTACATCGTGATAACCGTTCCACCCGAGCCGGATCAACTGATAGTACTGCGCCAACACCTGATTCCCCGGCCTCGAGAAGTTGATCGAGATGCTCGGCACCTCTGCCCCCAGATAATTGACCGCGAAATTCATCTCCTTCGGCAGATACGACTTGTCTTTCCAAATCACCCATCCGAGCCCCGGATAGACCAGCCCGAACTTATGCCCCGACGTACTGATCGAGAGCACCCATTTGAGCCTGAAATCCCACTCGACCTCCGGATAGATGAACGGCAGGATGAATCCGCCCGTCGCCGCATCGACGTGGATACAGATTTCCCACCCGTTCTCCGTATTGAGTTTGTCGATCGCATCGTTGAGCGCCTTCACATCGTCGTTCAGCCCCGTGATCGTCACCCCCTGGATCGGCACCACACAGATGGTATTTTCGTCGCAGAGTTTGACGACCTGTTCCGGATCGAGCGTGATGTGCTCCGCCGTAATCGGCACCTGCCGCATTTCGACATCCCAGTAGATAGCGAACTTTTCCCACACCACCTGGAAGCAGGACGAGATCACGAAATTGGGTTTGTCGGTCGGTTTTCCAGCCGCCTGGCGCCGTTTTTTCCAACGGAACAGTGCCGACAGCGCCCCGAGCATACACGCCTCCGACGACCCCACGGTACTGGTACCCATACAGTACTGTTTACCGTCCGCCTCCGGCGAGTTCCACAGCTTAGCGATCATATTCACACACCGGCGTTCGATTTCGGCCGTTTGCGGATATTCCGTTTTGTCGATCATGTTTTTGTCCATGGTTTCGGACATGATTCGACGTGCGCTGTCATCCATCCAGGTAGTGACGAACGTAGCGAGATTCAGGCGGGAGTTCCCGTCGAGCATCGCTTCGTCATGAACGATCTGATAGGCGATATCCTCCGCCGTACCCTCCTTGGTTATCTCTGTTTTCGGAGCCACGCGTTGTTCTTCGTTCGAACCGAAGATAGGCGTGTCGATCACATCATTTTTGAGCATCGGGAACTTTTTCATGATTAGAATGTTTTTGAATGAGTTATTTAAATACTTCGTTCTCCTATTGTGGAGGACGCCCTGATACGTTCCAAATACTGTGCCATACCCGCCCGGTTCCGCGGCAAAATTTCGACCGCCCGTTTGAAAGAACAACAACCTGCGCTTGTTACAATCTCGCAACAAAAACGTCTGATAATCAGTGCGATTATCAGACGTCCTAAGCGGGAAACGTACTCCGAGCCCACGTTGCGCGCCGGAACCTCTCTCTCCCGAACCCTTCAAAGGAGACCCAGGTCTATGTTCTCCAAAGCCTCCGCCCTCCTCCAAACAAAAAAAACGGACAGCTCATAAAAGCTGTCCGTCTCCGAGCGGAAAACGAGACTCGAACTCGCGACCCCAACCTTGGCAAGGTTGTGCTCTACCAACTGAGCTATTTCCGCAATATAAGTATGTTCTCTCCTCTTGCCCTCGCCGCGGTTGAAAGTGTCTCTCGGAAACGGCTGAACCGCCGTTTCGGGCAAGGTTGTGCCCTACCAACTGAGCTATTCCCGCAATTATATGTTTCGCCCCTATCCCTTGCCGCGGTTGGAAACGCCTCTCGGAAACGGCTGAACCGCCGTTTCGGGCAAGGTTGTGCCCTACCAACTGAGCTATTTCCGCAATAATATGTCCGCCCTGTCCCTACCCAATGGATATTCTCCTCGATCCCCCGCTGCAAATCCAGCAGCAAAAATAACACCTATTTTCGATTACGCCAAATATTTTTCCCTTTTCCGATACCCCCAAGCATCGAAAACCTCAACACTCGATTCAGTTGCCCAGCCTCACCACCTCTCCGATCCCCGGCATCACGACCGGCAACGAATCCCGCTCCGCCAACCTCCGCGCATGCTCCAGCGGCTCATCCCACGCATGCCGCGCCAGCGCATACTTCGAGTGATGCACCGTCACGATCCGTTCCGCCCCCAGCTCCCTCGCCGCACGTCCCAAATACTCCGGCATCGTGTGAATATACCGCCACGCCTCGTTGTACTGACCGTTTTCGAGCATCGCCAGCGTGATACCCGGAAACCGGCGTCCGATCTCCGCAAACCGATCGTCGTATCCGCCATCCCCTCCGATGTAGATGCGCTGCTTCGGCGAATCGATCAGAAACGAAGCCCACAGCGTCCGGTTCCGCCGCAAGCCGCGTCCCGAGAAGTGACGCGTCGGCAGACAAACCACCCTGAATTCCTCCTCCGTCATCGCCTCCTCGTCCCAGTCCAGTTCGACGATCCGTTCCGGTTCGAACCCCCAATATTCGAAATGCTCGCCCACCCCCAACGGACAGACCACCCGCCCGACCCGCTCGCGGAGTCGCACCACCGTCTCGTAATCCAAATGATCCCAATGGTCATGCGTAATGACCAGATAGTCGATCCTCGGCATATCCTCCGGCGCATACGCATCCGTAGCCGCAAACGGACGGTTGACGAACGAGACCGGCGCAGCCCGGCAAAAGACCGGATCGACCAGTATCCGCCGCCCGGCCGTCTGCACCAGATAGGACGAATGCCCGAACCACACCAGCAACTCTTGGTTCGCATCCAACGCTTTCAGATCGGTTCGCGTCACTTCCATCGGTTCCGTCGGCCTCACCCCCGCCGCATCCTCCCGAAAGAGGAACTTCCACACCGTCCTCCACCATTCCCCCTTCGACGCCATCATCACCGTCACCTGCCGGTTCCGAAACTCCCCGTCCCGGAAATTCGGCGACCTCTCGATCCGTTCCTTCCGTTCGCCGCGCGGCAGCCGACCGAACTGCGGCCGGTTGAGAAACACGACCGCCGCTATCCCCGCAATCGCCACCAGCCCCAATAAGACAACTCCCATTCGTACAACTATTTTCACTTCGACACTCCCAATTTATTCAGCATCCAAGACGTCTCCCCGTCAATCGAGCGCAACGCCGTATCGGATCAAGGCTTCGAGATGGTCGTCCTCGTCCACCGCCGAGAATGACCCGCCCCGTACATTTTCGTATCCGTACCGCCCGAAACATTCGATCACCAGCGGATCGACATCCCGCCGATTTCGGACACTGCCCATAGGCGTTTCGAACGGATCGGCCTGCACCAGCCCCACCGGTTTGTATTTTTTCGTCCACTCGGCCCCCCTTCCGTACTCATGTTTTCGCAACGTGCGCTTCAGGTCTCGCGTATAACCGACAAAATATTTTCCATCCCGCAACTCCAAGACATAACGCACCAGGGCCTGTGCCGCGAACTGCTGCTTCGAGACTTTGACCTGGCGGAAATAGCCGTAACGATGCAGTTTCCGGAGGGTCTTCTCCTCCGAGACTTCACACCAACTTCCTCCCCTCACCCGTTGCCAGCCTTCGCGTTCCATCCACTCGATCGTCACCCGATTTTCATACTTATCTTCGTCGTATTCGGTCTCGACATAGAAAACCTGCCGCTCCGAGCACCGGACGACCTTGTGCAACTTGGTCCATTCGGCCCCCTTTCCGTGGAGATGTTGTCGATACCGTCCATCGGGATGGTGCGTTTTTCCCACGTACCAGAAGCCGTCTTCGAGCTGAAGGACGTAAATATGAATCGGATAGGTGGAATCGGGCACATGCATAGCGACCGGAAGATACGAAGAATTTTGGAGAAAGTAAGGTTATATAGAGGAAGGAATGAGGTTAAGTATTTGAGAAACAGAAATGTTACCCGTTGATTCTCGTCGAGTTGCGAAAAGGTCGAAAAGCAGGATTTTGAGAGGTTGAGCAAAGGATTCGTTACTTATCCGCTGCCCTTGTTCGGGTCGGTAAGGAGGTCGCAAAACCTTGTTTCCTCTCTTCGAAAACGGTTCTGTATTTCGAGGAACGCCGGTTTTTTCGCAAGAGTTCACGACAAAGATAGTCGTTTTACTCAGCACGCACCTATCATTGCTCCTACGAACACGTCGAACGGTTCTTGTCGGAGCGGCTGCGGCTGTCGGATATTCCGTTCTCCGCCTTGGATCGGTCGTTCATCGACAAGTTCGACCTATACCTGCGCACGGAACGGAGGTTGGCTCCAAACACCGTCGTTCTCTACATGTCGCGTCTGCATACGGTCATCAATAAAGCCATCGCCGCAGGAATCATTACCGCCGACCCGTTCGCCGGTTACGAGCCTCCGCGCCCCGAACGCAGACGACGTTATCTTACGCGCGAGGAGTTGCAGCGGCTGATGAATACGCCGCTTTCTGTACCGAGGCTTTACTTCGTTCGCGATCTGTTTTTGTTCTCCTGCTATACGGGCATCAGCTACGGCGATATGTGCCGTCTGACCGCTGCGAACCTCGAAACGGCCGAAGACGGAACAGTATGGATCAAGGCGACACGCGAAAAGACGAATGTGGAATTCGAGCTACCGTTGCTCGACCTGCCGCTCCACCTTATCGACAGTGCGCGGCAAGTCGTCGAGCCGCTATAAGCTGGACACCATTCTGTCCTCCATGAAGAAGAACGACGCCAAAATCGAGGGCATAACCACGGACATGGAGCATTTCAAGGCCCGTGTGCAACTGAACAGCGACGGCTCGTACCGCAATCCCGTGAAACTCGACGGTCTCGAGACCTCCGACCCAAAGCTCATAGGCAAGCAGTTGAACCATATCGCTGCGACGGTATGACCGTCGGCTTTTATTTATACCGAATCACCTTACTCTCCGATTCGGATTTTCAAATCCATGCGTTCATGCAGGATTCTCACAATCTCTACGACACTCTCGGAAACCGTCCGATAGAAAACGATGTGTTTGCCCGATCGGTATCCGCATAATTCGGCCATGATTTCCGCGTACTCCCGGCCCAACGGTCGAAAACTGTCGGCTATTTGACGGCAGGTAGCCACGAGCAACGCATAATACCTGTCGGGTTGATCCTCAGACCATGTTTCGACCGTGTAATTCCAGATGTTCGTGAGGTCTTCGACAGCCTTATTCGAGAAAAGCAGATCAGCCATTTTTTCGCTGCATTTTCAACGTCCGCAGATGTTGTTCGGGATCAAACCCTACGGCGATGCCGCTTCTCACGCCCTCGTCGATTGCGCTCTTCAACGCCACGACACTGTTTTCCTGCTCCTCCAAAAGCCGCAGACCGGCGCGTACGACCTCGCTGGCATTGTTATAACGTCCCTGTGCAATCGTGGACTGGATGAAGTTCTCGAAATAAGCGCCCAAAGCTACCGATGTCGTTTTCATAATTCACCTCCTCTTTCGCAAAGTTACCAATATTTGGTAATGCAACAAATTTACGGCCGCTTTTATTATCTTTTTCCGACGAATTATTCTCCCGCTCCTTTTCAGTTTGCGGAAATTGCTGAAATTACGCTCGATGAACCGCAATACGTCCGATTCGCGATAGAACGTCTTGTGATAGATCATCTGGCAGGGCAAATCCCCGGAAGTACGATACCGTTGCAGCGTGCGTTTCGAGATGTTGGGCATCTTGCACAAGTCGTAATTGTCCAGCAGTCTGTCGCCGTCGGGCAAAACGGAGTGGTTCTGTTCCGCGGCGGGCGTGCACAACTCCTCGATACGCTCCAACCGCTTGGCGAGACGTTGCATCCAGTTGTCGAAATACTCCCTGTCCAACATCATGGCCGCCTACTCTTTACGCCGGTTCACGGAACGTTCGTGCAACACCCGTTTGATGTCGCCCAATGTATAATAGAGTTTATGGTTCAGAGACGAATAGGAGATTACCCGATCCGACCGCAACCGCTGCAACGTGCGAGGGCTGATGCCCAGATACCGGCATACTGTCTTACCGTCCACCCAATCGTCGTCCGGCGGAGTGTTTGGCAGTTTCTTACTTGCAAGAGCTCGTTCTACTTTTTCGATACGCACCACGAGTTCCTTACAGGCTTTTGCTCCGATAATAATTACTTTCATAATCCTTTGTCGTTTTGTCTGTTGCAAAGGTCGGAGCTATAAGAACAGAAAGAACCCATGTCCGGACGTTCAACCTTCATACCCATATCAGCGGCGAGTGTCATGAGGCTGCCATTTGTTATTGACGGAAGAATTGACGTAGATCCAGGCGTTATACTAGGTGTTGTTTTTTATCCCGAAGAAATTTGCTGCACCACATTCATCAATATATTTCTTCTCTTTGGCATCGAGATAAAACTCGCAGGAATAACCTAAATCGTGAGCTTCTTTGTTGGCCCGAAGACTTGCGGCATCATTCCCACCTACTTTGAAAATGCCGGTTCCCAGAGGTGCGGCACCATCGTGGCTCGCTGAAGCAATATAAACTCATCTTTGCGTACAACATACTTCTTTCGTCCACCGGTTAATGCAGCCTGTCCGCTTGAAGTAAGCATTGCACTATTTCCTCCTTCAAGCTCTGCAATTTTAGTCGCAACATATTCATTTGTCGGATTTTGAAGTCTGCTATAATAGAAACCGTCTTCTTCGAGGTCAAACAACCTCGCCATCTGATCGGTGGATTCATATTTGAACGTTGTGCTTTGATATATCGGCAAAACACGAGGCTCTCCATTTTTGGGGTTCCACCCTGCTTGTACACATTGGGTACCTGTTTTATATTGTGCCATGTCCATGCGTTTTAGCAATAAACTCGGCGTAAAATTACTAAAACAGGAAATATCAAAAGATAATTGGTTTAAAATCAGCGTTTTTCACTTCACGGATATTGTCCAAACAAACTTTGCACTGTTTTACAGCTACAATATCATTAAATTCAGCAAAAAGCAAGGTTTGCGATATATAATCCCACTGCAAATAGTTTAATTTTCAAGATTTATCACTAATTTTGCACTTGAATACAAAGAATAATCACTACAAATGGATGCTATTGCACTTGACAACACCGATATCAAACTTCTGAAACTTTTACAAGAAAACTCCAAACGCCCTATAAAAGAACTGGCAAAACTTGTCAATTTATCAGCAACACCTGTTGCCGACAGAATAAAAAGACTTGAAAAGGAAGGGTATATCAGAAGATACTCTGCTATTCTATCAAATGCGAAACTCAATAAAGGATTTGTCGTTTTTTGTAATGTAAAACTCAAACAGCATACACGCGAATACCGAAGTCGTTTCATTAAAACCGTCTCTAAAATTGAAGACATAACGGAATGTTATAACATTTCCGGCGAATATGATTTTATGCTAAAAATATATGCACAGAGTATGGAGCATTATAAGAATTTCATCGTTGAAATGCTTAATACCGAAGAAAGCATAGGGTGCCTTCAAAGCATATTCGCTATGGAAGAAATCAAACAAACTAATAGTATTCCCTTTTGATTTTTGTTCTTACCAGATTTTTGTAACTTTGTACCGATAGTTATTTGAATAAGTAAAAAACATAGTGGCTTAAAACACCAAATAAATTACTTATTCATTGCCTTCTTTCATGCGATTTTCTTCTAAATCGTTTATACCCAAATAAATATCTTCGGGTTATCTCAAAGATAAAAAAAAAAAAAAAAAA
>NZ_CAJTUJ010000058.1 GCF_910579375.1 uncultured Rikenella sp.
GCCACAGAATTGGGCCGAGTTTCTGCGACCCAACGGGTCGCGCGGGCCGCAGCCTCCCGCAGCGGAGGGACGCACAGCGTCTTTTGCTGCCAGCCTCTACCCTAAACCCCGCAGGCTTCGGCCGCCAATGTCAAACAAAAAAGGTAGGGTAGAGGCTGCCAGTCGTTAGGGTAGCTCCAGCCCATTGCCCCCCGCGGGCCCGCGGCGTTTATTCCGAGAGGCAACGCAACTGAAAACCGCGGGCACGAGTATCCGAAGTCCCCGAGTAGAGACTCTGGACATTGAAATTCAAATCCATGCCATTGGTCCCGCCGACCGTAGAAGCCCAGTTGAATCCGTAGTTGCCCACATAGTTCAGCATACCCGAAGCATGATGGCGGAAGCCCGGGGCGGTCTTCCTTTAGAGCAACTCGTACCGCTGGTTGCGCAGAGCCGGCGTGAAGCCCGCCGCACGGATCGCCTCCTGCATCCGCTCGGCATCGATCGTCGTTCGCCCCTCGAATCCCGTCGCGCTCACCACATTCTCTTCGATCATGATTGAACCCATGTCGTTCGCCCCCCCGTGCAACGCCATCTGGCCCGCCGCCAGACCCGTCGTCAGCCACGACGCCTGAATGTTCGGGATGTTGTGCAGCACCAGCCGGCTGACAGCGATCATGCGCAGAAACTCCGCCGTCTCCGCCCCTCCCGAAAGCCCCGTTTCCGCCTCCAGCGCCGTTCCCCGTCCTTGGTACGGCCACGCGATGAACGACAGAAAACCCGGTGCCGAATCCGGTTTCAGAGATTGTAAATCCCTGATTTTTAAGAGATGCAGTATGCGATGCTCCGGTCGCTCCACATGGCCGTACATCATCGTCGCCGACGTGCAGAGCCCCATTCGGTGCGCCACCCGCATCACCTCCAGCCACGTGTCCGCCGAGCACTTTCCCGGCGAGATGCGGCGGCGGATCTCGTTGTCTAAAATCTCCGCCCCAGCCCCCGGCAGCGAGTCCAATCCCGCCGTCACGAGCCGTTCCAGAACCGCTCGATACCCCTCGGCATCGCTGCCGAAGCCCGAAATGCGTGCGATATGCGCGATTTCGGGCGGCCCCAGCGCATGCAGTTTGACATTCGGAAACTCGCTCTTGAGCGCTGAGAACAGCTTCTCGTACCACGCCAGATCGAGCCTCGGGTGCAGTCCGCCCTGCAACAGCAGCTGTTCGCCCCCCAGTGCCAGCATCTCCCGGATCTTCCGGCGGTACTCCTCCATCGACGTTACGTACGCCCGCTCCCGATCGGCCAGTCGGCAGTGGAAACTACAGAACTTGCACCCGCTCACGCAGACATTCGTGATGTTCACATTGCGGTCGATCTGCCACGTCACCCTCTCTTCCGGATGGAGCCGACGACGAACCGCGTCCGCTGCAGTCATCAATTCGGCCAGCGGCGCATCGTTCCACAGGGCCATCGCTTCGGCGAACGTGAGCGGCGTCCCGTCCAGCGCACGGTGATAAATGTCAGTGAGTGAGGTCATGTCGCAGAGAAATTTTCGTGTGACAAAGATAATATCCCGCTCGCCGGAAAGCAACCGCGCCCGTCGGACAGTGCGTTTCGACGAAACAAAATTTTGGAAAACCCGACGAAAAGGGTTACCTTTGTTCTGTTGTTCATCTCCGCTTCGTGCGGGGGCAGAACGCTGTCGGCGCCGTAGCTTAATTGAATAGAGCATCTGACTACGGATCAGAAGGTTACAGGTTTGAGTCCTGTCGGTGTCACTTATTTCGAAATTGGGGCGAGGGTTCGCCCTTTTTTTTGTGCAGAGGGGTGAGAAGATTTGTCGATCTGTCTGAAAAATCGTATCTTTAGGGAGGATCACTCAACTGTTTCAGAGATGAAAATCATAGGATTTTATGCCGATAGTTTCGAGGCTTCGCTGGTGCAGGGACAGCTGGCGAATGCGGGCATTCAGGCTTGTTTGCTCAACGAATACGTCAATGAGGTGATGCCTTGGGGTTCGGATTCGGATCGGGCGGTACGCGTGGGGGTGGCCGACGAGGACTATGCGGCTGCGATGGCCGTGCTGGCGCCGGAGGGGAGCGAGGAGGCGGAGGCTGCGGTGCCGAAAGCGTGTCCGTTCTGCGGTTCGGAGCAGGTCTCGCTGGGGCTCAGAGGGCCGAAACGGTGGCGGAAAATCTTGTGGACGGCATTGGCGGCGCTGACCATGTCGCCTCCGGGGAAGGTGCGGGCGAATTACTACTGCCGGGAGTGCCGCCGGGAGTTCTGAACAGAGGGATTTTTGGTCGCGGCGGGCTGTGTTCCCGCACAACGCGCCGGGAATCGCAGGAGGTCAGCAGCCGGATGTATTGCTCTTCGTTGATAACCCGCCCGGTCAGTATGTCGGCAATCAGTTGCCGGTACAGGCCTGTCGCTTTTTCCGCCTCGTGGTTTCGGGGCGAGTGGAGCGTCAGCGTCCAGAGGTCGTATCCCACGACGCTGCGGAAGGTGATCTGTTCGCCGTCGAAAACCATGTCCGGATATTCGCTGCCCCTGTATCGGTCGATAAGGTGAGTCGTGTATTCATAAATCTGTTTTGCCAGCGCCTCGCCGACGGGCACTTTTTGCGCCTCGATGCGATATCGGTCGGGAGCTTCTGTCCGGATGCGCCGGATCATGGCGCGATTGTGTCGCAAAGAGCTGTCGATCAGAGTGCTGTCTCTGAATTGTTCCGCCGAAAAGCTCATGAGCGGGAACGCTTTCGTTAATTCGTCTTCCACCTCCCTGTAATTCGTTACCTGCTTGGCCTCCAGCATCCAGTTGCCGGTCGAGTCCCGGTAGAGGCAGAGTCCCGAACTCCCTTCGAACGACGGAGCGACGAAAAATTCGACCGGGGCGTTGAAATCGCCGAAAAAGCGTTTCTCCAGCTCGCTTTTGGAGTCGAGGTTGTACATTCCGTGCACCGACCCGTCCGGCTCGATGACGCGCACGGAGTTGGCGTAGTTGTTTTCGATGCGTTTCAGGAAACGGCCTCCGTTTTGCTGTGCTTCGGCCGCCTCGTGTGCGGCGAGCAGCATGGAGGCGAGCAGGAGGAGTCGTTTTTTCATATCGGTTGTCGAGTCGGAGTTTCTTCCCGAAGATAGGTTATTTTTACGGATTTCTGCAATTTTCCGGATAATAGAAAAGGAGAGGGGGCGATGTGCACAATGTGTCACATCGCCCCCTCTCCTTTGGGTTATATAGAGGCATGGGCGAGAAACCCATGCCTCTATGTCGATTATTTCCCCTCTTTCAATGCCGCGTGAGCCGCTGCGAGCCGTGCGATCGGCACCCGGAACGGAGAGCACGATACGTAATTGAGCCCTGCATAGTGGCAGAACTCTACCGAGCTCGGTTCGCCGCCGTGTTCGCCGCAGATCCCGCACTTCAAGCCTTCGCGCACCCCGCGACCCTTGAACACCGCTTCGCGGATCAGCTGGCCGACGCCCTTGACGTCCAGAATCTGGAACGGGTCTTGTTTCAAGATCCCCTTCTTCAGGTATTCCGGCAGGAACTTGCTGATGTCGTCGCGCGAGAAACCGAGCGTCATCTGGGTGAGGTCGTTGGTACCGAACGAGAAGAATTGAGCCACTTCGGCGATTTCATTGGCCGTAACCGCCGCACGCGGAACTTCGATCATCGTACCGATCATGTAGTCGATCTTGTCGTTGCGTTCGGCGAACACTTCGTTGGCCGTTGCGTCGATGACCTTCTTCTGGTATTTGAGCTCTTTGTGGTTCCCTACGAGCGGCACCATGATTTCGACGTGTACCGGAATCCCTTTCTTCTTCACGTTCATGGCCGCTTCGATAATCGCGCGGGTCTGCATTTCGGTGATTTCCGGATAGGTGTTCCCCAACCGGCAGCCGCGGTGCCCCAGCATCGGGTTGAACTCAGCCAGCGCTTCGACCTTTTCGCGGATCGTTTCGTAGCTGACGCCCATTTCGGCAGCCATTTCGCGCTGTTCTTTTTCGAAGTGGGGTACGAATTCGTGCAACGGCGGGTCGAGCAACCGAACGGTCACCGGGTTGCCTTCCATCACTTCGAACAGCCCTTCGAAGTCGCCGCGCTGAATCGGCAGCAGTTTGGCCAGTGCCTTGCGCCGTCCTTCTTCGTCGTCGGCGAGGATCATTTCGCGGACTGCCTTGATCCGATCCCCTTCAAAGAACATGTGTTCGGTGCGGCAGAGACCGATCCCCTGTGCCCCGAACGCGAATGCCTGTTTCGCGTCGCGCGGCGAGTCGGCATTGGCCCGCACCTGCAAACGTGCATATTTGCTGGCCAAGTCCATCAACTTGCCGAAGTCGCCCGACAGGTCAGCCGCCTGCGTAGCCACTTTGCCTTCGTAAACTTCACCCGTCGAGCCGTTCAGCGAGATCCAGTCTCCTTCTTTCAAGACCGTCCCGTCGATGGTCATCGTCCGAGCTTTGTAGTCCACCTGAATAGCCCCCGCACCGGAAACGCAGCATTTGCCCATCCCTCTGGCAACCACAGCGGCATGAGAAGTCATCCCCCCGCGCGCAGTGAGGATCCCGTTAGCGGCGTTCATCCCTTTCAGGTCTTCCGGCGAGGTTTCGATACGGACAAGAATGGTCTCCTTGCCCTGTTCTTTCCACGCTTCGGCGTCGTCGGCGAAGAAGACGATCTGGCCGGTGGCAGCCCCCGGCGATGCCGGCAGCCCTTTGGTCAGCACTTTGGCCGATTTCACCGCAGTTTTGTCGAACACCGGGTGCAGCAGCTCGTCGAGCTTGGCGGGTTCCACCCGCAGCACGGCGGTCTTTTCGTCGATCAACCCTTCTGCGAGCATCTCCATCGCCATCCGTACCATCGCTTCGCCGGTACGTTTCCCCGACCGGGTCTGGAGCATCCACAGTTTACCGTCCTGGATGGTAAACTCGATGTCCTGCATGTCGGTGAAGTAGGTTTCGAGGTGGTTCTGGATGTCGTTCAGCTCTTTGTAAACCGTCGGCATCACCTCTTCGAGGGAGGGGTATTTCGCTTTCCGTTCCTCTTCGCTGATCCCCTGCAAGGCTGCCCATCTTCTGGAGCCTTCGATGGTGATCTGCTGCGGAGTCCGAATCCCTGCTACCACGTCTTCCCCCTGTGCATTCACCAGGTATTCGCCGTTGAAGATGTTTTCGCCGGTCGCCGCGTCGCGGGTGAAGGCTACGCCCGTCGCCGAGTTGTCGCCCATGTTCCCGAAGACCATGGCCTGTACGTTGACCGCCGTCCCCCATTCCGACGGGTATTTGTGCATCTGGCGATAGAGGATGGCGCGTTCGTTCATCCAGCTTTCGAACACGGCGCAGATGGCGCCCCAGAGCTGTTCCCACGGATCGGCCGGGAAGTCCTTGCCGGTCTGTGCCTTAACCGCAGCTTTGAACCGGGTCACCATCTCTTTCAGGTCGTCGGTGGTGAGTTCGGTGTCGTTCTTCACCCCGCGTTTAGCCTTGATCTCGTCGATGATGACTTCGAACGGGTCGTGGTCTTCCTTGGATTCGGGTTTCATCCCGAGCACCACGTCGCCGTACATCTGCACGAACCGGCGGTACGAGTCCCAGGCGAACCGGGCGTTCCCGCTTCGTTTGGCCACCGCTTCGACCGCCTGGTCGTTCATCCCGAGGTTGAGGATGGTGTCCATCATCCCCGGCATCGAAACGCGCGCGCCCGACCGAACCGACATCAGCAGCGGGTTGGTAGCCGATCCGAATTCCATGCCCATCTGGCTTTCGACCTCTTTCATGGCTTTTTCGACGTCGGGTTTGATCATGGCGATCACGCCTTCTTTCCCGTGCGTATAGAATTCGGTACAAACTTCGGTGGTGATGGTGAAGCCCGCCGGCACCGGAATGCCGATGAGGTTCATCTCGGCGAGGTTGGCCCCCTTGCCGCCGAGCAGTTCTTTCATCTTGCCGTTTCCTTCGGCCTTTTTGTTACCGAACGAATAAACGCGTTTTACGTTAGACATGTGTGTGTTGATTTATGAATGAATTGTTTGTAAATCAGGTGATTTGGCGCTGTGTCTGCCTGCGTGCGGGCGCGTCCGTTCGGCAAATATACTGTATTTTTCGGGAATTTCATACCGCCCTCCGAAGGTTGGGCTTGCGGAGGCGCGGGTGAACCGGAACATTTGCGGGAATAGCCGGTATTCTGTATCTTTGGTGATAAAAATCAGGAAAGAATGCAAAAGGAACGCTCGACTTTATGCGCCGCTTTGGTTGTGGAAAGTACGCCGCTGACGGTACTCGTAGGGTTTGACCTGGAAGAGGGGCAGGAGGATGCCACTCGTTTTTTCGACAGTAACGGGAAGGTCATTTCAGAAGAGGAGTACAATGAATTGTGGTGCAATGTGATAGAAAACAGCTGGGCTGAAAAGGTGGATGAGTTGGGCGAACGGCTGATAGCCGAGGGGAAAGAGGACGATTTGATGACCGTGGATTGGGATCAATACGGATTGGGGGAGGGAGACGAGTTCTGGAATGAGTTTTGGAGCCAGCCGTTTACGCATGTGAATGACATGAAGGGTAATATTCAGGGCTGTAAACTGGTCGTGTTCGATCAGGAGGAGTGGCAGGGGCGATATCGGAAGGGGGATACCTTGGTGTGTCGCGTGACCTGTAGTCGGCCGGATCCGGAGAGCGGACTCTGGACGCAGGCGGATATCGTTCCCGTGGCAGATGCCGAACCGACCAAGGAGCTGTTCCGGGCGCCGGTGTCCAAGATTCTTACGGATGCTGAAGAAACGGAACCGTTGAAGCAGGACGTTTTGTATCAGGTACTGTATCTGCCGGCCGGTGTATATTTACCCAGCGGAGACTCGTGGGAATATCGGTTGATTCCTCTTCTTCAGGGCGGAGAGTAGGCGGAGGTCGATTTTTCTGTATCAGCGCATGTCGGAGAGTCCGTTCGGGTTCTCCGACAGGTGTTTTAGGGGCGGCATATTGTTGTTAGAGCCTCGCCGCCCCGGGCTACCGCCATCGGGATACGGGCGCGCCGAGCCGCGTCGGCAGCAACGGGTACAGTTGGGCTTCCACGTTTGGGGGCACCAATGGTATGCACTTGAATTTCAGCATGACGTGGCTCTATCCCAGCGATTCGTATTACCGCGCTTTCGGTTTTCAGTTGCGTTGCCTCTCGGAAGAAACGGAACCCCCGCCCCGGGCTTCCGCGATGCAGGCAATCATGGGCGATTGGGCGCACCGGTGGGCAGCGGCAACTACGGGTACAATTGGTCTTCCTCCTTTAGCGGGACTAGCGGCGTGTTCTTGAACTTCGGCACGCAGCACCTCTACACCAGCTTCTCGGACTACCGTGGCCACGGTCATCAGTTGCGTTGCCTCTCGGAATAAACGGGGGTAGAGGCTGCCAGTAAAACGCCCGAAGGGTGTGCCCCGGGCTACCGCTGGTCAGCTTCAGGCGTGCTGGACGGCTACGGCAACGTCGGATTTTGCTATTCGTCGTCGGTGCACGGCAGCGGTGGGATGTACTTGTACTTCGACACGCAGAACCTCAATCCCAGCCACTCGGACGGACATGCCTACGGTCTTCAGTTGCGTTGCCTCTCGGAATAAACGGAGGGAGAAACGGCGCATTGAAAAAAATCGTAAATTTGTTGCGCTAACTGCGCCCTCGCCGCGCCCTCACGATGAGCATGGAACCGAACGAACCTTCGTCATACTACACCCTCTACCACTTCTTCCGCGAGCGGTTCGTGCTGCCCGTGCGGTTGTGGCTCTTCCGGTTCGTCCGGACGGTGCTGCTCGTCTTCATCGTGGCCTCGGTCGTCAATTTCGTCTTCTCCTACTTCTTCTATACCCCCAAGATGCACCGCCTGAGCGAGCAGAACGAAGCGATCGTGCACGACTACCAGCTGCTCGAAAAGCGTGTCGACGCTTCGCTGGCCCAGCTCTCGGAGCTCCGGGAGCGCGATCATGCCGTCTATCGGGCCATCTTTTCGGCCGATACGCTCGATATGCCGGGCGTCTATGTGCCGTATGCCGACGAGAAATACGCGTCGGTGGGCTACGGACGCTATGCGCCGCTGATGACCCGCGTGTGGGAAAAGATGGACGCTTTGGCCCGGCAGCTCTATTTGCAGTCCCTCTCTTACGACGAGATCGAGAAACTTGCCGTCGACAAGGACTTGATGGCCGAGGTCGTGCCGGCCATCATGCCGCTCGACAAGACCAAACTGCGCGGCGATATCGGCGCCTTCGGGATGCGGATGCACCCGATCCTGAAACGGTGGATCGGTCACGAGGGGATCGACATGGGGGCGGCGACCGGAACCCCGGTCTATGCCACCGGGACGGGGCTCGTCGCCGACCAGAAACCGCAGTCCGGATACGGTATCCAGATCGTGATCGACCACGGATTCGGCTACCGCACGCGTTATGCCCACCTCAGCAAAAGCCTCGTCAAACCGGGACAACTCGTCAAACGCGGCGAGCTGATCGGCGAAGTCGGCAGCACGGGACGATCCACCGGGCCTCACCTCCACTACGAAGTGATCTACCGCGGACGCCCCGTCAATCCGATCAACTACATCAGCCGCGATATGAGCGAAGAAGAGTTCCGCACCATTACCGAATCGGCCAAGGCCACCATTTACGAACTCGATGAGTAAGAACCCGGTACATAATTCGACCCGTCCCCGGCGGCGTAAGAAACTGGTGACATGGACCTTCCGATTTTTCAGCGGATTGGCCGTGGCGGTGATCTATTTCGTCGTCTTCTCCCTCTTTTTCGACACCCCGATCGAGTACGAACTCAAGAAAAGCACCGCGAAGATCGAAAAAGAGTACCGCGCTTTGGAACAGCGGTACGCCATGTTGCAGGAGATTCTGGAAAACGTCTCGGAACGGGACAGGAGCGTCTATAAGATTCTTTTCGAGGCCGATCCGGCGACCCGGGCCGAAGAGGATCGGCAGCGGGGCATCGCTTTTCGGACACGCCTCGACGGGATGACCAACAAGGAGTTGGGGAACTATTTCGACGAACACCTCGGGCTGCTGTATCAGCGGGTCTCGAACTACGACGCCACCACGGAGCGGTTGCACGAGCGGGTGGCCCGGGATGTCGCCCGGGCGCTCTCCACGCCGGCGATCCAGCCGGTCGACAACCGGCAGCTGAAACTCCTCACCGCATCGTTCGGCGAGCGGGTGCATCCGTTTTTCAAGACCATGTCGCAGCATAACGGAGTGGACTACTCGGTGCCAGCGGGTTCGGCGGTCTTCGCCACGGCGGACGGCACGGTACAGAGCTTGCAGACCCGGGGACAGACTTCGGGGCTCAGCCTGACGATCGACCACGGGAACGGCTATCAGACCGTCTACTCGCATCTGGACAAGGTGACGGTCGAGCCGGGACAGCGGGTGAGTCGGGGGGATATCATCGCTTTTTCGGGGAATTCGGGTCTTTCGTTCGCGCCTCACCTGCACTACGAGGTGCACTATCGGGGGCGGCCGGTCGATCCGATCAACTACTTCTTCATGGAGCTCGGGATGCCCCAGCAGCAACGGCTTCAGGATATCTCCCGACTCGGGATGCAGTCCTTCGATTAGGATTCGGGCTGTTAGGAAAATAAAAATAAATACCACATAACGAAATGAAAAACAAAGTCTTACTGATGATCCTCGACGGTTGGGGGAAAGGCGACCACTCGTCGCGGGACGCCATCTTCTCGACCCATCCGAAATTCATCGACTCGTTGATGCAAAGCTATCCCAATGCCGAACTGCTCACCAGCGGCGAAAACGTCGGCCTGCCCGACGGACAGATGGGGAACTCCGAAGTGGGACACCAGAATATCGGTGCCGGGCGCATCATCTACCAAGACCTCGTGAAGATCAACCGCGCGGCGAAAGACGGCTCCATTATGAAGAATCCGGAGATCGTCGCCGCTTTCGAATATGCCAAATCCAACGGCAAAAAAGTCCATTTTATGGGACTCGTTTCGGCCGGGGGGGTGCACAGCTCGCTGGAACACCTGTTTACGCTGTGCGACATCGCGAAACACTACGGGATTTCCGATACTTACGTCCATGCCTTTATGGACGGTCGCGACACCGACCCCAAGAGCGGGGCGGGGTACCTGCGCGAGTTGGAGGCACACATGGCGAAGTCGACCGGAAAGATTGCCAGTGTGATCGGACGCTACTACGCCATGGATCGCGACAAACGGTGGGAACGGGTCAAAGAGGCTTACGATTTGATTGTTAAGGGGGTGGGGACGAAGGCGACCGACGCGGTGGCGGCAGTCGAGGCGTCGTATGCCGAAGGGGTGACCGACGAGTTTATCAAACCGATCGCTTTGACCGATGCGGCCGGGGCGCCGATCGGTTTGATCGAAGAGGGGGATATGGTCATCTTCTTCAACTACCGGAACGACCGCGCCAAGGAGCTGACCCAGGTGCTGACCCAGTGCGACATGCCGGAGCAGGGGATGACGACCATTCCGCTCTACTATTGTACGATGACTCCTTACGACTCGTCGTTCCGGGGGTTGCATATTCTGTTCGACAAGGAGAATGTGGAAAACACGCTCGGCGAGTGGATCTCGAAGCAGGGGCTTTCGCAGCTGCGGATCGCCGAGACCGAAAAGTTCGCTCACGTGACCTTCTTCTTCAACGGCGGCCGCGAGCAACCGTTCGAGCGGGAAAAACGCATCCTGATCAACTCGCCGAAGGTGGCGACCTATGATTTGCAGCCCGAGATGAGCGCTTACGAGGTGGCCGACGCGTTGGTGAACGACATTCGGTCCGAGGCGCCGGACTTCATCTGCCTGAACTTCGCAAACGGCGATATGGTGGGGCATACGGGGGTCTATGACGCGATTCAGAAGGCGGTTCGTGCGGTGGACGAGTGTGCCGAAAAGGTGGTGACGGCGGCTCGGGAAGCGGGTTATACGATCTTGATTTGTGCCGACCACGGGAATGCGGACAATGCGGTGAATGCGGACGGGACGCCGAATACGGCGCATTCGTTGAATCCGGTGCCGTTGATCGTGGTTTCGGATTCCATCAAAGCGGTGCATGACGGTGTATTGGCGGACTTGGCGCCGACGGTGCTGAAGATCATGGGCCTGCCTCAGCCGGCTGAGATGACGGGACACGCATTGGTTTAGGCGGTCGTTTTCCGAGGCTTACGGACGTTTTGTTTCCCGGGGCTTTAATATGTGCGAGGGCGTCGTTCTGCGGAACGACGCCCTCTTTTTTGTCTGCCTTTTCCGCCCCGGGCCACCGCGGCAGCAACGAGGGTGCGCTGTGGAGCGTCGGCAGCAACGGGTACAGTTGGTCGTCTGCCATTTGCGGAATTCATGGCGTATTTTTGCGTTTCCCTACGCAGAACCTTAGTCCCTGTTACGTGAACTACCGCGACCATGGTTTTCAGTTGCGTTGCCTCTCGGAATAAACGGGAGGTAGAGGCTACTGATTCCGAGTGCCGGGAGGCACCGCCCGCCCGGCGGAC
>NZ_CAJTUJ010000059.1 GCF_910579375.1 uncultured Rikenella sp.
GATACTTTATTTCCAGTCCATTGTCCGTCGCGGAAGTCTCTCTTCCCGGTTTATTCCGAGAGGCAACGCAACTGAAGACCGTAGGCACGATCGGTTGTCGTATGTGGGCCGGTATTCGTCATATCGAAACGCATACGCATCCCGTAGATGCCGCTGACCCCAGCCGCCCAACTGTAACCATGGCTGCCGACGCTCCACAATGCTCCTTCGCCGCGGCCGCGGTAGCCCGGGGCGGGGGGCGAATAAGAATATCACATAAATTAGCTGAAGACTGCATGGAGGAGTGGAATAGATCGATATCCGTGCATGCCGGATTTTGTTTTCTGCGAATTCTCGTTACCTTTGTCACTGATATTCATCTTTTTTCGAAACGATTATGTGGCAACGTATTCAGACGCTCTATCTGTTAATTGTGGCGGGGTTGATGGGGGCGATGTTTTTCATGGATTTCGCGACGGTGACCGTGGGATCGGTGCTGCCGGCGGGGACGACGCAGATGGTGGATGAGGAGGGGACGATTACGAGGGTGACGGTGCCGGAGGGGGTGGAACAGGAAATTGTCTTCGGCCTTTGGGGGGTGTCGCAGAATGGACAACGGGTGGTGGCGACGGTGTATATGGGAATTTTGGTCGCGCTTACGATGGGGGTCGCTTTGGTGACGATCTTTCTGTTTCGGAAACGGGGGGTGCAGGTCAGGTTGTGTTTTGTGCAGGCGGTATTGCTGCTCGGGATCGAGGGCTTTGTGGCGCTTTACATCTACAAACTCAAGGAGGGCTTGGAGGCGATGGGAGGAATGTTTGCTATTCGTTATTCACTGGCGGATCTCTTGCCGATCGTGGCGTTGATCTTCGTCTATTTGGCGTTCCGGGGGATTACGAAGGATATTGCGCTGGTTAAATCGCTGGATCGGATTCGGTGATTCGGGGGGTACCGTTATATATATAGGTATATATTTTGTGCTCGTCAAGGCTTGGGGCTTCGACGAGCACAATTTTTATTGGTACTGGGAGGGGGTTGTGATGTGTGTGAAAATTTGTTCTTCGGGCTTTCGGTTTTCGCGCCGCGACGGGAGGTGCATATGGCTCGGATTTGGGCCGAGCTCTTGCGGCTCTTTGAGCCGCGCAGTTCGCCGCCACCCCGCGCGGCGGACTGCAACTCTTCGGAGCTCGTTGCACTCACCGCTGGCGGCGATTGCTGTTGTTGGTCAAGGGGTGATGGGGTCTTACTCTTGCGACCCTTTAGGGTCGCGCGGGCCGGACGCCTCCCTTCGGGAGGCCCGCAACACGCCGCTCCGTGTCGAAAATTGCGATACCTCCCGGGCGTCCGACCGCAAAGTCAAATGTGAAATAGGGTAGAGACTGTCGGTTACTTAGGGTAGTTCCAGCCCTTTGCCCACCGCGGGCACGCAGCGTTTATTCCGAGAGGCAACGCAGCTGAAAACCGTAGGCGCGTTCGATCCCGTAGCTGGCGCCAAACCATTTCATATTATAATGTAAGTGGAGGCCGTTTGTGTTGCTGACCGTGGAAGACCAGACGTAACCGGCGTTGCCGGGGTTCCACGATGTGCCTTCGCCGCGACCGCGGCTGCCCGGGGCGGGCCCACCGTGCGTTTTACTGGCCGCCTCTACTCCCGTTTATTCCGAGAGGCAGCGCAACTGAAAACCGTAGACCCGAGCGTTCGCACCGCTGGGGTTTAGAAGGCCCAGATGAAACCAAAGATAAAAGCCCCAATAGCCGGTCGTAGAAGACGACCAGCTGGCGCCGTGATGTCCCACATATGCCAAGGCTCCATCGTTGCGCTCGTGGTAGCCCGGGGCGGGCCGCCTCGGATTCAAGTTAGGGTAGAGGCTGCCCTTATTTTTAGGGTAGACCCGGCCCTTTGCCCCCCGCGGGCCCGCGGCGTTTATTCCGAGAGGCAACGCAACTGAAGACCGTAGGCATGGCTGAGGATATTATGCGGGGTGAGTGTGTTGGAGCTGAATGTCAAACTTATATCTGCATAATAATCGCTATGTCGGGAAAGAGAAAGAGATTGACTGTAGCCGAAATATCCCGTCTCGTTGGGGGTGCCCGATGCTCGGTTGCGGTAGCCCGGGGCGGAGAGAGGGGGATGCGAAAAGGGCCCGCGGGATGGTCGTCTCCTCGCGGGCCCTGGGGCTGAGATGGGCGGTCTCTTCTCTCCCGCCGGGCGGGTGTCAGTCGTTGTTGTAACCGAATTGGCGTAATGCCCGGTCGTTGTCGCGCCAACCTTCGGCTACCTTTACGAAAATCTCTAAAAATACTTTCTTCCCCAAAAATGCCTCTAAATCTTTCCGCGCTTCGGTGCCGACCTGTTTCAGCTTCGTTCCCCGGTGGCCGATGATGATCCCTTTCTGGGACTGCCGCGAGACGTAGATCACGGCGCCGATCCGATCCAGCGTCGGGGACTCTTCGTAGGATTCGATCGCCACTTCGACCGAGTAGGGTAGCTCTTTGTCGTAGTGGGTCAGGATCTTCTCCCGAATGATCTCGCTCGCGAAAAAGCGAAGGCTCTTGTCGGTCAGCGTATCTTTCGGATAGTAGGCGGGCCCTTCGGGCAGCAGGGAGACGATCCGTTTGATGACCGGTTCGACGTTGAAGCCCTCCTGGGCGGAGACCGGAATGATCTCGGCGGTCGGGATCGCGGTGTGCCACCAGGAGACCAGTTCTTCCAGTTTTTCCGGGGTGGTCAGGTCGATCTTGTTGATCACCACCAGAACGGGGGTGCCGTCGGCGGCCATGGACTGTACGCGGGTCAGGAAGTCGTTGTTCTTGTCGGGCTGTTCGACGGTGTCGGTCACGTAGACCAGCACGTCGGCGTCGCTCAGGGCGCTCCGCGAAAATTCCAGCATCGATTCCTGAAGCTTGTACTTCGGTTTCAGTACGCCGGGGGTGTCGGAGTAGACGATCTGGAAGTCGGGCCCGCTGACGATCCCCAGGATCCGATGGCGGGTGGTCTGCGCTTTCGAGGTGATGATCGAAAGGCGTTCGCCGACCAGGCGGTTCATCAGGGTCGATTTGCCGACGTTCGGGTTGCCGATGATGTTTACGAAACCGGCTTTATGAGGGGTGTTCGGGGTATCCATATGGGGCTGCTTTTTTGTCGGGGATGCATGCAAATAGTGTGCCTCTCGGTGTGTTTATCGGTGGCTCTCGGCGAAGTGGCGGTAGAAGAGGGGCAGGGTGGCGATCCCGCGGCGGAAGTTTTCCAGCGGGAAGTTCTCGTTCGGGGAGTGGATGGCGTCGGTGTCGAGGCCGAAGCCCATCAGGATGGACTGGATGCCCAGAACGCGTTGGAAGGTGCTGATAATGGGGATGCTGCCGCCGCTGTAGAAGGGGACGGGGCGTTTGCCGAAGGTGGCTTCCATCGCTTTCGCGGCGGCGCGGTAGGCGGCGGAGTCGGTGGAGGCGGCGTAGGGGTAGCCGCCGTGCAGCGGGGTGCACTTCACGCGGATGCCGTACTGAGGGGCGAGCTGTTCGAGGTGGGCGATCAATTGTTCGGCGGCCCGTTCGGGGTCTTGTCCGGCGGCGAGGCGCATGGAGACTTTGGCGTGGGCGGTGGCGGGGATGATGGTCTTGGCGCCGGGGCCGGTGTAGCCGCTCCAGAGGCCGCAGATGTCCAGCGAGGGACGAATGCCGCGCCGTTCGAGGGTGGTGTAGCCGCTCTCGCCGCGCGGGGTGTCGAGGCCGATGGAGGTGGCGAACCGGCGGTCGTCGAAGGGGGCGGCGTTGATCTCGGCCCGCTCGGCGGGGCTGAACTCCCGGAGGTCGTCGTAGAGGCCGGGAACGGTGATCCGACCGGTGGAGTCGTCGGTCAGGGTGCCGAGCAGTTTGCACAGGGCGTTGGCGGGGTTGACGACGGTGCCGCCGTAAAGACCGGAGTGGAGGTCGCGGTTGGGGCCGGAGGCTTCGACTTCGATGTAGGTCAGGCCGCGCAGACCGCAGGTGATGGAGGGGGTGTCGGGGCCCAGCAGGGAGGTGTCGGATACCAATATGACGTCGGCGCGGAGCAGCTCTTTGTGGGCGGCGCACCAGGCGGTCAGCGAGGCGGAGCCGATCTCTTCTTCGCCTTCGAACATGAATTTGACGTTGCAGGGAAGGGTGCCGGTGGCGTGCATCGATTCGAAGGCTTTGAGGTGCATGAAGCCTTGGCCTTTGTCGTCGTCGGCGCCGCGACACCAGATTTTCCCGTCGCGGATCACCGGTTCGAAGGGGGAGGTGTGCCACTCGTCGAGGGGGTCGACGGGCATGACGTCGTAGTGGCCGTAGACGAGGACGGTCGGGGCGGTGTCGGAGAGCCGTTTTTCGCCGTAGACGATCGGATGGCCGGGGGTGGGGTGGATTTCGGCGCGGTCGGCGCCGGATTTCAGCAGGGCGTCGCGCAGCCATTCGGCGCAGCGTTCCATGTCGGGGCGGTGGTCGGGGGAGGAACTGATGGAGGGAATGCGCAGATAATCAAAGAGTTCTTTGAGAAAACGGGGCTGGTTCCGGTCGGCGTAGTCGAGGGCGGCTTTCATGGGATTCGGTTCTTGAAAATTTTTTAATGATTGACCCCAAAAATAGTAAAAAAACATAAGAATAACCAAAAGTCCAAAAAGATTGATTTTTCTTTGGCCGTTATACGAAAATATACTATGTTTGTGACATTATTTATTGACAGCCGGGTTTCGGGGCCGCTCGATCGGGAGGGGGCCGAAAGGTGAGGGGGGTATTTTTTTCCTGCCGTTCGCTTTCCGTTTCGGGCGGCGGGGTAAACGAAATCGAAAGATGATACGACGGTATTTCCTGGGTGCGGGTGTGTGGGGCGGATTGTTGGGTGGGGTCTTGTTGTGCGGCGGTTGCGGTTCGCGGCCGGTCGAGACGATCGAAAATCTGAAAAACATATCGGCTGACGAGGGCTATGCGGCGGAACGGTATGCCGACTTCTCGGAGCAGGCGAAGGAGGAGGGGTTGCAGAATATTGCCAATCTGTTCGAGGCGCTGGCTTGCTCGGAGAGGGTGCATACGCAGAAAAATCGCGAAATTCTGGAGGAATACGGCGATTCGCTCGTCGGGAGGCGGGATTCGGTGTTTCTGGTGGGGCGGACGCTGGATAATCTGGCGGTGACGGTGAGGGTCAAGGATTCGATGGCGAAGGTGCTATTTCCGGCGGTGGCGGAGGCGGCGAGGAGGGAACGGGCGTCGGAGGCGGCGAGGCTCCTGGACTGGATGGGGACGGTGGCGGAACGGCATGTCATTTATTGTCAGAGGGCGTTGGTGAAGCTGGGACGGGACGGGTCGGATGTGAATGTGATCAATTCGTGGTCGGTGTGTCCGGAGTGCGGGAATTTGTACTATACGACGAGCCTGGAGGAGAATTGTGCGTTGTGTCTGACGCCGGCGAGTCTGTTTTTTCTTTTCCAGTAGGCGAGGGGTTTTTGTCGGAGGGATTTTGTCGGGGAGGGGATTGAACTGAAGAGGGAGTTAAAACGTTGTGTCAGAGGACGATCTGCGGGTCGTCCTCTCTCTTTTTTACGGGGCGGGGGCGAGGGAGTCGGGGGCAGGAATACGACAAGATTGCTGCAATTTACTCCGAATATGTGTCGCTAATTGTTAAAAAGCATTACATTTGCACCTTGTAACGGATCGCGTCTCGGTGTGCCGGGGCGCGATTTGAAGGAACGAAATTGAAACGATAATTCTAACATTTTTGGCAGTTTAATCATGAAAGGATCAATCTGTGCGGTGCTCGCAGCCACTGCAGTGGCTGTCTCCTGCAAGAAGCAGGAGACAGTAAATCCCGTCTTAGTTACCAGCACTGTGGAAGTGATGTTGGGGGAACCGGCGACTAAGGCGTTCGGTGACAATAAGGCCGAAGATTGGGAAAAAACGGTGAATAATGTAGCGCTGTTTGTGTATGAATCGGGACAGGATGTGTGTGTATATCAACGGCAGTTTACCGAATATGAGGTTTCGAAACAAAAGGCGGTGTTTGCGATTCCGAATGTGAAGGAGAATACTCCATATGATTTTTATGCCATAGCGAACTGCGATTTCACGGCGGAAATGGCAAGTTATGCAACCAATAAGCAGGGGGTGGCGCGAAGTGTTTTGGAGGGGACTGCTTATCAGGAGGGGATGATCAGCGGATCGGTGAGCCGTTTCGGTAATTTGGTAGAGTATAATGGGAGTTTTTCGGTGATTTCTAAAGAGGCGAAGAGAAATTATCAGCAGAATAATAAGGGATTTGCGATGAGTGGCAAGGAGTCAACGACTACGCCGGCTAAGATTGACAATGTGCCGACACGGGTGACGGTGCCGCTCAAACGGACGGTGGCCAAGGTGATGATCAAATCATCGATTACGTCGGATTTTATCAAGAAATATCCGGGGACGGGTTTCAGAATTATAAATGCGGAGATAGATAGTTTGGCACAGCAGACATTCTTGATGAAACCGAAGGCAATTTCGTCGATCGCGTTGAGAAATGATGCGTTGAAGCAGGTGCCGGATTCGGTGAAAGCAAGTGAAACGGGAACTTTTACGTTGTTTCGGAATCTGTTCTATATCTATGAGAACGGGATTGCGGGGACGGCGGTTGCCAAGACGGAATACAAACCGATTCTGTTCTTGACGGCAGAATTCGATTTTGATGGGAATTGGGAGACCAAGGAGGATAAAAGCACGATTACGTATGAAATTCCGCTGGCTGGTGAGGCGGGGAGTATCGATAATACGAAGGATGCGAATTTCGGGCTCTTCGTGCGGAATGGATCTTATCTGGTGGATGTCGCGATCAATGGGTTGAGTTCGAATGAGGTGGTGGCGGAAATCAAGGTTGAAGAGTGGGAACCTCTTAAGACCCAAAATGTAGAGATTGGGAATAGAAATTAACCTTTTGCGAGAGGGTTTTCTTTCTACGTTTTTCACGGATTGCACATCGCGGGGTGCCGCCAAGGGAGATTTCTCCGGCGGCGCTCGTGCGGTGCGGTAACGGTGGATAGAATCATGAGTTATATCAGTCGTTTCATATTATGGACGGGAATGCTTTCTGTGGTGCTGCTGGCGGGCGGTTGCCGGAGGCATACCCTGGACGGGAACGCGGGAAAGGACTCTGAGTTGGTCGATGCGATGCTCATCCTGCGGTGTAATGAGCTCGAAACACGTGCTGCGACGCGCGAAGAGCAGGAACGGCAGGTGAATGACCTCAATCTCTTCTTTGTCCATAAATCATATCCGTCGCCCACGGGGCCGGAAGTGAGACACTACTATTTCTCGTCGGTAGATGTGGCTAAACATCTCAAACTCACTAATATCCGGCTGGGAAAGTATCGGATGTATGCGGTGGCTAATGCGGGGGGATCGCTGTGTAGCGATTCGCATCATCCAACTGATCCTACGGCGGTGGGGGAGTCATTCTGTTCGATGACGGAGCAGCAAATCAAAGCATTGGTGGTTAGTTCGGGGAAGAAGGATTTGACGCAAGCCGATGGTATGTTAATGAGCTCTGTGGATGAAAATATGGAAATCAAGCGGGCTAAACATCCTGGGGATCAGGTGGCTGAGGGAAGTATAGTGCCGATTTCGATTGTTCTGGAGCGGAAAGTGGCGAAGTTCCAGTTCTCGTATGAGTTAGGGGGGGATATGGTGGGTAAAATGAAGATCACATCCATCGGGGCGAGATATGCGCCTAAGAATGTTGCGGTGTTTGAAAAGAGTACGCCGAGTAGTTCGGGCGATTTCCTTGCAATGGATGTGGTTCGACCGCTTCGGAATTTTGTTGCGGACGGGAGTGAGGGGTATGGAGGAAATATTTCTAAAGAGGATCCGATAATTTTCTATCTGCAAGAGAATATGCAGGGAGATGTAAGCGGAATTACGGATCCGAGAGATCGGAATGGACACAAGGCGCCGAAGTATGCGTCTTATATTTTCTTGGATGGGACATATAAAGAGAGCGAAAATGAGAAAGCCGAACAATATGGGTTTTCGATTTTCCTCGGGAATAATACGACGGATAATTTTGATGTAGAGGGTAATGCTTATTATCATGTGCATTTGGAGTTGAATGGGTTGGATCCGGATGATATACGGATTTCCTCTCTGAAAATTAATGTGCTGAGTGCATTTCCTGTGGATTTTAAGTTGAATGAGCCTCAGGAGGCGATCGTTGAGATTATCTGTTCGAATTATTTTAACGACGAACTTCAGTTGGTTTGTACGGCACCGGGGGCGAGGGGGCAACACTTTGATGTATTCCCGCTTATTGTGAAACCGGATGGTACAGAGGAGTTAGGGCCTGCGTTTGATGATGTGTCGGGAACCGGAGACGGATGGTATGATGTTTTGGAAACGGACGATCAGCCGGGTGAACGACGGGTAAAGTGTAAAGTGGTGTATACGCAGACGATGTCTTCCGGGCTGATTCAGATGAATTTGATGCTTCGGTCGAGGTATGGAACTGCAACGGTCGTGGATCGCAAGAATATCATAGTAGAATAATGCGGCTTTTAAGAAAACGAGCGGCTGTGGAATGCAAAAAAATCATACGGGCTATTTTTGCTGTGGCGGTGCTGCTGGTCGGGATGGCGGCGACCGGAAACAAGGCGCATGCGCAGTTCTACTCGATTAGGGGAAATGGGCTGCTGTTGCTCTCGGGCACGATCAATATCGGATGCGATATCGCGGTCGGACAGAAATCTTCGCTCGATATCGGACTGTATGCCAATCCGATCAAAATGAATAAACTCTCGCTCATGGGGGTCGGGGTGCAGCCGGGATTCAGGTTCTGGAGGTTCGAACCCAATGCCGGTTCGTTCTGGGGGGTGCATCTCAGCGGGGCGTGGTATGATCTCGGGGATAAATACAATACCAGAAAAGGGTTTCTGGTCGGGCCGGGATTCTCGTGGGGGCATTGCTGGCTGATATCCAAACGATTTACGATCGGGGTCGAGATCGGGGCGGGGATTCTCTACATGCAGGATACCAAAAGGCCGAGGTATACGGATTATACGCAGGATGAGTACATCTACCACTCGAAACGGATTACGGTGGCGCCGACGAAGGCGGATGTCAGTTTTGTGTACCTGTTTTAACGATTTGTCGAATCTCTTTTATCACTACTTTTCGGATAGAACTCGCTTATGAAGCGTACTTTTCTGCTCCTTTTTGCGGCCTGTTGGCTGACGACGCTCCTCTTCAACGGTTGTGCCGTGACGAGCCGATTGGAACGGCATCAGTATACCAGTGTGGTGGCCCATACGCCCAGGCAGATGAGGGAACGGATGAAGGCGGATGAACAGCAGGATACGACCATTTATGAAATGAAGGGGGACAGCGGGTCGCTCTTTGTGGCGAATCGCAGGTCGATGGTGATCGAGGACGACGGGGAGGCGGTGGCCTTGCTCAGGTCGAGGGAGGTCAGTGTGATTGCGAAGACCAGGATGCTGGCCGAACGGAACGGGAAGATTCAGATCGACTTCCTCATCACGATGCCGAGGGAGTTGCAGGGCAATGTGCAGAGCTTTACCATCACCCCCATCATGCACCGCAAGGAGCAGAATATAGAACTTGAACCGTTGCAGGTGAGGGGCGGGCTGTTCAGCAAGCTGCAGGAGCGGAATTACTGGAGGTACTCGAAGTTTCAGAGCAAACTGGTGCGGAGAAGGAAAGGAAATCTTTCGGAGGAGGATACGCTCAGGCTGAAGGAGGCGTTTCATCGATTCGTGCAGTTCCCGTATCTGGACCGGAGCCGGTTCGACTCGATTCTGAACGGGAAGGAGAAGATCACGTACTTCTATACGCAGGATGTGAAGGTCGAAGAGGATGACAAAAGGCTCTATATTTCGCTCAACGGACGGGTGAATGCGCTGGACGGAAGTTCGTACGATGTGCCGCCGAACGATACGCTGCAGTTCAATATCAGCTCGATGCTGACGTTCGTGCTGCCGATTACGAGGTATATGACCCGGATCGTCGAGAAGTTTGCGGTCGTGAATGACCGGAATTACTTGACGTTCAAGGTCAATAATACCAAAATCATGGACTCGCTGGGGAACAATGCTCAGAATCTGGGGCAGATTCGGGACTTGATGCACACGCTCTTGTACCAGCATGAGTTCTATGTGGACAGTATCGTCCTGACGGCGGCTTCGTCGCCGGAGGGGAGCTTTAGGCACAATAACCGGTTGGCGAGGGAGCGGGCCTACGCTTTGAGCAGGTATCTGAAGCAGGAGTTCGATTTCCCGGAACTCGATACGCTCCTCACGGTGCGTTGGGAGGGCGAAAACTGGACGGACTTCAAGCGAGAGGTGGTGCGTGACGACCAAATCGAGCATCGGGACGAGATATTGAGGCTGGCGAAACAAATCGCGGATCCGGATGAACGCGAGGCGGCGATCAGGAAGCAGTACGGAAAGGATTATCGCTACATTCGGGATGTGATCTATCCGAGGCTCAGGGTCGTGGACTTCAAATACAACCTCCGGAGGGTGGGGATGCTCAAGGATACGATCCATACCACGGTGGTCGATACGGTGTACCAGCGGGCGGTCGAGCTGTTGCGCACGCGTCATTACAAGGAGGCTTCGACGTTGCTGATGCCGTATCGGGACCAGAATACGGCGGTCGCGCTCTTGTCGAGGGGGTTCAATGGGGCGGCGAGGGAGATTCTCTTCGAACTGCCGTCGTCGGCGCAGGTGGAATATCTGAGGGCGATCGTTTGCTCGCGGCTGGGCGAGTGGAAACTGGGAGAACAGTGCTTCCGGAAGGCGTGCGAACTGGACGACTTGCTGGAATATCGGGCCAATCTCGACCCGGAAATGTCACCGTATCTGCATAAACAGGAGAAAGAATGAGGAAGATATTAATTTTAGCGGCAACTGTGGCGGCGGGAATGGCGGGGATGAGCAGTTGTACGCTGACCGAAAAACTGGACGTCGAGATCAATATGAAACCGACGTTGCTGCTGGAGTTTCCGGATAACGACAGGGTTCGGACGCTGCATGCGATGGTCTATGATCCGCAGGGGGTGTTCCAAAATATTCTGGAACTCGAAGACGGGGTGGCGGCTAAGGCGACGGGAAGGGACGGGGAGACGGGGAAAAGAGTGGATACGTTGCTGGCGGGGGTGCCGGAGGGGGAATATCGGGTGGTGTGCTATGCCAATCTGGAGCAGGCGCAGCTGGCGGAACTCAAGCCGGGGGTCTCGACGTGGGAGGAGCTGGCGGTGACGCTCGATCCGAATCGGGAGTATGTCGGGTCGGATGC
>NZ_CAJTUJ010000060.1 GCF_910579375.1 uncultured Rikenella sp.
AGGCTGAGAGCGAATAGTGCGCCGAAGAAGAGCCCCACAGGTTTGGGCGGAGTTCTTGCGACCCTAAAGGGTCGCGCGGGCCGAAGCCTCCCGCCGCGGAGGGACGCACAGCGTCTTTTGCTGCCAGCCTCTACCTGAAGCGACGCAGGCTTCGACCCGCTCAGGCGATAAGGCTGAACTTGACAGAAAAGGCGTTGCTCCTGCAACTCGAAGGGTCGCGCAGTTCGCCGCCAGCGGTGGACTGCAACTCGTCGGGGCTCGTTGCACTCACCGCTGGCGGCGAACTTAGGTTAAGAACGAAATAGCACGCAAGGACGAGCTCCGAGAGATTTGGTTTGTGGAGTGGGCGGTGGTTTGGGCGAAACTGTCGCGACCCTTTAGGGTCGCCGGACCTGCGCGCTGGGCCTTCGGCCCACCCCGGAGCGCGCAGCCTAAATCTGAAAGAGTAGGGCATTACCAAAACGGGTCGGAGCCAGCGTAGCCGGAAACGAGCCTCGCGAAGTTGCAGGCCTACGCCTGGCTCCGGCCCGCGCGGTTCTTCGAACCGCAAGAGTACAAATAAGGTAGCCCTGACCCCGCCCGCCAAAGTCAAGCCAGTTAGGGTAGTTCCAGCCCATTGCCCCACTGCGGGCACGCGCGTCCGTTTATTCCGAGAGGCAACGCAACTGAAAACCGTGGGCGCGATTGTGCGCGTTGCCGGGATAGAGGTGTTGTGTGCCGAAGTCCAAATACAGCACCGTGACGATTATCGGCGTATACGACCAACTGTACCCGCGGCCGACATACCTTGCTACGCCCTCCCAGCCCGCACGACCGAAGTCGCGGCAGCCCGGGGCGGGGTAAGCTCGCCCCGAGAAAAACAGACCGCCGACTACCCTAAACAGATTCGGAGAGCGCGCCCGCCTGAAGCGTCGGATTCGGATTGTATTCGTCCGACTCGATCTGGCCGTCCCGCAGCCGGACAATGCGCCGCGCATGACGTGCGATATCCTCCTCGTGCGTCACCACGATCACCGTGTTCCCCTCCCGGTAGATCCGTTCGAAGAGGTGCATGATGTCGATCGACGTCTTCGTGTCGAGGTTTCCCGTCGGTTCGTCCGCCAGAATGATCGACGGATCGTTCACCAGCGCCCGCGCCACCGCCACCCGCTGTCGTTGTCCCCCGCTCATCTCGTTCGGCCGGTGCTCCATGCGGTTTTCGAGCCCCACGCTGCACAGCGCCTCCTCCGCCCGCCGCAGCCGTCGCGATTTCGATATCCCCGCGTAGATCAGCGGCACCGCTACATTCTCCACCGCCGTGTAGCGCGGCAGGAGGTTGAACGTCTGGAACACGAAGCCGATCTCCTTGTTGCGCACCTCAGCCAGCTCATCCTCGTCCATGTCGCTCACATCCGTTCCGTTCAGCACATAGCGGCCCGAAGTCGGCGTGTCCAGACACCCCAGCATGTTCATCAGCGTCGATTTTCCCGACCCCGACGGGCCCATAATCGCCATGTAATCATTGCGGTAGATCGTCAGGTCGACCCCGTCCAGCGCGTTCACCAGCTGGTCGCCCACCTCGTAAGTCTTGTGTATGTCGTCGATCAGGATGATCGGCTCTCGATTCTCCATAATGGTTGGTTGTAAGAGAGTTAAGGTTAGTTTCGAATACGGAAGAACTGTTTTTGGAGCTTCGGATCGAAAAAGAGAACCAGAAGCCCCTGTAAATGAGCCGCCACGACATGGGTCTCGGCGAACCAGCGATCGAAATCGTGCCGTTCCTGCGCCGTGCGGAACGGTTCGAGCAGACAGACCACCCGCTTCGCCTCCCCGTCCGTCACATCCGTTACGGAATGCACAAATTTCACATTTTCAGCTCCGTATCGAGTGGCAATGACCTCCGGCAGCCGCCTCCGCCGCTGCGGCAGAACCACCTCGCGCACGAAACGGTACATCATCGGCGAGTGGATGCCGTGTCCCCGCCAATGCCGCGCCGTGAGCGCGTGTCGCAGTCGTGTATAAAGTTGATACCGTGTCATTTGCGATTTATTCGTGCCGCCGCCGACCGCCCTGCCCGATAGCCTGTCGAGAGGGCGATCTGGATGTTGTATCCGCCCGTATCCGCATCGATGTCAAGCAGTTCGCCCGCGAAGTAGAGCCCCCTGACCCGTCGCGAAGCCAGAGTCAGCGGGTCGACCTCCGCTAGATCGACTCCCCCCGCCGTCACGATCGCCTCGGTGAACGGCCGATAGTCCCGCACCGGGATCCGCCACTCTTTCAAAGCACAGACGAGTTTCTCGCAATCCGCTGCCGACAAAGAGCCCGCCGGCTTTGATAAAGAGAGCCCCGCCGCCCGTGCGATAACCGACCGAAGCTGTGTCGGTAATAGCTTCTGTAATAAGATTTTAACCGGCGTGTCCCTGCCCAGCGCCTCGATCTCCCGCCCGATGCGGTTCCGCAGCTTTTCCGCCGAAAGGGCCGGTTTCAAGTCCACCGAGAGCTCCACCCGCCGCCCGTCGATCAGCGCGTCCACCGCCGTCCGACTCACTTGCAGGACGATCGCCCCGCCCGCGATCCCCTCCGCCGTGAACTCCATCTCGCCGAACCGCCGCTCCGCCACCGCGCCGTCCACCCACAAAGAGAGTTCTACATTCTTCAGCATCAGCCCCTTCAGTCCTCCCGGAACCGCCACCTCCAACGGCACTAAAGCCGGTCTCAGCGGTTCGATCCGGTGTCCCGCCGCGTCCGCCATCTCGTGTCCGTCGCCCGTCGAGCCCGTCGTCGGATAGCTCACCCCGCCCGTCGCCAGCACTACCGCCCGCGCTTCGAGCCGCTCTCCCGACTCCAAGACCACCCCCCGCACCCCGCCATCCGCCAGCCACAAAGCCGAGACCGGCGCCAGGCATCGCACCTCCGCCCCCGACCGCCGGGCCCACGCCGCCAACGCCTCCGCCACGTCCCACGCCCGTCCCGAAGCCGGAAAAATCCGTCCGCCCCGCTCGTGTGCGAGCGGCACCCCCAATTCCGATTCGAACCAGCGGATAGCCGCCCGGTTGTCGAACGCCTCGAACGCCGGACGGAAAAAGTCCGCCCCCTGCCGTACCTTCGCGAGGAACTCCTCCCGCGGCCGGTCGTTCGTCACGTTGCACCGCCCCTTGCCCGTGATCCGCAGTTTGCGGGCCGGTTTCTCCATCTTTTCGAGCAGCAGCACACGCCCCTGCCCGCCAAGATATGCCGCCGCCTGTCCCGCAGCCGTCAGGCCCGCCGGCCCGCCGCCTATGACGATCAGGTCATACATGCCGCAACGCCTCGATCGACCGGGCCACCCGCTCCGGATCCGTGATATCCCGCGCAAACTCCTCGACCGTCACCGTCCCGCCCATCGAGACCCGCTCGTTCCGATACGCCATCCCCCCCTCGACCCGCCGCCGCGCCGACATGTGAAACTCTGCGGCACCCGTCGCCCGCGCCAAATCCGCCACATTCGATTCGTTCACCCCGCAACCCGGCATAATAATAATCCGCCCCTGCGCCCGGCGCACCAGCTCGGCAATCAATGCCGAGCCCGCCGGCGCGCTGGCCTCCTGTCCCGAGGTCAGAATCCGGTCGAACCCCAGCGCGATGATCTCCTCCAGCGCCTCGAACGGGTCGCGGCAGACGTCGAAAGCCCGGTGGAACGTGGTCGAGAGGCCTCCCGCCGCCGCCATCAGCTCCGCGTTCCGTTCCACGTCGATCGTCCCGTCCGCCCGCAAGCAGCCGAAGACCACTCCGTCCGCCCCCGCCGCCTTGGCCGCCTCGATGTCGAGGAGCATCGTCTGCATCTCCGCCGGCGTGTAGAGAAAATCGCCCCCCCGCGGCCGGATAATCACGTTCAGCTGAATTCCGATCGCCCGCCGGGCCGTCACCATCTCGCCGTAGCTCGGCGTCGTCCCCCCCTCCGGAATCCCCGCGCAGAGCTCCACCCGCACGGCTCCTCCCTGCTCCGCCGCCACGCAGCTCGCCGCCGAATTGGCGCATACTTCGATCTTCGGATTTACCATATGTATGTCCCTTTCCATGTTTTGACATTTCCCTTCGCATCGCCCACCGTCAGCACCAGCCGGTGCCGCGTCTCCGCTCCCGCCGCCGCCCGCTGCGGCACGTACTCCAGCGTGCGGCTCTTCGGATCCCACGCCAGCAGCTCCCACCGCCCGTCCACCGTCAGCGAGTAGCGCACGATGCCCGACAGGTCGTCCGTCGCCCTCCACCGCAGCGTCTCACCCGCCGGAATCCGGCCCTCCGAAGCCAAAGCCGCCGTCACCGTCGGCGCCAGCGTGTCCGCCGCTACGGCGAAACACCCCAGCCGTTTGCTCCGCGCCACCACCCGCCGCGTCTCCGCTTCCCATCCTCCGCCCACGTTCGAGAGCCGGCCCCGGTCGTCGACCGATACCACCACCAGCTTGCTCCGCAGCGAAGCCGGCACGCTGTCCGCCGCCAGCGAGATCGTCGCCGCTCGTTGCAGCGGCACATCCTCCGACCCGATCCGTACCACCGGCCGCCCCGCTACCGTATCCTGCGCCGCCTCCAGCACCATCGACTCGTACAGCGCCCGCCCCGGGATGTCGACCGTCGCTCCCGGTAGCCGGAACTGCGCGCCGCTCCACCACATCACCCCCCGCCCCTGCGGCTCCTCGGCCTCCGGCATCGGCTCGCCCCGCACAATGGTGAACCTCAGGGTCGTCGTATTCCCCGCGTCGTCGCGGATCACCGTCTCGACCCGCCGTCCCGCCGAATCGGCCACCCGGATCGTCCCGTCGCCCAGCCGCCGCTCCGGCCCGTAGTTCGCCAGCCGGTTATTGGGCGAGACGTAAGCCCGCAGCACCGACGTCCGTCGCGCACAGCGGTTCTCCGGATAGTCGACGAAAGCGGCCACATAGCCGGTGGTCGCGAAGTCGATCCGGTCGAGCCGGAAGCTGAAGTGCCGTCCCCCATCCACCGCCTGCCGCAGGCTGTAGACCCCCATCGTATTCGACCGTCCGTCCTTGTAGTCGATCACCTCGTAAGCCAAGTACCCCGGCCCGTGGAGCGTCAGCACCGAGTCCTCCGGCTGCGTCGTCCCGTCCGGCAGCGTCCGCACCGCCACCGCCTGCCGCAGCCGCCGACGAGGAGCTCCCGCCACCGAGTCGATCTCGTAGAGCAACACCCGGCTCACCGTCGGCGGGATCCGGTCGGGCACGTTGAAGACCCCCTCGGCGATCAGGTTCCGCGGTCGTCCGTAGGCGTCGCGAATCTCGAAATGGAGGTGCGGCCCGCCCGACGAGCCCGTGTTGCCCAGCGCCGCGATTCGTTCGCCCTGTTTCACCGGGAACTGTCCGCTCGCCGGATAGAGGTCTACGCGGAACGACCGCTTGGCATACTGCTGGCTCCGCACCCACCGCGCGATGCGCGGTTCGAAGCTCTCCAGGTGTCCGTAGACCGACGTCTCGCCGTTCGGATGGGTGATGTAGAGCACGTGTCCGTAGCCCGTCGGCCAGACCCCCACGCGCGAGACGAAGCCGTCCGCCGCGGCATAGACCGGACTGCCCGGCCCCTGCAACGCCCGGATGTCGAGCCCCGTATGGAAATGTCCCGAGCGAATTTCGCCCACGTTCCCCGCCAGCTGAATCGCGAACCCCACCGGCGAACGGTAGTACTCCGCCCCGTAAACCGCCTTTCCCTGTGCGGCTCCGGCGGCCTGCGCGACGCCCCAAACGGTCGTCGCGGCCATGAAAAACAGTCGTTTCCAGTCGATTACCATCGTGTAAAGTCTTCGCCCGGATCGTAGTCCGGGGCCAGTATTCGTTCCAGCATCCGTTGAATTTCGGCGTAGTCGTATCCCCGCCCCATGGCCCACCGGAAGAGCCGCGTCCGGAGGTCGTAAGCGCTCTTCGCCCGGTCGCGCTCGCGCAGCAGCCGGCGGTAGAGGATCAGCTCCAGCTTCTCCGTCTGGCGCTCCGGTTCGATCTGCTGCAGCGCCTCGGCGATGATCTCCTTCGGAATCCCTTTGGCTCTCAGCCCCAGCTCGATCCGCCGTCGGCCCCAGTTGGCGCAGCTCATCTTGTCGCGCACATAGGCCCGGGCATAGCGCTCCTCGTCCACGAACTTCTCGCGGACGAGCCGTTCGATGATCGGGTCGTAGTCCTCCTTGTTCATCCGCCACCGGAAGAGCGACCGTCGGATGTCGCTGATACACCGTTCGCTCTTCGCGCAGCTGAGCATCAGCGACTCCAGGGCGCGTTCCGGCGTTTTGGCCGGTTTCGAGAAGTCGATGTTTTCGAGCCTCCGCCGCCTCGGGTGGCGGTCGTAGCCGAACTCTTCGTCGCCGTAGTAGACCATAGCGTTACTTGTTTTCCGATATGAATGTCGCCCGCACGAACCTTTCGCGCCCGTGCAGATCGCGTATCACCCGCACATCGGCATAGCCCAGCCCCTGCAACAGCTCCCGCGTCTGAAGGCCGAACCGCTCGTTGATCTCGAACCAGAGCTCACCCCCCGGTTTCAAGAGCGGCAGCCGCGCGATCGCCCGGTAGAAGCGCAGCGGGTCGTCGTCCGGTACGTATAAGGCCCCCTCCGGTTCATAGCGCACCACGTTGGCCCGCATCTCAGCCCGCTCCGAATCGAGCACATAGGGCGGATTGCTCACCACCAGGTCGAATTTTTCCGCTTCCGGCACTGGTGGTCCGCCGCTCAACACATCCTGTTGCACGAACCGAATACGCCCTCCCACACCAACGGCCTCCGCATTCCGAGCCGCCACCCGCAGCGCCCCCTCCGAGATGTCCCACGCCTCGACACAGGTCTCCGCCCCCCATTCTGCCGCCAGCGTGACGGCGATCGCCCCGCTCCCCGTCCCGATGTCCAGCACCCGCCGCCGGGGCGATCCGTCCAGAATCGTCCGCACCAGCTGCTCCGTCTCGCCCCGCGGGATCAGCGTGTCGGGCGTCACCTCGAACGAGCGGCCGTAGAACTCCTCCCGCCCCGTGACATACTGTACCGGTTCCCACCGCTCCAGCCGCCGGAGATCCTCCTCCCACGCCTCGCCGAGCTCGAACGCCGCGTCGCCCTGCAAGGCGACCGCTAACCGTCCGATGCCGTATTTCTCTTCCAACAGCCTGGAGACGACGACCCGCGCCTCGTCTGTCCCGTACAACGGGCTCAGCCGGGCGACGGCGAGGCGACTTGTTTCCCGAAGCGTCATATTGAGCAAAGATACGTAAATTTGCCTCCATGACCGAAGAATTGTATATGAAAAGGTGCCTGGAGCTGGCCGCCCTCGGAGCCGGCGCGGCGGCGCCCAATCCGATGGTGGGCTGCGTGATCGTGCACGACGGGCGGATCATCGGCGAAGGGTGGCACCGTCGGTGCGGCGAGGCCCATGCCGAGGTGAACGCCGTGGCCGATGCCGAGGCCCGGGGATACGGCGATCGGTTGCCGGAGAGCACGTTGTACGTCTCGCTGGAGCCTTGCAGTCACTGGGGCCGGACGCCGCCGTGCGCCGAACTGATCGTCGCGCGGCGCATTCCGCGGGTCGTGGTGGGTTGCATCGACTCCTACTGCGAGGTGTGCGGGCGAGGCATCGAGCGGTTGCGCGAGGCAGGCGTCGAGGTGAGGGTAGGGGTGCTGGAGCGGGAGTGCCTGCACTTCAACCGCCGCTTCTTTACGGCTCAGAATCAGGGGCGTCCGTACGTGATTCTGAAGTGGGCGCAGACTGCCGACGGCTGTCTGGACGCGGTGCGACCCGGCCCGGAGGTGCCGGCGGCTTGGATGACAGGCCCTGCGGCTCGGGTGCTGGTGCACCGCTGGCGGGCCGAGGAGGATGCGATACTGGTCGGAACGGAGACCGCGCGGCTGGACGACCCGTCGCTGACGGTGCGGGCATGGGAGGGTCGGAATCCGCTGCGGGTGGTGCTCGACCGGCGTCTGACGCTGCCCGAGGGGTTGCGCCTGTTCAGTGACGGGGCGGCGCGGACGCTCTTATTCACGGCCCCGGAACGACTCGCCGAGGCGGAACAGCGTTTTTCTTCCCGGTCGGAGGTGGCGGTCGAGGGGTTCGAGACGTTGGCCGATGTGTTGCGTGTGCTGGCGGGAGAGCCCTATCGGGTGCAGTCCTTGATTGTGGAGGGGGGCCGTCGGGTGCTGGAGTCGTTTATCGGCGAGGGGCTGTGGGACGAGGCGCGGGTCTTCACGTCGGGTCTTTCGGTGCGGGAGCTCTACCCGGCCGAGGCGGTGCCGTGGAGCGGGGGAGTGGCAGCTCCGCTCCTGCCGCCGGAGGCGCGGTTAGCGGACGAGCTTCCCGCCGTGGGGTTGCGGGTCTATGAGTGGGGGCTATGCAACAAATAATGCTTCTATGATGAGAATAGATGTAGTTGTTGTTATCATTGGTGTTATCGTTATAGCGATCGCCATATTCTATAGGTTAAAGAATATGGCTTTGTTAAAGACGGTAACAACGATACATCGAGGAACTCGATCGGAACGAAAATTAATCTTACGATTGTTAAAACATGGGATTCCTCCTATTACTACTTATCATGATTTATACTTATCCAAGCGTGCGAATAATCAATATGCACAAATAGATGCAGTGGTAGTTACGAAAGTTGGAATAATCGTTTTTGAAGTAAAAGATTATAGCGGATGGATATTCGGTAAGGGATATCAAAATTATTGGACACAAGTATTGGCTTATGGAAGAGAAAAATATCGCTTCTATAATCCAATTATGCAAAATAAAGGACACATTGAAGCTCTGAAATGGAAGCTATCCGGAATTGCTGATGTTCCGTTTTATTCTGTGATTATTTTTTATGGTCGATGTGCCTTGCGTGACGTTAGTTGTATACCAGATGGAACTTATATTGGATATTCGGAAGATATTATACCCATAATTCGTTTTATCACAGAGAATAATCCACCTGTTGAGTATCAAAATAAACGAGCTGTCGTGAATATCTTAACAGAAGCTGTAAATAATGGGAATGATACAAATGTTGTGAATCAGCATATCCGAAATATCTGGTGCAAATATTACGAATAATAGAACAAGGCGGGGGCTCATTGAGAGCCCCCGCTTCCTATTTTACACCGCCTCCTGTTCCCCGTAGGCCCGCACCGCCAGCCGACGAACCCACACCACGAAGCCCCCCGTCAGGATCAGGTTCAACACCAGCGTCAGCACCGAAATCACCAAAGCAGGGCCGCCGATCCGGTATCCCAGCGCGATGAAGATAATCCCGGCTCCCACCTCGCCCCGCGTGAACATCCCCACTGACAGTGCCAGCCGTTCCTCCAGCATCCGGTCGCGGTAGAAAAACAACGGCACCAACTTACCCGCGTTCGACAGCAGCGAAACCACCACCACATGCACCGCAATCGCCCCCCACGAGATCATCGGCTGCATCCCGAGGATCGAAGGCCCGCCCCCCTCGGCCGCCGACGAGGCCGAAAAACCGCTCATCGCCCCGCCGCCCACGAAATACGGCATGCTCAGTCCGACTAACAGCATGAATAGGAGTGAGATACCTGTCGATACATTGCGTTCGATGCGGGAGTCGATGTGCCGATGACGCATCACCATCCCTAAGACGAACGCCGGCAGCAAGACTTCGATATGGATGTGGAAGAGCCGGTTCACGAGCCACGTCACGAAGATCACCCCCACGGCATAGAGCAGAATGGCCCACCAGCGTTGTCCGATTCGGAACCGGGCCAGAAACTTCCATCCGAAACCCAGCAGGACGGTGACGACCGCCAGTATCACGATTACTTCCAGTCGGAATCCGACCATCATGATTTGCAGCGGAATCATCAGCAGGATGGTGTCCAGGTCGTCGAAGATGGCCAGCACCTGGATTTTCCGGTAGATCCAACTGCTCTGGAGCCCGATGGCGGCGAGCATCGTAAAGAGGATTCCGGCCGATGTCGGTGCGGCGAACCGGCTGAGCAGCAGGCTCTCTTTCCACGCGCCCCAGTCTCCGTAGTAGCTCTCGGGCAGCAGCACGAAGACGTAGTAGACGGCAACCAGGAGCCACGGCAGCGCTGCGGTGGCCATCGCGATGAAGTAGTCGCTCACGTAGCTCCGCCAGCGTGATTTCTCGACCTCGAACTCCCTCCCGACGTTGATCATGATGAAGGCGAGGCAGATGTAGAGCATCAGATCGGCGGTCTGTTTGAATGTGCCGTACCCGCTGTCGGAGAGGAGGTTGGGCAGTACTTGCGAGGCGGTGAGCCCGACTACTAGGAATAGAGAAAATAGGAGTATTTTTCGCATCGGTTTTTGAATGATATGATTTGAGGTCGGTTGTATTTCGGGGCTTCGGAGCGGTTGTAGGGCTCTGAAGCGGAGGTTCAGGGTATTGTTCGTAGAATCGCAGGAGTAAGGTCTTTTTCTGGCGGATTCGTCCTTGGCCTATAGTAGTTCGTCGCTGACGGAGGCGCAATTGAGTCTGTGAAAAGTGCAATTGCTTTATCGGGCCGCACCTGCGGTTGCATCGGGTAGCGGTTGCCGGTTATTAAGGCCGAGGCGGCCAGTTGGTTAGGGTAGAGTCTGCCCGGTTGTTAGTAGGGTAGTTCCAGCCCCTTGCCCCCGCGGTCCTGCGGCGTTTATTCCGAGAGGCAACGCAACTGAAAACCGTAGCCTCGGGTATGTGCACGATGGGGATCGAGTGCTGTCACGTGGAAGAACAAGTGCTTTCCATTGGTGCCACCGGCTGTCGATGAACAACCGTAGCCGTAACTGCCGACACCGTATAATGCTCCCGTAGTGTAGTGGCGTTCGCCCGGGGCGGGGTTTGGCGGTTTGCCGCCAGCGGAGGCACAACGAACTCTGCCGAGCTGCAGCCCGCCGCGTGGGGTGGCGGCGAACTGCGCGGCTCAAAGAGCCGCAGAGGCTCGGCCCAATTCGCCGCCCCATTCTGTTGGTTTCAGGTTGCGCGCTCCTGGGGTGGGCCGAAGGCCCGTCGCCCGTTGGGTCGCAACAGTTTCGCCCAAACCATCGCCCGTTTATCACCACATTCTGTCGGGTTCGTTTTCGGCCGCAGCCAGCGGAGAACGAATATTAAGGCCGAGGCGGCCAGTAAAAGACGCTGTGCGTCCCCTCCGCATCCGGGGGCTGCGGGCCGACCGTTAACACGGGGACTTAGCTATTCGCTCGCGGCCTAAAGTAAAGCCCAAAGCACAGCTAACAGTTCAGCCCAACCCACCGCCCTC
>NZ_CAJTUJ010000061.1 GCF_910579375.1 uncultured Rikenella sp.
CCTTTTTCTGTCAAGTTCAGCCTTGTCGCCCGATCGGGCGACAAGGCTGAACTTGACAGAAAAAGGCGTTGCTTCTGCGGTTCTTCGAACCGCCGGCCTCGTCGCCCAGCGGCTTTGCCGCTCGGGGGGATGGGCGACAGGCCGAATACAAGAGATTAGGGTTGTGGATTGAACTGAACCGTGCTGTGCTCCTGCGACCCTTTGGGTCGCGCAGTCCGCCGCCCCGGCAGGCGGAGGGCTGCAACTCGTCGGAGCTCGTTGCTGCTCTCCGCTGGCGGCGAACTGCATTAATCATTAACAAGGTGCACCGAAGACGCACATGAAAGAGCGGGGTGAACTTTGAGTGGCGAGTTGGGCTGAGTTCTTGCGGTTCGTAGAACCGCCGGGCTTGCGGCGGGGCATCTTCGATGCCCGGGCCGGACGCCGCAGCCCGAACCTGCGAACATTGGGCGATGTTGGTGGTTGGGCAGTTGCGACCTTTAGGTCGCTGTCCTTGGCGAGAGCGACGCATTAGCGGCGCGGGGGAGGCGCGCCGAGGACGAACTTTGCAGAATAGGGCTGTGGTTTGGACGAAACTCTTGCGACCCTTTAGGGTCGCTCGGGCCGAAGCCTCCCGCCGCGGAGGCCCGCAACTGACGTTGCAGTGGGCCCCGCAGGCTTCGGCCGCCAACGTCAAACAAAAAAGTAGGGTAGAGGCTGGCAATAAAACACCCTGTGGGTGCCCGTTTATTCCGAGAGGCAGCGCAACTGATTGCCTGGGCCACGGACGTGTACATAGCAAGGAACGAGATACTGCATGCCAAAACTCAAGAATACACCGTAGGTCGCACTGACAGCGGACGACCAAATAGGCCCCTCGGTGCCGACAGACATTAAATCGCCTAATTGTCCTGCGTTTCCCGCATCGCGGAAGCCCGGGGCGGTGCCGACCGGTATTCGAATTGCAAAATCTGAATGGAAAACGGGCCCAAGCCCGGGTTCTAAGTCCCCAATCGGTTCCGTCGAAAGCTCCCTTGCCCGTTTATTCCGAGAGGCAACGCAACGGAAAGCCGTGACCGCGGCTGTCTGCGTGACAGGAATCGATCCCTGTCGCATTGAAGTTCAAATACACACTGTTATTATCGCTGACAGCGGACGACCAGCTATAGCCGAAGTTGCCGATATATATGGCATTCCCGAATTGTCCATGATGTCCCGGATCGCGGAAGCCCGGGGCACGTCCACAAGGCATTTCCATGCCACCCTCTGCCTCGAGCAGCCGAGCGTCTCAGTCCCCTCAATGCCGCCGTTCACAGAGATACTTAGTGGCCCTCCGCCAATGTATACAATTGCGCGATCTCTTCCGGCCAGCGACTCTCGTCCGGCGTCTCCAGAATCAGCGGCATGTCGTCGAACCGTCGATCCCGCGCGATGTACCGGAACACCGGCCATCCCAACGTCCCCTCGCCCAACGAAGCATGGCGGTCTACCCGGCTGCCGAAAGCCTTCAGGTCGTCGTTCAGGTGCATGCCCCGCAGGTAACCGAAGCCGACCACCCGATCGAACTCCGCGAAAGTCCGCTCGCACGCCTCCTCCGAACTCAGGTCGTACCCCGCCGAATAGGCGTGGCACGTGTCGATGCAAACCCCCACCCGGCTCTTGTCCGCCACCTTTTCGATGATGTGCGCCAGGTGCTCGAACCGCCAGCCGAGATTCGAACCCTGCCCCGCCGTGTTCTCGATCACCGCCGTCACCCCTTTCGTTTCGGCCAGCGCCCGGTCGATCGACGCCGCGATCCGGTCGAGACACTCCTCATCGCTGATCGCCCCCAGCGAACTGCCCGGGTGGAAATTGAGCCGGTCGAGGCCCAGCGCCTCGCACCTCTTCATCTCGTCCGTAAACGCCGCCTGCGACTTCAGAATCGCCTGGTCGTCCGGATTCCCGAGGTTGATCAGATAGCTGTCGTGCGGCAGGATCTGAAACGGCCGATACCCTCCCGCTTCGCAATTGGCCCGGAAAGCCTCGATTTGTGCCGCCGTCAGGGCGGGGGCCACCCACTGGCGTTGATTTTTGGTGAACAGCGCGAAAGCGCCGGCGCCGATCCGGCGAGCGTTCAACGGGGCGTTCTCCACCCCGCCGGCCGCGCTGACGTGGGCTCCGAAATATTTCATAGTCAGGCTCTGATTTTATTTTTGTAAATTCGCAAGCGGAAATAGCGGCCTGCGACGATTCGATGTCCGTCCGCTTCGCCACTGCAATCTTATGAGAACAAAACTACATATTTCGTACCGAAAAACTCTCCTCGCCTGCCTGATTCTGTTCGGAACCGGCAGCGTGGCCCGGGCTCAGTTCAATCCGAAGAAACAGGCCGTGCCGCTCGCGCCGGTGGCTCCCGACACAATCCGCGTGCCGAAGCCTACCACCGACATGAAGTTCGAACTCTACAGCGAGGCCTACGACAAATACCTCCGCAAACTGCGCTCCAAACAACGCAACAGCTACAAAATCGCTCCCCGGCTCGACATTTCGCAGGTGAGCTTCAATAACTGGCAGAAAGGGGGGGACGACTCCTATTCGGGACTGGCCTCGCTCAATGCCGAACACAATTATGTTGCGCCGGTCTTCAGCATCAAGACGGTATTCGACGCCAAGTTCGGGATTATGCGCGCCACGGGTCAGACGCGCAAAAATGCCGATTATTTCAACTTTTCGACCACACCGAGCTGGAATATTTCCGAACGGTGGAAACTTTCGGGGGCGTTGATCTGGAAATCGCAGTTCACGAAGAGTTACGACTACCCGAAGGACAAACCGAAGGTCTGGAAATCGACCTTTATGGCGCCGGGAACGGTCGAGGTTTCGGTCGGTTTTACCTACGAGCCGCCGAGCAAAAAACTGAATATCCTGCTGTCTCCGGTGGCGGGCAAGATGATCTTCGTCCTCAACGACTCGTTGGCGCGCAAGGGGGGATTCGGCATTGACCCGAACAAGGAGAATCCGAGATTCAAAGCCGAGATCGGTGCCCAGCTGCGGGTGAACTTCAATACGAAATTCGCCAAGGAGAAGATCGAATACATTACGAAGTTGGAGTCGTTCTGGAACTACTCGAACGTGCCTTCGGCGACGTGGGAAAATACGCTGAATTTCAAGATTACGAACGTGATTTCGGCCAGCGCTTTCGTGAGCATGATCTACAACGACCAGATCACCACGCCGGACGCGCAGGCGAAGTTGGATGCGGGTCGGCGGCCGAAACCGTGGGATTACTTGCAGATTTATCAGTCGGTGGGGTTCGGTTTGCAGTTCAATATTGCGTCGAAACCGCACAAGCCGGTTCAGGAGAGCACCATCACGAAGTCGCGGCTGAAGTATAAGAAATAGACGGCGGGGGTGGGGCTGTCTAGCTCGGTACCTTTCTTTGTGCTTTGTGCGCGTCACTTTAGTGGGTCGGATGCCCGGGCGGGACGCAACGAACATTGTGAGTTTGCGGGCCTCCCGAGGGGGAGGCGTCCGGCCCGCGCGGCTTTACGAGCCGCAGGAGCCCAAATAGGGTAGGGGCACCTAATTAGGGTAGTTCCAGCCAGTATTCGGGTGCCGAGCGGCACCGTTTATTCCGAGAGGCAACGCAACTGAAAACCGTAGGCTCGATCGTTCGTAAGGCCGGGGTCGAGAATCGTCATGTTGAAATTCAAATCCACACCCGAGATGCCGCTCGTGGCGGAAGACCAGCTGTAGCCGTAGAGACCGATATAGACCGCATTGCCAGGCTGCCTGTGAGCGCCCGGATCGCGGAAGCCCGGGGCGGGTGCCGTTCGGCACTCGAAGGCTGGCCGTGTCAGCCTTAATCATGTTTCCGTTATTTTTTCCACTCCCGAAACTCCGGACGGCGCAACAGCTTGTCCCAAAGAGCGCTCCAGGCGAATCCGACATGCGCCCCGAGCGTTCGGAACAGACCGTAATGTTCCCGCATGATCCGCCACCGCTCCCGGAGGCTCGCCCGGCGGCGGCGCGTCGAGAGACCGCCCGGCGCGAAACAGCTCACGACGAAACCCACATCCACCACCGACCGCGCCCGTTTCAGGCAGGCGATCACCCACTCGATATCCGCCGCCAGCCGGTATCGCTCCGTGTCGTACAGCGGCGCGATCGTCCGGCGCACGAGGAAAGACTGGTGGCACACCACCATTCCCCGCTCCAGCGACCGCCACGTCAGCCCCCTGTGCGGCAACGGCTTCTTGCGCAGCCCCAGCGGCCTGCCCGCCTCGTCCGTCACCAGCGTCTCGCCGTAGTAGATATCCGCCCCGGCCGGCAGACCCGCTCCGAAAATCCGCGTCAGCGCATCTCGCTCCCACACCGTATCCCCCGCGTTCACGAACCACAGATAGTCGCCCGTCGCCGCCCGGATTCCCTTGTTCATCGCATCGTACAGACCCCCGTCCGGCTCGCTCATCCCGTAGGCGATCCGGTCGCCGAACCGCTCCATCACCTCCCGCGTGCCGTCCGTCGACCCCCCGTCGATCACAACCAACTCCAGCTCCGCCGCCGAACGATCCAGCGCCGTCAGATTCGACAGCGTCTTTTCCAGCTCCGCCGCCCCGTTCCAAACTACCGTTATCACCGAAACCTTGACCATAGCCCCTTGCTGCTAAAAATAATTCCGCGTAAAATTACTATATTTGGGCCGATTTCGTGCCTTTCCCGCCGGGCGGCACATCTTTTGTTTCGTACCGCACATCATGAGTAATTATAGAACCACCGTCCGCCTCACCCTGATTCTTTTGGCCGTCCTGCTCGTCGGCGCCGCTTTGGGCGTGATGCTCGAACGTTCGGCCCTGCGCGACACCTACCGCACCGTCCGGGAAGGGGACAAACTCGGATGGGCCCTGACCCAGATCGAAAACCGGTATGTAGACCCTATCAGCCGCGACTCGCTGGCCGAGCTGGCCGTGCCGATTCTCTTGCAGGAGCTCGATCCGCACTCCGTCTATATTCCCGCCGAGGAGTTCGCCTCGACCAACGAACCGCTGACCGGAACGTTCGACGGGATCGGCGTGATGTTCAATATGTTGTCCGACACGGTGCAGATCACGAACGTGATCTCCGGCGGGCCGAGCTCGGCGGCGGGCATCGTGGCCGGCGACCGTATCATCACGGTGAACGACAGCCTGATTGCCGGCGTCAAGATGGATCAGAACAAGGTCGTCGGCCTGTTGCGCGGCAAACGCGGCTCGACCGTTCGGCTGGGCATTCTGCGGGCGCCGGCCAAGGAGCTGCTGCCGATTACGGTCACCCGCGGCGCCGTTCCGGTGAAGAGCCTCGAAGCCGCTTTCATCGTGCCGGGACATCCCGAGATCGGTTACGTCCGCTTCGGCCATTTCGCCGCTTCGACCCATACCGAAGTGACCGCGGCGTTGAATCGTCTGCGCGAGCAGGGGGCTCGGAAAGTCATCCTCGACCTGCGCGAGAACGGCGGCGGATACCTCGATCAGGCGATCTATATCATCAACGAGTTTCTGCCGGGCGGCCAGCGGATCGTCTATACCGAGGGGCATGCCTCGCGCCGTGCCGACCAGTTTGCCGACGGAAACGGGCGGTTTCTGGACATGGAGCTGGCGGTGGTGATCGACGAGAATTCGGCCTCGGCCAGCGAAATCGTCGCCGGAGCCATTCAGGACAACGACCGCGGGGTGATTGTCGGGCGCCGGTCGTTCGGCAAGGGGCTGGTGCAGGAACAGATCTCGTTCCCGGGCGACGGATCGGCCATGCGGCTCACCATCGCGCGGTACTATACCCCGGTGGGGCGATCGATCCAGAAACCGTACACCCCGGGGAACGATGCGGAGTACCATGCCGAAGTGATGCGCCGTTTCGAACACAACGAGATGATGACCGCCGACAGCATCCGGCAGGACGACTCGCTGCGGTTCGTCACGCCGGGCGGCAAGGTCGTTTATGGCGGCGGCGGGATTATGCCCGACCTCTTCGTGCCGATCGACACGACTTTCATTACGCCGTATTTTTCGAAACTGTTCCAGAAAAACCTGATTTTCCGCTACGCTTCGCAGATGACGGATCGGTATCGCAAGGAGATCAACGCCATCGAGACGCTGGCCGAGCTGGATCGCTTTTTCGCCGACAAGAACCTCTTTTACGACTTCGTCGCCTATGCCGATCGGCAGGGAGTCCGGCCTACGGAGACCGAGATGAGCCTCTCCAAACCGATGATTACGGCCCAGATCAAGGCCTATATCGGGCGGAATACGGCTTTGAACGAGAACGCTTTCTACTACTATATCCTGCCGCAGGACAAGACCCTGCTCCGGAGCGTGCAGGCGTTGGAGGGGACGGATGCCCCGAAACCGGCCGCTGGCGGGGATGAACGGCGGTAGATGCGTTCGGAGGGATAGAGACAACGGGGGCTCGCAGTATAATCGACTGCGAGCCCCCGTCTTATTTCAGGCGTCGTTTATCGGCCCTTAGCCCCGTCGCCGATGCCCATCTTCTCCAACAGAGGCCCCACCGTCGGCTCGTGGCCCGCAAAGCGGACGTAGAGCGTCATCGGATGTTCGCTGCCGCCCGGCGTCAGGATGTATGACCGGAACGCCTGCGCCGTCGCTGGGTCGAAGATGCCCCGCTCGCGGAACCGCGCGAAAGCGTCCGCCTCCAGCACCTCCGCCCACTTGTAGCTGTAGTACCCCGCCGCATAGCCCCCGCCGAAGATGTGACCGAAACTCGTCGAGAAACAGCTTCCCTCGACCCGCGGCATCACCTGCGTCCGTTCCGTCGCCCGGCGTTCGAACGCCGCCACGTCGCACCCTTCGTCCAGCGGCTCCGCGATCGAGTGCCAAGCCATGTCGCACAGGCCGAACTGCACCTGCCGCACGCAGGCGTAGGCGGCCAGATAGCGCCGTGCCGCCTCGATCCGGTCGATCAGCTCCGGCGGCATCTTTTCGCCCGTCTCGTAGTGCGCCGCCCAGAGGTCGAGAAACTCCCGCTCGGCCACCCAGTTTTCCAGTATCTGCGACGGCAGCTCCACGAAGTCGCGCCGCACGTTCGTCCCCGTCAGACTCGGATAGCTTCCCCGGCCCAATATCCCGTGCAGTCCATGTCCGAACTCATGGAAAATGGTCGTCGCCTCGCTGAAACTCAGCAGTGAGGGCCGTTTTTCGGTCGGCTTCGTGAAGTTGCACACCAGCGAGACGATCGGAATCACCGCCTCACCCGTCTCCGGGTCGCGATACGCCTGCCGATACGACGTCATCCACGCGCCCCCCTGCTTGCCCGGCCGTGGGAAGTAGTCGATATAGAGGATGGCCATGGGCCGGTCGTCGCCTCCCGAGCCGTCGTAGACTTCGAAGGCCCGGACGTCGGGATGGTAGATCGGAATCTCCTTGTTCTCCTTGAACGAGAGCCCGTAGAGCCGTCCGGCGAGCAGGAACATCGCCTCCTGCACCCGCTCCAGCCGGAAATAGGGGCGGGTCGCCTCGTCGTCGAAATCGTAGGTCGCCGCCTTGTATTTTTCAGTGTAATAGGCCCAGTCCCAAGGCATCAGCGTCCCGTCGAAACCCCGGCTCTCCGCGTAGGCACGGATCGTCGCCACCTCCCGTTCGGCATGCGGTTTGGCCCGCTCCAACAGCTCGTCTAACAGGCCGTTCACCCGTTCGGCGCTCCCCGCCATCCGGTTTTCGAGGGCGTAGTCCGCGTAGGTACTGTATCCTAACAGATTGGCTAACTGGAGGCGCAGGTCGGCGATCCGGACGATGATCCGGCTGTTGTCCTGTTCGCCGCCGTAGGCCCGGCTGTTGTAGGCCCGGTAGAGCTTCTCGCGCAGGTCGCGCCGCTCGGAGTAGGTCAGGAACGGAATGTAGCTCGGCGCGTGGAGCGTGAAGAGCCAGCCGCTCAGTCCCGCCGCCTTCGCCTCGGCCGCAGCCGCGTCGCGTACCGCCTCCGGCAGCCCTGCGAGCTCGTCCGGCTCGGTCAGGTGGAGCCGAAAGGCATTGGTCGCAGCCAGCAGATTCTGCTCGAAACGCAGCGTCAGCCGGGCCAGCTCGTTGGTCACGCCCCGGTATTCGGTCTGGCGTTCCGTGTCGAGGTTGGCTCCTGAGCGGACGAAGCCGCGGTAGCTCTCTTCCAGCAACATCCGCTGCTCGGCCGAGAGTCCCTCGAACTCATCGTCCGCCGCGGCTTCGTAAACCCTTTTCACCCGGTCGAACAGCCGGGGATTGAGCATCACGTCGTTGCTGAAGTCGGTGAGCATCGGCGAAAGTTCCAGCGCCAGGGCCTGCATGGCGTCGTCGGTTTCGGCGCTGTTGAGGTTGTAGAAGAGGGTCATGGCCCGCTCCAGCGGCTGTTGGGCGAATTCGAGGGCTTCGATGGTGTTGGCGAAGGTCGGCTCCTCGGGCCGGGTGGCGATCCGGTCGATCGCCTCCCGGCTCTCCGCAATGAGGCGTTCGACGGCCGGCCGGTAGTCTTCGATGCGGATCCGGTCGAACGGCGGAACGCCGTAAGGGGTCGTCCATTTGCTCAACAGCGGATTGGGTGCGGTATCGTTCATGTTTGTGCGTTTTTTTGCGGGTTGAGTATGCGGTCGCCGGAGCGATCCGTAGGGTTAAAGATAGCGATTCGGCGGGTTCCGTTCAAAAAACAGGTGATTTTTCCGTTTTCGGTCGGATGATAATTCGGAATGGTATATTTTTTGTAAGTTCAATAGGGTGTTTAACGAAACTTTAAATCCGATCTATTATGGGAAAAAAGAGTATCCACGGTACACGTACCGAACAGAATCTGCTGAAAGCTTTTGCCGGTGAATCGCAGGCTTGGGCGCGTTATACGATGTTCGCCAAAAAGGCCCGGAAAGAGGGGTACGAGGTGATCGCCAAGTTCTTCGACGAGACGGCGGCCAACGAACAGCAGCACGGAAAGGTCTATTTCGAATTGTTGCAGGGCGGGATGGTCGAAATCACGGCCTCTTATCCGGCGGGGGTGATCGGCACGACGGCCGAAAACCTGGCCGAAGCGGCCGAAGGGGAACACGACGAAGGGCATGTGCTCTATCCGGAGTTCGCCCGGATTGCCGAAGAGGAGGGTTTTCCTGAAATCGCGGTTAAATTCCGTCTGATAACGGCGGTCGAAAAGGATCACGAAGCGCGGTATCGCAAGCTCCTGAAGACGCTCGAAGCGGGCGAGATGTTCAAGAAAGATACGCCCCAGTCCTGGCGTTGTCGGAAGTGCGGTTATGTGCACAAGGGCAAGGAGGCGCCGGAAAAATGTCCGATTTGCGACCATCCGCGGGCCTATTTCGAGCTTATGGACGACAAGTTTTAGGCTTTCTGTGCCGTCGGTTTGCGTCCGGCGAGGAGATTCTCCTCGCCGGACGTTTTTTTATTGGGTGTAGGTGGTGGCGGCGTTTTGTCCCCGTTTATTCCGAGAGGCAACGCAACTGAAGAGCGTAGGCGCGGTAGTACGCGAAGCCGGGATTGAGGGTCGCCACGTTGAAATACAAGTACACCCCGTTGCTGCGGCTCACCGACGACGAATAGCTGAACCCGTGGTAGCCGACGGCGCTCAGCGTGCCATTGGCTCTCTCGCGGTAGCCCGGGGCGGGATGTTGCCGGTCGTATATTTTTTATTATTATCTATCTGATTGAAGTGGGCGGGATTGCGGCGGTTTATCTGTGGGAAAGGTGTGTAATTTTGATGTTTATAGTTGATTATTAGTGTATTGTAGAAATAGTGAAAACTCTTCGAATAAAAGCATGGTCGATGTCTTGTATGTTTACAAAATGTATTATCTTTGCCTTGTAGAACGATTCCGGAATCCAATATTATAAACATTTTTAAAACCAGCTATCCATGAAGAAAATATGGAAATTCCTATTCGGGTGCCAGTGCGGCAAGCCGTTTCCGAGAGCCGAAGAGATGTGTCGGCGAATGAAACCGACCGAACATTTTGTCGTATCCCGATCCGGTGAAAAACGATGAGTCGAAAATACGAAGACATGCGCGAGCACCGCGCTCGGGCAGTGACCGTTTTGGATCGGGTCAAGGAGAGTCGGAAAGGCTTGAAAATTAGGTACGAACGGATCGACGAACACACTTGGGTCGAACGTTCGGAGGGTACAGAATCATTAAAACAACCACACATGATGCAATCTACAGTTACTCGGCAGGATGCCGAACAGGCCATTGCGCTCTATCGCACGGCGAAGAGTGCCAAAGCGGAGTACGAAGCCGTGATGGCCGATGCGGAACGAATTATCAATCAGTTCGGTCGGGCGAATCTCGATCAGTTTTCGGAGGGGCGGCTGGAGCTCGACAGCGGAACGTTGGCGCTCAAGAGCGGCGCGGCCAAACCGCTCAAAGGCGGTCGGCCGCTGACGACGGCTGCCCGGGCGGAGCTGGCGGCCCTGCTTCCGGAGGCTTATGTGCGTCTTTCGTGCGATTTCGCGGAGTTGTACGGTTGTCGGGATAAGATGGTGCGGCAGCTGCTGGCGGCGCGCGGAATCGAGATCGTCCGGGACGACAAGTTCGTGGTTTTGTAGGCTCGATTGCCTCTTGCGGTGAGGTCGGATTTTTTGTATGATTTATTTCTGAATTTTATATCGAATCGTTATGGCTTATAATAAAAAAGGATACTACAAGCGCGCTCGGGCTTTGCAGGAGCTGACGGCGCAACATTACGAACCGGAGCGGCACGACCGTTGTTACAAGTGGGTATGGCGTCGGTTTGTCTATCCGCAGTTCGGTATCTGTTATCACAGTTATTTGCGTTACCTGCACACGGTCGTTCCGACTGAGGAGAGTTAGTTGATCGGGCAACAGGTGTCCGGTCGGATACGACAGGCCCGCGTCCCTCTCGATTCCGAGAGTGGCGCGGGCTTTTGTTTTGTTTATGGGGCGGGACTGCGGCGGAGCGAAAGCGGAGCCGCAGTGAGGCAGACACAGGGCAGTGCTTTAGGGCTTTGATTTTGGCTGGCTGTGGGCGGTGCTTGTGCGACCTTTAGGTCGCCGTCCTCGGAGCGCAGCGAACGCCATAGGCGGGCGCCGGGGGATGCGCCCGAGGACGAACTTCCAATAATGGCCTAGTTCAATAGGCGTGCTTTTGCGGTTCGCA
>NZ_CAJTUJ010000062.1 GCF_910579375.1 uncultured Rikenella sp.
AAGCACTGCCTATTTGTTTTTGGCCGCAGCCAGCGGAGAACTGCGCGACTCTGCGAGTCGCAGGAGCCCAGCCCAGTTCTCCGCCCCGTGTCAGCCTCACTGCGGCTCCGCTGTCGCTCCGCCGGTGCCGCTCGGTACCCGAAAGCTGGGCGTATCGACTCCTAAACGTCGCCCGCGGCAATTCTTGCCGGATTGACCGAGCGCCAACCGGCAGAATATGCCCTCTTAAGCGGGTGGGCGACAGATTTTTCGTGCAAAGTCGAGTTTTTTCGCGCGCCATGACGCGAACGCGTCGGCCAAGCGGGCCACACGTCCCGTGGACGGGCGAAACTACGTTTCGCTATGGCAGCCTCGGCCCAAACCGATGCCCGCCAAGCTCCGTACATCACACCTCCGCCGCAAGGGCCGCATTCGTATCCGCTGTAGCAGCTACCGCCGACGTCTCTTCCAACATATCCGCCACATCCGCTTCCCGTTCGCTCCTCCGCGACGAACCGCCGCCATGTCCCCCGCTCCGCTCCGAACCGCGTCCACGTTCACGATCATTACGATCGTTTTTCGAAAAATGCTGCAACGGATCGGCCGCCGCCTCGTCGAACACCTGCCGATTCCGGAAAATGTCGATTGCCTGGTAAATCGCCGCCCGCATCGGCGCAGCATCGGCCACCATCTTCCCGGCAATATCGAATCCCACACCATGCGCCGGCGACGTCCGCACCACCGACAGACCGGCCGTAAAGTTCACCCCGTCGGCAAAAGTCAATGCCTTGAACGGTGCCAGTCCCTGATCGTGATACATGGCCAGCACGGCATCGAACTTCCGGTAAGCCCCGCTGCCGAAAAACCCATCAGCCGCAAAAGGCCCGAAAGCAAGGATATTTTCGTATTTCGCCGACTGAATCGCCGGAATAATGACCTCCTGTTCCTCCGCTCCGAGCAGCCCGTCGTCTCCGGCATGCGGATTGAGCCCCAACACCGCGATTTTCGGCCCGACGATATTGAAATCGCGTTCCAACGAGCGTTTGAGCGCACGGATATGCCCCAACACCGCCTCCGTCGTCACCGCACCGGGCACCTGCGCCAACGGAATGTGCATCGTCACGAGTCCCACTTTCAGCGTATCGCTCACCATGAACATCAACGGTTCGGCATCGCCGAACTCCGCCGCGAGGTATTCGGTATGTCCGATAAACCCGAAATCGTCGCCGGTGGTATTTTTCTTGTTGATCGGACAGGTCACGAGCACATCGATTTTTCCAGCCTTCAAATCCCGCACCGCAGCATTCAGCGACGCAATGGCATACTGCCCGCTAATCACCGTCGGCTGTCCGGGATCGATTTTCACGTTTTCGTCCACACAGACGATCATATTGGCCCGTTTGGCATTGGCCTGCTCAGGATCGGTAATGATGTTGAAGGTGAAATTTTCGGCATCGGGCATCATCGCTTTGTAGTACCCGGCCACCTTGGCCGACCCGTACACCACAGGGGTACAGAGGTCGAAAATCCGAGGGTCGAGCAATGCTTTGATGATGATTTCGTAACTGATGCCGTTGAAATCGCCGTGGGTGATCCCCACTCGTATTTTATCCATATTCGTATTTTTTACGGTTCGGTTTCCCGTGGTTCGGTGAAAAAAGACCGTTCGCGGGAGTCAGAGAACCACCCCGTTTATTCCGAGAGGCAACGCAACTGAAGACCATAGGCGCGGCTGTCGATGTGGACAGGATCGAGCATGCCGCATTCTAAGGCCAAATACATGCCCTGAATCGAACTGATCGTGGACGACCAGCTGTAACCGTTGTTGCCGACGGCCCACAACTCGCCCGTACTTCGCGGGCGGTAGCCCGGGGCGCGCCCACAGGGCGTTTTACGGGCAGCCTCTACCCCTATTTTCGTCCGCGCGCCTTGGGCGATTCATTCTGTTTCGGCTCATCGCCGAAATCGCTGAATCGCTCCTTTAGGCCGGGCGCGCGGTTTAGTTTGAGGGTACTGCGCTCGGGCCGCGCGGGCCCCACGTCCCGTGGACGGGAAATGCTTGCGCATTTCCACTGACAGCCTCTACTCCCCCATTTTTTGTCCGCGCGCCTTGGGCGATTCATTCTGTTTCGGCGATGAGCCGAAACAGTTGAATCGCTTCTTTAGGCGTCGGCGCGCGGCGGTTTGAGGGGACTGCGTTTTGCTGCGAAAGCCTCTACTCAATTCTCTATTCGCGCGCCTGGGGAAATCCAGTCAAAACACGCAAGCGAGTTTTGACGATTTCCCTACTAAGGTGTGGCGCGCGAGAGTTCTTTCACGCATCTTTGGCTACAGGAGGGTACTGGCCTCGGGCCGGCCGGGCCCCGCGTGCCCGCGGTGGGCAAAGGGCAGCCTCCCCCTGTCCCTCCGCCTACTTATATTCGTTCCAAGCCTTGATCTTCAGATCGCCGCGACCCCGACGACAGAAGGCGACGATAAAGTCGTTCGCCAACCGAGCATTGGTTATCAGCGGGATATTGAAGTCGATGGCCGACCGACGAATCGTATAGTCGTTATTCAATTCGTCCTTGGTGAAGTTCTTCGGAATGTTGACCACGCAGTCGATCCGGTGCTCCTTGATAAAGTCGAGCACGTTCGGCACTCCGGTAACCGACGCATCCTGATCCGGCCAACCGACCACCGTCGCCTGTACCCCATTCTCCGACAGGAAGTTCGCCGTCCCTTTCGTGGCGTAAATCGTGTATCCGCGCTCCTGCAACGCCTTGGCCGCATCGAGCGTCAGAGTCTTCGACTTCGCGTCGCCCGTCGACAACAGCACGCTGCTCTTCGGAATCGAGTAGCCCACCGAGAGCATCGATTTCAAGATCGCCTCGTAGTAGTCCTCGCCGATACAACCCACTTCACCCGTCGACGCCATCTCGACGCCCAGCACCGGATCCGCCTTCTGCAAGCGGCTGAAGCTGAACTGCGGTGCCTTGATCCCCACGTAATCCAACTCGAACGCCGACTTGTGCGGCACCTTCGGATCCAACCCCAGCATCACCCGCGTGGCGATGTCGATGAAATTCACCTTCAGCACCTTGGAAACGAACGGAAAACTCCGCGAAGCCCGCAAATTACACTCGATCACCTTGATGTCGTTGTTCTTCGCCAAGAGCTGCATGTTGAACGGCCCGCTGATTTCGAGCGCCTTGGCAATCTGGCGCGCGATCTTCTTGATGCGCCGCACCGTCTCGATATAGAGTTTCTGGGCCGGGAAAACGATCGTAGCGTCCCCCGAGTGCACCCCGGCGAACTCGACGTGTTCCGAAATGGCATAGATCAACACCTCGCCGTCCTTCGCCACCGCGTCGATTTCGATCTCCTTGGCATTATTCACGAACTCGGTCACCACCACCGGATACTGTTTCGACACATTGGTCGCCAGCGTCAGGTAGTGTTCCAGCTCCTCCTTATTGGAGACGACGTTCATCGCCGCCCCCGACAAGACATACGAGGGCCGAATCAAAAGCGGGAAGCCCACCTCGTCCGCAAACCCGTAAATCTCGTCCATACTCGTCAGCTCCTTCCACCGCGGCTGGTCGATCCCCAGCTGGTCGCACATCTCGCTGAACTTGTGCCGGTCTTCCGCCCGGTCGATATTCGTGGCCGCCGTCCCCAGAATCGGCACGTTCTCCTGATACAGCCGCATCGCGAGGTTGTTCGGAATCTGCCCCCCCACCGACACGATCACCCCGCGCGGCATCTCCAGATCGGTCACGTCCAACACCCGCTCCAAGGTCAACTCGTCGAAGTACAAGCGGTCGCACATGTCGTAGTCGGTCGAAACCGTCTCCGGGTTGTAGTTGATCATCACCGACCGCAACCCGTTCTCCCGAATGGTGTTGATGGCGCTCACCGAGCACCAGTCGAACTCCACGGAAGAGCCGATCCGATAGGCCCCCGACCCCAGTACGATGACCGATTTATCATCGTGCGCAAAATCGATGTCGTGCGCCGTCCCGTTGTAAGTCAGGTAGAGGTAGTTGGTCTGGGCCGGATACTCCGCCGCCAGGGTATCGATCTGTTTGACCACCGGCACAATCCCCTTGGCCTTCCGATAGGCCCGCACCTTGAGCAGTCCCTCCTCCATCTTCAGGTCGTCGTTCTGGAGCACCGTCCGGGCGATCTGAAAGTCCGAGAACCCTTTGCACTTGGCCTCCCTCAACAAGGCGTCCGGCATCGCCTCCAGCGTCCGGAAATTCCCCATCTCGTGTTCCAGCGCGATAATCCCCTCCAGCTTCCGCAAGAACCAGTTGTCGATCTTGGTCAGTTCGTGAATCCGTTCGACACTATACCCGTGCTTAAACGCCTGAGCGATAATGAATATCCGTTTATCGGTCGGTTTCTGGAGCTCCCGGTCGATATCCTCGACAGCCATCTCCTTATTGGCCACAAAACCGTGCATACCCTGCCCAATCATCCGCAGCCCCTTCTGTATCGCCTCTTCGAAGTTCCGCCCGATAGCCATCACCTCGCCCACCGACTTCATCGAAGAGCCCAACTCACGACTAACCCCCTTGAACTTGCTCAAGTCCCAACGCGGAATCTTACATACGATGTAGTCCAGCGCCGGCTCGAAGCAAGCCGTGGTAGATTTCGTAACCGAGTTCTTCAGTTCATGCAATCCATACCCCAACCCCAGCTTCGCCGCCACAAAGGCCAGCGGATAGCCCGTCGCCTTCGACGCCAGCGCAGAAGACCTCGAGAGCCGTGCATTGACCTCGATCACGCGGTAGTCCTCGGAGTTCGGATCCAAGGCGTACTGCACGTTGCATTCCCCCACAATCCCCACGTGGCGGATAATCCGAATCGCAATCTGCCGCAGCTTATGGTACTCCGCATTGGTCAACGTCTGGCTCGGCGCCACGACGATCGACTCGCCCGTGTGAATCCCCAGCGGGTCGAAGTTCTCCATATTACAAACCGTAATACAGTTGTCGTACTTGTCCCGCACCACCTCGTATTCGACCTCTTTCCAGCCTTTGAGCGACTTTTCGACCAGAATCTGCGGCGAGTAGGTGAACGCCTTTGCCGCCAGCTGTTCCAGCTCCGCATCCGTATCGCAAAAACCCGAGCCCAGCCCCCCCAAGGTATAAGCGGCCCGGATAATCACCGGATACCCCAGTTCGTTCGCCACCCGCTTGGCATCCGCCACCGTGGTAACCGCCTCGCTCTTAATGGTTTTGACGTCGATTTCGTCCAATTTACGGACAAACAGATCCCGGTCTTCGGTATCCATGATCGCCTGCACCGGCGTCCCGAGCACCCGCACGTTATATTTCTCCAAAATCCCCCGCTTATAGAGCTGCACGCCGCAGTTCAGAGCGGTCTGTCCACCGAACGCAAGCAGAATCCCTTCCGGCCGCTCCTTGGCAATCACGTCCTCGACGAAATCCGGCGTCACCGGCAGAAAATAGACCTTGTCCGCAATCCCATCGCTGGTCTGCACCGTGGCGATATTCGGGTTGATCAGAATGGTTTCGATCCCCTCCTCCTTGAGCGCCTTGAGGGCTTGGGAGCCCGAGTAGTCGAACTCGCCCGCTTCGCCGATCTTCAATGCCCCCGAACCCAGGAGGACGACTTTTTTTATGCTGTTGTCTGCCATGACTCTATTTGTTCTTGTATTGGTCGATTAACTCGATGAAACGGTCGAAAAGGTATTCGGTATCCACCGGCCCGCTGGTGGCCTCCGGGTGGAACTGCACGCTGAAGAAGGGCAGAGTCCGGTGTCTGATCCCCTCGATGGTGTTGTCGTTGAGGTTGACGAAGTAGGGCTCCCAACCCTCTCCCAACCCCGTCGGATCGACCGCATAGCCGTGGTTCTGAGAGGTAATCACGGCCCGATCGGTTCCCACTTCCAACGCCGGCTGGTTGTGCGACCGGTGTCCATATTTCAGCTTATAAGTGGTCGCCCCCGCGGCCCAGCTCAAAAGCTGGTTCCCGAGGCAAATCCCGAAGATCGGCCGATTGGGCTTCTGTGTCATAGCCCGCTTGATATTTTCGATCGTGGCTCCGCACAGCGCCGGATCGCCCGGCCCATTACTGAGCATCACCCCGTCGTAGTCCAAGGTGCTGAAATCGTAGTCCCACGGCACCCGGACAACAGTGGCATTCCGTGTATACAAGCACCGGATAATATTATACTTACACCCGCAGTCCACCAGCACGATCCGTCGCTTCGCCTCCGGATTGGTATAGGTGATGGTATCCTTGCACGAGACCGCCGCCACCAAATTCTCGGCGTTCGGGTTATGGAACGGCATAGCATCTGCCGATGCGTAATCGGTCTCCTGCACCAATTTCCCTAGCATCACCCCCCGTTCGCGTATGATTTTCGTGATTTCTCTGGTATCGACGCCGAAGATCCCCGGCACCTCATTCTCCTTAAGCCAGTCGGACAAACTTTTGATGGCGTTCCAATGGCTATGCTGAAACGAGTAGTCGCTGATAACGAGCCCCTTGATGTGTATCCGGTCGGATTCGAAGAATTTGGGCAAACCTGTGACTTCGTCCAAGGCCGAAGTGTCCGGTACGCCGTAGTTCCCGATCAACGGATAGGTGAGCACCAGAATCTGTCCCGAATACGACGGGTCGGTCAAACTCTCCGGATACCCGGTCATGGCGGTAGAAAAAACGACTTCCCCCGATACAGACCGATCTGCACCGAACGAGAAGCCGTCGAATTGCGTACCATCCTCCAAAATCAGGCGGGCGGGCGTACTTTTCAGCATGTCAATTCAGAATTTAGTTTCTGAAATACAAAGATAACGCTTTTTCCGAAACAAACCGGGCTTTTACAACCGAATTTACCTATTTTTGTTCCATATACTTTTTTATCCTTCGTTTACCTGTCTTTGCCCAGGAGGGTACTGTTCTTTTTCTGAAGAAAAAGAACCAAAAAGACTTTCAGGAAAACTTCGTTTTCCATGAGCTGCCGGTCGCCCAAATCCCGAACTGTTCGTCGGGCTGTGGTTTTCCCGGTGGGCGCGCTTAAGGTATTAATCGCAGAATAGCGCGCCACACCGGAAACCCAGCCCGACAGACCCACGAAGATTGAGGACTGCGGAGCCTGAGGCAGAGCGTAGCTATCATGAAAGTTCTTTGGGTACCTTTCTTTCAAGAAAGGTACGGTTCCATGCGGGTAGACACAGTAAACGAACAATTAAACAGATGTTGACAAAAGCAGAAATCAAGCGGATACGGTCGCTCGGCGACAAAGGCGGCCGCGAAGCCGAACGAGCCTTCGTCGTCGAAGGCGAGAAGATGGTCAGCGAGTTGCTCGCCTCCGGCTTCGACGTGCTCGCCGTCTATCGCGTCGGCGAGCAGCTTTCGGCTGCCGAGATGGGGCGGATTTCGTTTCTGCGCACCCCTACCCCCGTGCTCGCCGTGGCCGGGATACCCGCCGACCGGCATGCGGAGCAGAGTCCCCGGCTGCCGCACGGACTCGCCCTGGTGCTCGACGACGTGCAGGATCCGGGGAACGTGGGGACGATCCTGCGCCTCGCCGACTGGTTCGGCGTACGGACAGTCTATGCCTCGCCCGGCACCGCCGACTGTTGGAACCCGAAAGTCGTGCAGGCCACCATGGGCGCGATATTCCGCGTGCGGATGCACTACGGGCCGCTCGAACCGCTGCTCCGCGAAGCGGCACAGGCGGGAGTGCCCGTTTACGGCACGTTTCTGGAGGGCGACGACATCTACCGCTGCGACCTGCCCCAAGAGGGAGACGCCCCCGGGCTGCTCGTGATGGGAAACGAAGGGCGGGGGATTTCGGCCGCCGTGGCGGCACAAGTCACCCAAAAGCTCCATATCCCGCCCTTCCCGGCGACGGCGGCCGGCCACACCTCCGAATCGCTCAACGTGGCGATGGCCACGGCCATCGCACTGGCAGAGTTCCGGCGGCGGGTGCACCCGTAAATCCGGCCGAAAACCGACGGACTTTCCGAAAAATTCATTACTTTAGACACATCAAAACCAAGAATCGAGGAATATGGCCACATTCGAAGTGACGGGCGGCTGCCCGCTGAGCGGCTCGATCGAGCCTCAGGGAGCGAAAAACGAAGCGCTGGAGATCCTTTGCGCCGTGCTGCTGACGCCGGAAGAGGTCACCGTCCGGAACGTGCCGGAGATTATCGACGTGCTGCAACTCATCGACCTGCTGCGTGCCATGGGGGTCGAGGTGACGCGGCTGGAACGGGGCGCCTATCGCTTCCGGGCCGAGCACATCGACCTCGATTATCTCCAGACCGACGAATTCCGGCGGGCCGCCTCGCGGCTGCGGGGTTCGGTGATGATCACCGGGCCGCTGCTGGCCCGGTTCGGTCGGGCTTACATGCCGCGGCCGGGAGGCGATAAGATCGGACGCAGAAGGCTGGACACCCACTTCATCGGATTCCAGAAATTAGGCGCCGAGTTCGACTGCGACACCGACCGAAAATTCTATACCGTGCGGGCTCCGGGGCCGAATCATCGGCTGCGGGGAGCTTATATGCTGCTGGACGAGGCGTCGGTGACGGGGACGGCCAATATCGTGATGGCGGCTGTGCTGGCGCAGGGGACGACGACCATCTATAACGCGGCGTGCGAGCCGTACTTGCAACAACTCTGCCGCATGCTGGTGCGGATGGGGGCCCACATCAGCGGCATCGCCTCGAACCGGCTGACGATCGAGGGGGTCGATGCGCTGGGAGGGACGGAACATACGATGCTGCCGGACATGATCGAGGTCGGAAGTTTCATCGGGATGGCGGCCATGACCCATTCGGAACTGACCATTCAGAACGTGTCATACGACGACCTGGGGATCATTCCGCAGCAGTTCGCCCGGATGGGCATCCGGTTCGAACAACGGGGCGACGACATCCATATCCCGAAACAGGAGCACTACGAAATAGAGAGCTTTATCGACGGCTCGATCATGACCATCGCGGATGCGCCGTGGCCGGGGCTGACGCCGGACTTGCTGAGCGTGTTCCTCGTGGTGGCGACGCAGGCCAAAGGGTCGGTGCTGATCCATCAGAAGATGTTCGAAAGCCGGCTGTTCTTTGTCGACAAACTGATCGACATGGGGGCGCAGATCATCCTGTGTGACCCGCACCGGGCGACGGTGATCGGGCACGATCATGCGATTCGGCTGCGGGGAACGACGATGACCTCGCCGGATATCCGGGCAGGGGTGGCTTTGTTGATTGCGGCGATGAGCGCGCAGGGAAAAAGCGTGATCCAGAACATCGACCAGATCGACCGCGGGTATCAGGACATCGACGGGCGGCTCAATGCGCTGGGGGCTCAGATTAGGCGAATCGACTGATTTCCACGACTATGCAGAAATCCAACGCGTTTCGATTCAAACAGTTCGCGGTGACGCAGGAGCGAGCGGCAATGAAGGTGGGCACGGACGGGGTGCTGCTCGGCGCGTGGGTCTCGTTGGAGGGTGCTTTGCGGCGGGTGCTCGACGTCGGGACGGGAACGGGGGTGATTGCGTTGATGTTGGCGCAACGGACTGCGACGGAGGCGGAACCGCCTGTCATCGATGCGGTTGAGGTCGATTCGGAGGCTGCTCGCGAAGCGGAGACCAATTTCGCGGCTTCGCCGTGGGCGACTCGTTTGCGGGCATACGACGCTGCTATTCAGTCTTATACGACTGACTATGGGGAGGCGAAATACGATCTGATCGTCTCGAATCCGCCTTATTTTATGGCTGGCACCGATTTTCGCCGGGGTTTCGACCGATCGGCGGCAGCCACGCAGCCGACGGCGGCGAGGGTGGCGGCAAGGCATGCGGAGGCGTTGCCGTACGACGAGTTGATCAATGCGGTATCGGGAGTGCTGGAGGGTGAGAACGGACGGTTCGCTGCGATTTTCCCGTACCGCGAGGCGGGGATCTTCGTGGCGAAGGCTGCGGCGCGGGGGTTGTATGCACATCGGATGCTTGAGGTGCGGGGCACGCCGCACAAGCCGGTGAAGCGGATGGCGATCGAGTTTTCGTTCCGGCGGCCGAAGCCGGAGGCAATCATTCGGGAGGAGCTTTGCATCGAAGACGGGGAGGGACATTTTACGGAAGCATATCGCTCTCTGACACAGGACTTTTACCTCCGGTTCTGAGGCCGATTCCCGAGGATCTCGCCCCGGGCTACCGCCCGCGGAGTACGGGTGAATTGTGGGCCGTCGGCAGCAACGGTTACAGCTGGTCGTCCACGGTCAGTTCGATTCTGGGCATGTATTTGGCCTTAGAATGCGGCATGCTCGATCCTGTTCACATCGACAGCCGCGCCTATGCTCTTCAGTTGCGGTGCCTCTCGGAATAAACGGGCCGCGGGCCCGCGAGGGCAAGGGGCTGGAACTACCCTACCAACAACCGGCAGCCTCTACCCTATTTCAATTTGACTTTACGGTCGGACGCCCGGGAGGGACAGCAACTCTCGACGCGGAGCGGCGGATTGCGGGCCGCCCGAGGGGAGGCGGCCGGCCCGCGCGACCCAAAGGGTCGCAAGAGCAACACCTCGTTCACCGCCCAAAGCTGTCGGGTTCGGCCTGTCGCCCACTCTCCCGAGGCGCTCCGCGCCTAGGCGACAAGGCCGGCGACCCTAAAGGGTCGCAAGAGTTCAGCCCAATCCACCGCCTCAATTTTGCGAGGTTCGCCGCCAGCGGTGACTGCAACGAGCTCCGTCGAGTGCAGTCCGCCGCGTGGGGTGGCGGCGAACTGCGCGGCTCAAAGAGCCGCAGATGCTCGGCCAAATGCTCGGCCCAGCGCGGCGGGAAAACCGCAATCGGTTTTCCCGCCCGAAGAACAAGTACAGCCCAGTTTTCCGCCCCGTGTCAGCCTCACTGCGGCTCCGCTTGCGCTCCGCCGCATTTTCCGCGCGCCTGCACGATTCAACTATTTC
>NZ_CAJTUJ010000063.1 GCF_910579375.1 uncultured Rikenella sp.
AGTGAATTAGAGATTGCTTTTGATGGTCGAAGCCTGCGGGGCCCAGAGCAACGTTAGTTGCGGGCCTCCGCTGCGGGAGGCTTCGGCCCGGGCGGCTCTGCGAGCCGCAGGAGCACCAATAGGGTAGAAGCTGTCGGTTGCTTGGGGTAGTTCCAGCCAGCTTTCGTGTGCCTCTCGTCTCCGTTTATTCCGAGAGGCAACGCAGCTGAAAACCGTGGCCACGGTAAAGCGAGTGGAAGGGGACGAGTACCTCCGTGGCGAGCCATAAGAAAAATCCGTAAGTACCGTTCGTGGCAGAAGACGACCAACTGTATCCGTGATTACCTACAGTCAATGGCAGGCCGAATTGTCCGGTGCTACTCGCGTCGCGGAAGCCCGGGGCGCCCCACCGTGTGTCTTATTGGCAGCCTCTACTCCAACTTGAAGCTAAGGCTGCCCGGTTCGCGTGACTCTCGTCCCCGTTTATTCTGAGAGGCAGCGCAACGGAAGACCGTTGGCACGGTGATACGAACCGCTGGCACTGAGGGCTGTCGTACGGAAACTCAAGTACATCCCACGGTAGTGGTCGTTTGAAGTATGGGAGGTGGACGAGTAGCTGTACCCGCTGTTGCCGATGTAGCTCAGTGTGCCCGAATAAGAATTGCGGTCGCCCGGGGCGGGGACGATGACTGAGGGGGGCGGACGAAAATGCCTCCGCTCGGACATTGTTGTCCGGACGGAGGCGTGGAGTATGCGGGGAGGCGGGATAGGTCTCTCCGATATCGAGTTACAGAATCAGCATGGCGTCGCCGTAGGTGCCGAAACGATAGCCCTCTTCTTTGGCTACTTCGTAGACTTTCAGCAGTTTGTCGTAGCCGGCGAAGGCGGAGACCATCATCAGCTGGGTCGAGTAGGGCAGGTGGAAGTTGGTCACCATGGAGTTCGCGACGCTGAATTCGTAGGGCGGGAAGATGAATTTGTTGGTCCAGCCTTCGAAGGGTTTCAGCATGCCGTCGGTCGAGACGGAGCTCTCGATGGTGCGCATGACGGTGGTGCCGATGGCGCAGACGCGTTTCTCTTTCTCGCGGGCGGTGTTCACGATACGGGCGGCTTCTTCGGTGATGAAGATGGGTTCGCTGTCCATCTTGTGTTTGGTGAGGTCTTCGACGTCGACGGAACGGAAGTTCCCCAGTCCGACGTGGAGGGTGATGGAGGCGCGCCCTACGCCTTTGATGTCGAGGCGTTTCAACAGGTGTTTGCTGAAGTGGAGGCCGGCGGTGGGGGCGGCGACGGCGCCCTCTTTCTCGGCGTAGATGGTCTGGTAGCGCTCTTCGTCGATGGTTTCGGCGCGGCGACGGAGGATGTGGGTCGGAACGGGGGCTTCGCCGAGCTTATAAAGGGCGTTCTTGAAGGCGTCGTATTCGCCGTCGAACAAAAAACGAAGGGTGCGGCCGCGGGAGGTGGTGTTGTCGATGACTTCGGCTACCAGGGCGTCGTCGTCGCCGAAGTAGAGCTTGTTCCCGATGCGGATCTTCCGGGCGGGGTCGACGAGGACGTCCCACAGCCGCTGTTCGCGGTTCAGCTCGCGCAACAGAAAGATCTCGATCTCGGCGCCGGTCTTCTCTTTGTTGCCGTACAGCCGGGCGGGGAAAACTTTGGTGTCGTTGAAGATCATCACGTCGCCTTCGCGGAAGTAGCCGAGGATGTCTTTGAAGATCTTGTGCTCGATCTTGCCGCTCTTACGGTCGAAAACGAGTAACCGGCTCTCGTCGCGGTTCTCGCAGGGGTACTGGGCGATCAGGCTCTCGGGCAGGTCGTACTTGTATTGCGATAGTTTCATCTCTTTAACTGTTTTTTATTCTGGTCGTGGTATTTTACGGGAACTGTCGCTTTTACGGTGTTCGGTGGGGGCTTTTTCAATGAATCTCTTTCTGCGTGTGGGGCGAGCTTTGTTCGCGCGCCTTGGGAAATCTTGTCAAAACGTGCCAGCACATTTTGACGATTTCCCTTCCTAAGGCGTGGCGCGCGGTGCTTCCCGGCACTCGGAAGGGGCAGCCTCTACCCCAAGGCCGCCTCGGTCCAATCCATTGTCCGCGCGCTGGCGGGAATCTTGTTAGAACAATTCACCATTGTTCTAACGATTCCCTACTCCAGCAGTCGCGCGCGGTCGAGCTTTGTTCCGCCTGAAACTGCGCTCGGGCCGCGCGGGCCCCACGTCCCGTGGACGGGAAATGCTTACGCATTTCCACTGGCAGCCTCTACCCCCGTTCTTTGTCCGCGCGCAGGCGCGCGTCGGTTTGAGGGTACTGTTCTCTTTGTGAACAAAGAGAACCAGAAAACCGACGCTGCCAGCGAGAGCAATGCAAACGTAGTTTGCAAATTGCCGAGCGGCGAGGAGGAAGGCGAAGCCAAACTTTAGACGGATGCTGACGTATCCTCCCGCTGCCGGCGGCTCAATTTTCGGTTGAAGGGATGTTCGTTGCCGGTGAGGCAAAACGAATAATTAAAATACGTAATTAAACGGGATTTGTTTCAACGGTTGGAGCCGGGGGCGATAATTTCGCTTGCAAGGTCTCTAACGATAGGCAGTGCTCGACTTGAAAACCGCCGCTGCGCGTCCGGCGAAGGCCGGTGAGGTGGGCGCCGCTTGATAACTTACGCCCAAGGTCGCGGGCGAAGGCGCGGATATAGGTGCCTTTGCTGCACAAGATGCGCACGGTGAGGCGCGGTGAGGTCGGCAGTTCGCACGTCTCGAGGCGGGTCGAGTAGATGTTTATCACGGCCCGGCGCATGTTCACCTCTTCGCCTTCGCGGGCGTATTCGTAGGCGCGACGCCCTTCGAGTTTCTTGGCGGAGTAGACGGGGGGCTCTTGTTCCTGTTCGCCGATGAAGCCGGCCAATATGCGCTCGACGTCTGCCCGGGTGATGTGTGCCCAGGGGTAGCGGGTGTCTACGGGGTGTTCGAGGTCGTAGCTGGGGGTGGTGGCGCCGAGTTCGATCTCGGCGAGGTACTCTTTCTCTTCGGCCTGGAGGGTGTCGACTTGTTTGGTGGCGCGGCCGACGCAGATCAACAGAACGCCGGTGGCCAAGGGGTCGAGGGTGCCGGCGTGGCCGACTTTGATTTTGCGGTGCCCCAAACGGCGCATCAGGGTGCGCACTTTCCGAACGACGTCGGTGGAGGTCCATCCCAGCGGTTTGTCGATGGGGAGGACGAGCCCTTCTTCGAAGGGGTAGTCGGGGCGAAGGTGGGGGGATAAATGGTCGGTCATGGAGCGATTAGCCGAGAATGAGGGCGGTGGTGCCGGCCACGGCGCAGTAGAGGGCGAACCACCACAGTTTCCCGCGGCTGACGATGCGGATCATGGCTTTGCAGGCGAAGAGGCCGGAGAGGTAGGAGGCCAGAAATCCGGCGGCTAGGGCGTAGCCGGAGATGCCGGAGGCGGCGGGGGAGAATTCGCCTTTCAGGAGTTCCAGAAAGGCTTCGCCGAGGATCGGGACGAGTACCATCAGGAAGGAGAACTTGGCGAGTTGGCTTTTGTCGTCGCCGAGGAGCATGCCGGTGGCGATGGTGGAGCCGGAGCGCGATATGCCGGGAATCACGGCGACGGATTGGGCCAGGCCGATAAGAAAGGCGTCTTTGGCGGTCACGGGATGTTGCTGTTTCGGTCTGATCAGGTGGGTCAGCAGGAGCAGTCCCGCGGTTACGAGGAGCATGCTGCCGACGAACCGCACGCCGCTCCCGAAGAGGGCTTCGACGTGGTCTTTCAGAAAGAGGCCGACGATCAGAATGGGGAGCATGGAGATGAGGAGCTTCAGCAGGTAGCGCGATTCGGGGGTGGAGCGGAGGGTGAGCCCGCGCCGCAGGAGGTGCAGGATCTCGCTCCAGAAGACGGTGATGGTGGCCAGTACGGTCGCGGCGTGGACGAGGATGGCGAAGGTGGTGTTGTCGACGGAGGTGCCGAGGAGGCGGCTCAAAAGAACGAGGTGTCCGGAGGAGCTGACGGGCAAAAATTCGGTCAGGCCTTGGAGCAGACCGAGCAGAATGGCGTCTAGGGTGCTCATGGGTTACGACTGGCTTTGGGGGGTGGTGTTTTCGGTTTCGTTCGATTTTTTGCTCTTGGGCCGGTACATGATGGCGTAGATCTCGAACAGAAAACCGGCGAGCAGCAGCAGGGGGGCGAGGTACAGCCGACGGAAGTTGAACATGTCGTGGTTGAATTCGGTGGCGGGGTTGTCGCTGGCGCCGCCGCTCAGGAGGATGAAGCCCAGAATGATGGCGCCGATGCCGGCGAGCATGAGGAGGTAGTTTCTGTGTCCGAAGGGCATCGGGGTGGTGGGCTGGGCTCGGTGGCCTGTGGTCTGTTTTTTCATATCGTGTGGTGTCTGGTTCTAATTCTGTATGGGTTCTATGCGGGTTCTTGTGGGTTCTCTGCGGGGCGGGCTGCGCGGCTCTGCGGGGCGCAAGAGTACGGCTTCTTTGCTATGAGGTTCGTCCGCGCTCTCAGTTCAAGCGGTCGAAGCCTACGGGGTTTGGGGTAGAGGCTGTCAGCAAAAGACGCTGTGCGTCCCTCCGCGGTCGGAGGCTTCGGCTCGCGCGACCCAAAGGGTCGCAGAAGCACCGCACAATTTTCTGAACTTCGGCCTGTCGCCCACTCCCCCGAGGCGCTCCGCGCCTGGGCGACAAGGCCGGCGGTTCGAAGAACCGCGCTACTCGCTCTTGGCCCAAAGCACCGCCCCAATTTTCCGCCCCGTGTCAGCCTCACTGCGGCTCCGCTGTCGCTCCGCCGGTGCCGTCGCCCGCTGGGATTTCATCTCGATTTTGCTCACCGCAAAATGAGCGAAATCCCTCTTTAGGCGGGCGGGCGACGGATTTTTGCTCGGAATCAAGTTTTTCGCGCGCAGTTTTTTGTTCGCGCGCCTTACGCGATTCATTCTATTTCGGCTCGCTGCCGAAATGATTGAATCGCTTTTTTAGGCGGCGGCGCGCGGTCGAGCTTTGCCCCGCCTGAGACTGCCCTGCGCGGGGAGGTGTCTCCCGGCCTCGGAATGGGTCACCTCGGCCCGACTTCTCGTCCCGTTCTCTGTTCGCGCAGGCCCTGTCTGCTCGGGATTACCCCAGACGCACCTGCAACAGTTTTGATAACTCTTAAACAAAAAAGACCCATGGCCCTTATCCGCCCTCTGAACGGCACCTCGCCCCGATTAGGAGAGAACAGCTTTCTGGCCGAAACCGCCGTCCTGATCGGCGACGTCACCCTCGGCGACCACTGCTCCGTCTGGTACGGAGCCGTCCTGCGCGGCGACGTCAATCCCATCCGGCTCGGCAACCGCGTCAATATCCAGGACGGCGCCGTGCTTCACACACTGCACAAACGTTCCGTCGTCGAGATCGGCGATGACGTCTCCGTCGGACACAACGCCGTCGTCCACGGCGCCCGCGTCGAACACGACTGCCTGATCGGGATGGGCGCCACCCTGCTCGACAACGCCGTCGTGCACAGCGGAACCATTATTGCCGCCGGCGCCCTCGTGCTGAGCGGACAGGAATGCGAACCCGGCAGCGTCTACGCCGGCGTCCCCGCCCGCAAAGTCAAGACCCTGACCCCCGAAGAGCAGCACCGCATGATCCACCTCAACGCCGAGCACTACCTCACCTACGCCTCGTGGTACACCGCTGGCGGAGAATAGCCTCGGGTTACTCTGCTTGCAGATATGCCGGAAAAAGCCTATATTTGCAAGTTACCGAGAAAAACACGCGCAGTATGAGCGAAGAAGAAGTAAAGACACAGAACAACGGAGAATATTCGGCCAGCAGCATCCAGGTGCTGGAGGGGTTGGAAGCGGTGCGCAAGCGGCCTTCCATGTACATCGGGGATACCGGCGAGAAGGGGTTGCACCATCTGGTTTACGAAGTGGTGGACAACTCCATCGACGAAGCGATGGCCGGGTATTGCACCACCATCGACGTGACCATCAACGAAGACAACTCGATCACCGTGAGCGACGACGGGCGCGGGATTCCGACCGACTACCATCCCAAGGAGAAGAAATCGGCCTTGGAAGTCGTGCTCACTGTTTTGCACGCCGGGGGGAAGTTCGATAAAGGATCGTATAAAGTTTCGGGGGGGCTGCACGGCGTGGGGGTTTCGTGCGTGAACGCCTTGTCGACCGACCTCGAAGCCGTTGTGCACCGGCAGGGGAAAATCTTCCGGCAGTGCTTCAGCAAAGGGGTGCCGCAGGGCGATATCGAAGTGATCGGGACGACGGATCGTACCGGAACGACCATTACGTTTAAGCCCGACGGCGAGATTTTCACTCAAACCACGACCTATAATTACGATACCCTGAACTCGCGGCTGCGCGAGCTGGCGTATCTCAATAAAGGGATTCGGCTCAACCTCACCGACAAACGCGACAAGGACGAGGAGACGGGCGAATACCGGCACGACAACTACTACTCCCAGGAGGGGCTCAAGGAGTTCGTCAAGTTCCTCGACGGGACGCGCGAACCGCTGATCGAACACACCATCCACATCGCCGGCGAACGCGACGGAGTGCCGATCGAGGTCGCTTTGCAGTACAATACGGGTTTCAGCGAGAATGTGCACACCTACGTGAACAACATCAACACCATCGAAGGGGGGACGCACCTGACGGGCTTCCGGCGGGGGCTTACCCGGACGCTCAAGAAATACGCCGAGGACAGCGGGATGCTCGCCAAACTCAAATTCGAGATCAGCGGGGACGACTTCCGCGAGGGGCTGACCGCGATCATCTCGGTCAAGGTGGCCGAACCGCAGTTCGAGGGGCAGACCAAGACCAAACTCGGGAACTCGGAAGTCTCGGGGGCGGTGGACAATGCCGTGTCGGCGGCCCTGACCAACTACCTCGAAGAGAATCCGAAGGATGCCAAAGCGATTGTGCAGAAGGTGATTCTGGCGGCTACGGCGCGGACGGCGGCGCGCAAGGCGCGGGACATGGTGCAGCGCAAGACGGTGCTGTCGGGGGCGGGTTTGCCGGGGAAACTGGCCGACTGCTCGTCGCGGGACATGACCCAGACCGAGATCTTCCTCGTCGAAGGGGACTCCGCAGGCGGGACGGCGAAGCAGGGGCGGGATCGTGCTTTTCAGGCCATTCTGCCGTTGCGCGGTAAGATTCTGAACGTCGAAAAGGCCACCGATCACAAGATGTACGACAGCGAGGAGATCAAGAACATCTTCACCGCGCTGGGCGTGACGGTGGGGACGGAGGAGGATAGCAAGGCGTTGAACCTGAGCAAGCTGCGGTACGGCAAGGTGATTATCATGACCGATGCCGACGTGGACGGGAGCCACATTGCGACCTTGATCATGACCTTCTTCTTCCGCCGGATGCCGGACATTATCCAGAACGGTCACTTGTATATCGCCACTCCGCCGCTCTACCTGGTGAAGAAGGGGCCGAAACAGCAGTATTGCTGGACGGAGGAGCAGCGTTTGGCGGCTGTCGAAGAGTTCGGCAGCAAGGGGGTCCATATCCAGCGATATAAGGGGTTGGGCGAGATGGACGCCGAGCAGTTGTGGGAGACTACGATGAATCCGGCTGGCCGGACGCTGCGTCAGGTGACCATCGAGAATGCGACGGAAGCCGATCGTATTTTCTCGATGCTGATGGGAGACGACGTGCCGCCCCGGCGCGAGTTCATCGAGCGGAACGCCCGGTATGCCAAGATCGACGCCTGATGTAGGGTGAAGGCGAAGCCTGGTGCTCTGATCGATCGATTGCCATTGGGATCGGCTCGCAGTTGCGAGCCGATCCCAATTTTTTGTAGGGGTAGTTGCGGTGTAGACCTGACGGGAGTTGTGTCTGTGTGTAGTTTTAGGGGTCTAAAGCTTGCCCGCGCGCGGACGAAGAATGGGGTAGAGGCTGCCATTTGCCCCCCCCCCCCCGCGGGCCCGTGGCGTTTATTCCGAGAGGCAACGCAACTGAAAACCGTGGCCGCGATAGGTCGCATCAGAAGGATTCATGTTCACCGCACTGAACAACAAACGCCAGGCGTCCGTGCTGCCGTCGTGCACCGACGCAGACCAGACCGTACCCTCGCTGCCGATGCCACGCTGCACGCCATCCGCACGACTGCGGTAGCCCGGGGCCCCGCCGCGAACCCACCGAAAACCGCCCGAAAACGACGAAATTTGCAGAAAATCACCGAAAATGATTACCTTTGCAGACCTCGACGCGAGGCAGTTGCCGAACCCACCGCGTCGAAATTCCGATTCAGTCCCTGAGACAATCAAACACCCGAACAGACTATGTACTGGACACTCGAACTCGCATCCAAACTCGAAGATGCACCCTGGCCCGCCACGAAAGATGAGCTGATCGACTACGCCATCCGCTCCGGCGCCCCGTTGGAAGTGATCGAAAACCTCCAGGAGATCGAAGACGAAGGCGAGATCTACGAAAGCATCGAAGACATCTGGCCCGACTACCCCAGCAAAGACGACTTCTTCTTCAACGAAGACGAATATTAATCGGCCGCACGACCCTCCCGCGAGCCACCCACTTTTCACTCCCCCCTCCAGACCGTTCCCTATGCTGAGTCGCCGACTGCTTCGAATCAAAACCGTCAAAGCGTTGTACAGCTACTTCCAATCCGGTGCCGAATCCATTCCCCGTTCCGAGAAAGAACTCGACACCGCCATTCGGAAAAGTTACGAACTCTACCTCCTGCTCATCGCCCTGATCGGCGAAGTGGCCCGCCTCGCGCGCGAACGGATCGAGATCAACCGAGCCAAACTCATGCCCACCGACGAAGACCTGCACCCTAACGTGCGGTTCGTCGACAACCGCGTCGTGCGGATCATCGAAGACAGCTCGGTTCTTGGGGACGCCATGACCCGTTGCAAAGCCTCCTGGCGGGGACAGGAAGCCATCGTCAAACGCCTCTATCAGGACATGATCGCCGCACCGTACTATAAACGGTACATGGAGGCACCCGTGCCCGAGGACGAAAAAGAGGCCTTCGCTGCCGATCGGAAATTCGTCATCGACTTCCTCTCCACCCATATCGAAGACAACGAATACCTCGAAGAGGCCTTGGAAGAGAGCTCCCTCTTTTGGGTCGACGACCTCTCCTACTGCCTCGGTCTCGCCATCCGCACCATCGGCTTCCTGAACGAGACCTCGACCGATCCCGAAATCATGCCCATGTACAAGAACAAGGAAGACGAAGAATACGTCGAGACCTTGTTCCGCAAAGCGCTCCTGAACCACGAAGAGTACTTCGGCTACATCGACCGCTTTACCCGCAACTGGGACTTCGACCGGATCGCCTTCATGGACAAGATCATCATGCTCGCCGCCATGACCGAACTCGTTCAGTTTCCGACCATTCCGGTCAAGGTCACCCTGGACGAATTCATCGAAATCTCGAAATATTACTCGACACCGGGGAGCAGCGTCTTCGTCAACGGGATACTCGACAAAGCCGTCGTTCAATTGACTCAGGAGGGGAAAATCGCTAAACAGGGGCGGGGATTGATCGACAAGACCGTCGTTCGGGCGGGGGTTAATAAGGGATAATCGTAGTAACCGGTATTTATGCGTCATTTTTTTGCATCTTTGTTTTTGAGCCTCTTCGGACTCCTCTTGATCGGTTGCGACGGGGCATCCTCGGCTGGCGGCGATCGTTCGGACTCGACCGTGACCGATACGGCAGGCCTGTTGACCGTCCGGTTGCCTCTTCCGGTGACCGACGAGGGGCGGGATGCGGCGCGCAGCTATGATACCATCCGGATGGGACGGATGGCCGAAGGAGAGGTGCTCGAAGGGCGGTTCCGCGTGGCGAACCTTTCGGAGCGGCCTTTGGTGATCGTTCAGGTGATTACCGGTTGCGGCTGCACCACGGCGGATTACGATCCCGCGCCGATCGCGCCGGGGGATACTATCCTGATGACCTGGCGGTTCGACAGCCGGGGGCGGCTCGGCCAGCAGTTCAAGTCGATCGAAATCATTACCGCAGAGCGGCAGTGCGCGACCGTTTATCTGGACGGCGAAGTCGTTCTGGGGGATTAATTAAATAATAAAAGGGTTCTCGATATACGAAACGGCCCGTTTTTTGCGTTTATCGAAAAGCACCTTACCGATTTTGAAACTTAATTCAATTCAATAGACAACATGACACTCAACACAATCCTGCTTCAGGCACCCCAAGGGGGAGAAGGCGGCGGAAACTACTCGTTTCTGATCATGATGATTCTGCTTTTCGCCGTGATGTACTTCTTCATGATCCGTCCGCAGCAGAAACGGCAGAAAGAGCTGAACAAATTCCGCAACTCGTTGGAAAACGGAACGAAAGTGGTAACCGCAGGCGGGATCTACGGCACGGTGAAAGAGGTGAACGAAGACAGCGTGCTGGTGGAAGTAGACAACGGTGTGAAGTTGCGGATTGCCAAGAGCATGGTGATGCGCGATCCGTCGGACATGGTACAGAAGTAGTTTTTGGAGGGTAACAGGGGCCTTTGTATCCCTTTATTCCCCAAACAGTTGAATAAGAGAAACCGGGTATTGCAGCATGTAGTTTCATGCTGCAATATCCGGTTTTGTTGTTTCAGGAAGAGCTTGAAGTATCCGACCCACGCGTTCGTGCCACGGCGAGTGCGATGTCGGTTTTTGGGTCGAGGCTGTTGCGATGGCTTTAGGGTAGATCCCGCCAGCGCATCCCGTAGGGATGCGCTCTAAAGTCTTTTTGGTTCTTTTTCTGAAGAAAAAGAACAGTACCCTCAAACTAATTGCGCGCCCCACCTAAAGGAGCGATTCAACTATTTCGGCGGTGAGCCGAAATAGAGTGAATCGCGCAAGGCGCGCGAATAAAAAATTGGGCTGAGCTGATTAA